>CAXTMV010000120.1:4312-15478 GCA_964245425.1 uncultured Flavihumibacter sp. | reverse complement strand
GGATAATATTCTTCCAGGTGGTTCATCACAATGCAATTGCCAATACCGTGTTTGGTGCCCAGCAGGTAGCTAAGACCATAGCTGACCGCATGTGCTACACCCACTTGTGAGTAGGCAATGCTCATGCCTCCTGCATAGGATGCCATCATCAGCATATCATCGCATTCCTCATCCCAAACCGATTTCTCAACAAAGACTTTCTGGCAAAGCTGCAGGGCTTTTTCTCCATAGCTTTTGCTAAATTCATTTAAATAGGTGCCTTGTAAACTTTCAATGCAATGGATATAGCAATCCATACCGGTGTAGAAGCGCTGGTTGGCAGGTGCATTGGCCGTTAGTTCGGGGTCCAGCACAATCTGGTCGAACGGTGTGAAATCTGAATTCATACCCAGCTTCTTGGTGGGGCCTGTTAATACCGTGGTACGGGAAACCTCCGCACCGGTACCACTTAAGGTGGGGATGCCGGCTTTGTATACACCTGCATTTTTTACCAGGTCCCAACCCTGGTAGTCGGCTGCCGAACCCGGGTTATTCATCATCAGCGAAACAGCTTTTGCCAAATCCATGGCAGAACCGCCTCCAATGCCGATCACGCCACTGATGCTGCCAAAACTGTCTTTCAGTTCATTGGCCAACTTATCTACATAGCTTGTTTTGGGTTCGTAGGTAACGTCTACATATATTATTTTGTCGTTTCCACGCAAAGGGATGCGGCTGGCGAGCGGTTTGCTTTCAAAAAAATGATCCAGCAAAAATATCATTGGCTTTCCGGGCTTGCGCTGGGGCTGTAATATTTCATCCAACTGGTTAAAACTGCCGCGGCCATACACCACATAGCTGACCATTTTAAAATTTCGAAATGCCATACCTTTAATTTTGAGCAGCGAAATTACAGCAATAAAAAATAAATGCGCCCGGCACTTCGTAAATTAAAGCCGTTGCACAAAGACAGCTTATACCTCAATATAAAGAAACACCCGGCCTGGATGGGCACCAAAAAAACCCTCCCAACAGTTTTATTCTGCCATCAGTTTCTTTTCCAGGTTTTCCAGCGACACATTTTTTGTTTCCGGCATTTTAGTTAATACCCAAATCAATTGTAATACCATCATGCAGGCGAGGAAAACAAAAATTTTCCAGGGCTCGCCTTTGAGCAATCCATCCGTTTTATCAAGGAATACGGGCGTTACCAATGTAATAATGCCGGCAAATATCCAATGCACGCTGGCGCCAAAAGATTGTCCCAGGGCCCTGATTTTATTGGGAAAGATTTCAGAGAGAAAAACCCAGATAACGGCGCCTTGTCCAACCGCATGCGAAGCAATAAACAACAGCAGGAAAAACATAAGAAACGGCGGGCTCGACTGTGTTTCAAAGGCATAGGCTACCATGGAAAGGCTGATAATATATCCGATGGAGCCAATGATCATCAGCGTTTTTCTGCCCAGCCGGTCTATCAGGTAAAGCCCAACAAAAGTGAAAATTAAATTGGTGCCGCCAATGGCAATTGAATTTAACAAAGATTCTTTGGCGCCCAAACCGATCTGCGATAATATTTCCGGGGCATAGTAAAGAATAAAATTAATACCGGATAGCTGGTTGAAAAATGCGATAAAAAATGCCAGCCAGATAATTTTCGCGTGCCGGCGGCTAAAAAAAGTGGATGCATTTCCTGCTTGCGCCTCATGCCTGTTGGCATCGATAATGGCGGCAATTTCAGCAGCTGCATCCGCTACGCCAATCTGCATCAAAATATCTTTTGCCGCCGGCAGATCGTTTTTTTTGGTAACCAGCCAGCGCGGGCTTTCCGGTACACCCATCACCATCACGGTATAAATGACCGACGGAATGGCCAGTACGCCCAGCATCCAGCGCCAGTCGTTGGCGCCCCCCACGCCCTGTAAAAAATAATTAGACAGGTAAGCTATTAAAATGCCAAATACAATATTGAACTGATACATGGCCGTTAGCCGCCCCCTGCTGGCAGGCGTAGAAATTTCAGAAATATAGGTGGGCGCAACAACAGAAGAGATGCCAATACCCAGTCCGCCCACAAACCGGAAAAAAGAAAACAGGTAAGGATTGGGGGCCAAGGCCGATCCCAGGGCAGAAAGTGCAAATAAAATACCTACCCAGAAAAGCACTTTTTTTCTACCGTATGTCTGCGAAGGAATACCGCCATACAAGGCGCCTACCACCGTTCCCCATAAGGCCATCGACATAATAAAAATACCGTGAAACAATTTAGACGTATGCCAGAGATCTTTGATGGGTTGGTTGGCACCCGAGATAACGACCGTGTCGAAGCCAAAAATAAATCCGGCCAGTGCTGCAACAATCGACCAGCGAAAAAGCTTGTGTTGGTTCATAAGCAATCGTTGTAATTAAGTTAGTAAGGTAAGGAAACAGCTGCAATAAACGAGAACGACCAAACGAAACCCATCCGGGGGCAGGAGCCGGGGTTAATGGGAACCATATTCTTTTCTTCGTCTTTTCACATCTTCGCGTATGTTCTGGTAAAACAGGTTGATATCGCCGACATGAAAATTTTTTCGCCGGATCAAAAATCCTGCCGGCAGGTGCAGCCTGCCCACCCAAAGAATACCGTCATGAATGTCCGCTCCTACCAAATGCTTTTTTAGCTTATTGAATTTTAATAAAATCGATCCCTTGTTGCAGGCAGGGTCTGCAAAACCGATCTTACCCGACCAGTTAACAGGATTGGTGATTAAACTGGTGTTTTTTTCTTTTACCACAAAATCGGGTTCATAATTTTTTTTGTAGGTACGCCAGCCGCAAACGCAGCCGGTTGCAAGACTGTCTGCGCAGGCATGCAGTGAGCTGAATAAGGTATCAGGAATATACATGCCCACTACATAGGCAACCACCAGTTGTTTCTGCAGAGGCGTATTATCAAAAAACGCTTTCAGCAGTTTCTGGGCATGCGTACTGCCCTGGCTGTGCGAGGCAATAAATAATGGGCCTGCCTTTGTTAAAATGATCAAGATAATACTGAAAGGCTGTTTTTATATCTGAATAGGCGAGGTCAAAAGCCGCGCTGGCAGCGGCAGTATCGGTTGTAAAATAGGCCCGTACATGCGCCTGGCGGTAGCGGGGAGCAAAGACCCGAAATTCATTGAACACGCTTGCCTGGTAAAGAATGGGCGAGTAATCTGTTTTTGCATTGATGGCCGCATCGTTGATGTCCGCATTCCACCGGGGATTGCTGTTATCGGTTAGTGTTGTAGGATAGATAAAAAAAACGTCTGCGCTGGCGTCTGGTGAATAGCTGTTGCGTAATGGTTCGGGGATGCTGTCCGATGGATCCCATTTTCCGGGGTGCGCTGCCCAGTAAAAAAGATTGCTGTAATCGGGAACGGTTTTACCGGGCGTGCTGGTATACCGGCCAATGTATTGCTTATACTTCGGTGCGCATCCCACCAGCATCAACACAAAAAAAAGGAAAACCGGCGGGCGGTTGGCTATGTACATTTTTTAAAATTAAAGGAAAATCAAAATTCAAAACGATTGTTGTCTGGTTAAAAATAATTTTTTTCGATGGCAGGCCTGTGCAACGAATATTTCAGCGTGCTTACATTCCACGCTTGGTTCTGCAAACCTTCGGTTTGCGTCCGCCGTATGCCATGGCTGAATAACGTGTCGGCTAAACACCTGACCATGCTGAATTACTTCCTCAAGGCCCATGCAGCATCGAAAAAACTGTGAGTGCCCGGCCGGCCCGAGGCCGGTCTATTAAAAGTTTAACCGGACAACCATCGCTTCGACTTTTTAATTTTCCTACATTTACAGGCTTATTTTATCAACTGTAAAATTTACAATATGTCTATCCCCGTAGTTAACCTTGCCGATTTCCTGAGTGGCGATCCGCAATTGAAACAAAAGTTTGTAAACGATTTAGGCAAAGCGTATGAAGACGTGGGTTTTGTAGCTGTTACCAACCATGGCATTCCGGAAGACCTGATTGCCGACCTCTATAAGTATGTGCAGCAGTTTTTTGCTATGCCCCTTGATAAAAAAAGAAGTTACGAGGTACCCGGCCTGGCCGGCCAGCGTGGCTATACCTCTTTTGGTAAAGAGCATGCAAAAGGCAGTGATGCGCCGGATCTAAAGGAATTTTACCAGCACGGACAAATGGTCGAAGACGGCGATCCTATTAAAAACGAATACCCGGATAATGTGGTTATCAGGGAAATTCCCGCCTTTACACCTACTTTAAACAGAACTTACAAAGCTTTTGAAAAATCGGGCAGCGCCCTGCTGCAGGCCATTGCCCTGTACCTGGGTCTCGATGAAAATTATTTTAAGACCCATATCCACAATGGTAATTCCATTTTAAGGGCCATTCATTACCCACCCATTGTTTCCGAACCTAAATCTGCCATCCGTGCAGAACAACATGAAGATATTAACCTGATTACGCTGCTGGTAGGTGCTTCAGCAGGTGGGTTGCAAATCCTGAACAAACAGGATGAATGGGTAGAAGCAGTATCATTACCCGATCAGATAGTGGTAAATGTGGGCGATATGCTGCAACGCCTTACTAATAATAAGCTTAAGTCTACAACGCACCGCGTGGTGAACCCACCCAGGGAAATGTGGCATACGTCCAGGTTTTCCATTCCCTTCTTTTTGCATCCCAGAAGTGAAATGAGCCTGGCCTGCCTTGACAGCACGGTAGACAACCATCACCCAAAAGCCTATCCTGATGCCTCCGCGGGCGAATATTTAGACGAACGCCTGCGGGAAATAGGCCTTAAGAAATAAGGTTGTAACTCGTTTTTGCAAAATCCTGGCCGCTGGCCGGGATTTTTTTTACCGCTGGTACTGTATTAATTGCCGCCTGTCCAATCGGCAAATCCTGGCCGCCTGGTCAATGATCAGCTGAAATCCTCGCCAGCAGTGGGTCTCGGTCAAAGCCTGCTATATTTTTATGAAGATTACCTTCCTTTGGATGGTACTTTGTGTTGCATAGTACTGAAACTTTTACTATGTTTGTATCGTCAAAGGAGACAAGATAAACCGCCGGCGGCAGGCATCGGCAGGGAGATTAAACCTTATCAGCCTTATCCTCCTCCCTCATGCCTGCCGCTGGTAATAAATAAAGCGTGTATGAATATCGAAAACACCCAAAGCCAGATGCGGAAAGGGATCCTGGAATTTTGCATCCTGTCTGTTATCCGCAGGGGCGAATCCTATCCCAGCGATATTGTGGAGGAGATGAAGGGGGCCAACCTGAACATTTTTGAAGGCACCCTCTATCCCCTGCTTACCCGGCTCAAAAATGCCGACATGCTCACTTACCGCTGGGTAGAAAGCAATTCCGGGCCACCCCGCAAATATTTTTCGCTCACCGAAAAAGGCCTGGCTTTTTACAGCGAGCTGGAGGCCACCTGGAAGGAACTGGCCAATGCCGTAAACGCGCTGGCCCGGAAAACAGACAGTATGCCAGACACCACCAACCAAAATCCCTCCTTCTAACTTCAACCTCAAAACAGCAGTACAATGAAAAAGATTATCAATATAAATTTTCAGGGACGGGTAATACCCATTGAAGAGTCTGCCTACGAGACCCTGAAGCAATATGTAGACAGCCTGCGAAAGTATTTTGCCAATGAGGAAGGCCGGGATGAAATCATAAACGATATCGAAAGCCGTATTGCCGAGCTTTTTTCAGAACGCCTGAAACGCGGTACGCCCTGTATTGCAGATGAAGACATCAATGCAGTCATCAGCAGCATCGGACGGCCCCAGGATTTTGAAGAACAAGCCGGTCCAACAACAGATAATAGCAACACGCAACAGCCTGGCCAGTCGGCCAACCAGCAATATGCCCCCGGCGGCGGTTACAGCACGGGGCGTATCAGCAGGGGTCGTTTATACCGCAATGCCGATGATAAAATTATCGGCGGTGTCTGCAGCGGCCTGGCGAATTACCTGAACATAGACCCGGTTATTATGCGGATCCTGTTTGTGCTGCTGATTGGCCTGTTGTTCTGGATATATATATTATTATGGATCATCGTTCCCTCCCAATCTTTACAAACCAATATTACCAAACGCCTGTACCGCAATGCAGACGACCGGGTACTGGCAGGGGTTTGCGGGGGTCTTTCCACCTACTTCAATATTGAAAGCTGGATACCCCGTTTGATTTTTGCCCTTCCCCTTATTATTGGATTAATTTCCGGTACCATGAGCGCCATTGCCTGGAACTGGGGCTTTGGCATCGGTCCTCGCATCATAACCAGTTCACTGAGCGGTACCTTATTTATTTCTTATATCATTCTCTGGATAGCCGTTCCCTTTGCCTCAACCGCATCCGAGAAACTGGAAATGCGTGGCGAAAAAGTAGATCTCAATTCTATCCGCGACACCGTAAAAGAAGACCTGGAGAATTTTAAAACCAAGGCCGAAAAATGGGGCCAGGAAGTGAAACAAACTGCCCAGGATCTGGGAACCCGCGCAGGCGCTTTCGGGCAGACAGCCGGAACCCATGCAAAAAGCTTTGCTGCTGAAGCGGCCCCATTGGCAAGAAGGGCCGGCGACGGGGTGGGCCATGTGATTGGCCTTCTCTTCAAAGCGTTTTTTCTTCTTATAGCAGGCATCATTGCCGTGGTGCTGTTTGTTCTGCTGATTGCACTCATATTTGGTGGCATGGCGGCCTTTCCGCTGAAAAACTTTATCATGGAAAGCCCGCTGCAGAACATGCTGACCTGGGCAACCCTTATCTTCTTTTTAGGTGTACCGATGGTAGGCCTCATCACCTGGCTGGTAAGGCGTATCATGGGTGTACGCTCCCGCAATAATTACCTGGGCTATATTTTTGGCGGCCTCTGGGTGCTGGGCTGGTTCAGCGTTATTTTCCTGGTGGGAACTTTTGCGAATAATTTCAAAGTAACCATGCCGCTGGAAGACAAGGTTGCTGTGAGCACCCCCACCGATGGTAAACTCTATGTAGGAGTAACCCGTTCTAACCTGGAGTATTACCATGGCGATTGGTTCGGTTTCCGCTTCAATGATAATATACCGGTCTACGGTGTTAATATGGATACCCTGATGCTGAATACCGTGAAAGTTAAAATAGTTAAAAGCCGCGACAGCAGCTTTCACGCCACCCGCTTAAGGCTCAGCCAGGGCAATAGCCGTGAAAATGCCGCAAAAAACGCCGCAAAAATCCAGTTTAACCTGGAGCAGCAGGACAGTATGCTCTACCTGCCCGAAGGATTCCCCGTAAGCAGTTCTGATAAATTCAGGAACCAGAAGGTAGTGGTGATTATAGAAGTACCCGTTGGCAAAAGAATACAGCTGGACGACGCCTTGAATCATTACGACTGGTTCGATGTTAACATCAACAACCGGCGTGGCTGGAATATAGATTTCAACGATTACCGTGATGAAAGCTATGCCTGGACGGTCAACACAGAATACATCATGACGCCTGCCGATGGGCTAAAGAGAGTTTCGGACCTCGATCCGCAGGAATTAAAGAACGGCCATTTTAAAATAGTAATAGATGAAGACGGTGAAAAGCTGCACGTGGAAGGCAGTTTTGAAGACAAGAAAAATAAAAATCATTATCGCTACAAACAACTGGAAGATTCCATCAAGGAAAAAGTAAACGAGCAATTACGTGAAGAGCAAAAGATAAAAGACAGCGCGGAAGAAAAGGAAAGAAAAGAAAAGGAATTAAAAAAATATAAGTACAAAGGCGATCAAACATCAGGAGGGCCGCAAAGTACCGATGCAGCAGAACCAGTAACGGAAAGCAGCCTGCTTTCGCCGATGGTAATTTTTAACGACCATATTAATTAACAACGCCCTCTCTTATATAGATAGCCCTGCATGCCGCTGCCAGGCCCATCAGTTGGCAAGCGGGGTTGAAGTTGGAACACCGCCCTTCATTTTTTAATGAGGGGCTTTTTTATGGTGTAGGGCCTAAACCTTCTTGCCCCATTCTCCCCGGCAATCTTTATTTTTGCTGCCTCTTATATACAATTCGAAATAATGAAAAATACGCCTTTTACAAAAAAACACCTTGCGCTGGGTGCAAAAATGGCTGCCTTTGCGGGTTATAATATGCCCATCAGCTATACTGGTATTAACGATGAACACGCCGCCGTGCGCACCAACGCAGGTATTTTTGATGTAAGCCATATGGGAGAGTTTATGATAAAAGGGCCGCATGCGCTGGACCTGATACAAAGGGTTACCAGCAATGACGCGTCTAAATTAACGGCCGGCAAGGCCCAGTACAGCTGTCTGCCCAATGAAGAGGGCGGCATTATAGACGATCTGCTCGTTTACTGCATAGAAGAGAACAATGTATACATGATTGTGGTAAATGCATCCAATATAGAAAAAGACTGGCATTGGATAAGTAACCACAACACAAAAAAGGCGGAGATGCATAATATTTCCGATAAGACCTGCCTGCTCGCCATACAGGGCCCCCATGCAACCAAACTGCTGCAGCCGCTGACCGGCATGGATATCATGTACCTGAACTCTTACACTTTTACAACGGGGGTTTTTGCGGGGGGCGACAATGTAATTGTAAGCGCTACCGGTTATACAGGCGCAGGCGGGGTGGAGATTTATTTTGAGGATAAGGATGACCAGGCAGAAAAAATATGGAATGCCATTTTTGAAGTAGCCAGTCCTTATGGCCTGAAACCCATCGGCCTGGGTGCAAGGGATACCCTCCGCCTTGAAATGGGCTATTGCTTATATGGAAATGATATTGATGATACCACCTCTCCGCTGGAGGCGGGCCTGGGCTGGATAACCAAATTCAACAAGGATTTTACCGCAAAGGAAATCTTTGAGGCCCAGAAAGCCAATGGGCTTGAACGAAAGCTGGTGGGTTTTGAAATGGTGGAAAAAGGCATTCCCCGGCAGGGATATGAAATAAAGGATTTCAGCGGAATGACGGTAGGTCATGTAACGTCCGGCACCCAATCGCCCAGCCTGGGCAAGGGAATCGGCATGGGTTATGTCCGCAATGTATTCTCACACCTGGACGCAAAAATATATATCAAGATCCGGGATCGGCTGCTGCAGGCCAAAGTGGTAAAATTTCCTTTTAGCTGATATAATCTGGAAGGGTTTTTGCGTTATGCTTGTTTAATCCTGTCTTATAATGAAAGCCATGCCGCTTATCCACCTCACCACTTTTATTGCCGCCCCGGTAGAACGGGTTTTTGATCTCAGCAGAAGCATCGACCTTCATAGAAAATCAATGGCACATACCAATGAGGAAGCTGTAGCAGGTACTGTTTCCGGGCTGATAAAACAGGATGAAACAGTTACCTGGAAAGCCAAACACCTGGGGAAAATACGGGTGATGAAGGTAAAAATAATCAGTATGCTGGCGCCCAAATCCTTCACAGATGAAATGGTCAGCGGCGATTTCAAACAAATGAAACACGAACATCATTTTATGCCCATTCAGAACGGCACGCTTATGATTGATCTGTTTTCTTTTGAGAGCCCTTACGGCGCGCTGGGTAAGATGGTCAATGCCCTTTTTTTACAGCGCTACCTCCGAAAACTACTGGAACGCAGAAATCTATCCATAAAAGAATTTGCCGAGACCGATAAATGGAAGTTCTTGTTGAATATTTCCTGACGCTAAAGGGAGATGCTGATTTCTTTGATTTTTACATTATTACCTGCTGTACGTATATAACCGGAAGGTCTTCCGGCCAAGTAACAGGTACCTCTTCCTTTCTTTTGCTTAATTTTGTTCGCGATTGAACGAACCTGGTTAATCAACGAGAACAATTAGCTTACCGAAATCATTCTTAATAAACTTAATATTTCTCCTTCAGGGGGTCAGGCGGTATGAAACCAACATTATTTACTTCTTTTTCGCCGGCACTCCTGCATTTGTACGA
This sequence comes from uncultured Flavihumibacter sp., assembly GCA_964245425.1. Lineage (GTDB taxonomy): Bacteria > Bacteroidota > Bacteroidia > Chitinophagales > Chitinophagaceae > JACMLD01. The sequence continues at coordinate 5,561 of CAXTMV010000120.1, read as the reverse complement.
TCTCAGTCAGGCAACGGTTGTGATCATTGATGTGCTGAGGGCAACTTCTACTATTGCAACCGCCCTACACAATGCTGCAAAATGCATTATACCGGTAGATAGTGTAAGCAAGTGTATAGAAATCAGCAAACAAATACAAGGTATAACGGCGGGTGAAAGAGATGGAAAGATTGCCGAAGGTCTTGAATACGGAAACTCTCCCTTTGAATACCCCAGGGATTTTATTGCGGGGAAGACATTGGTATTAACCACCACCAACGGAACAAAATTGTTGCATATGGCGCTCGAAAAAGGCGCCCGCCAGGTAATCACTGGTTCATTCCCCAACCTGTCTGCGGTCTGCGATTGCCTGATGGCGCAGCATCAGCCGGTGGTGCTGGCCTGCGCAGCCTGGAAGGATCGCGTAAACATAGAAGACATGCTATTTGCCGGCGCCGTCGTAAATAAAGTAAAAGAAAGTTTCGATATCAATTGCGATTCTTCACAGGTGGCCGAAACCACCTGGCTTGCTGCCAAGGAAGACTTATACGGCTTTATGAAAGAAAAAAAAGCCTCCCATTTTCTACGGCTCAGCAATTACGGCCTGGAAAAAGACATCCGGTACTGCCTCACTGCCGATACGGCGCCGGTACTTCCATTTTATGAAGACGGGAAGCTTATTTTACAAAAATAAAGTGCTGTTCTGCCTGTTTTTACCACTTCACAATTAATCCACCTTCCTTAAAATCGGGTTGGCTATTGGTTAAAAATATGTAGTTTCGTCTCAAATCATCGCTCCGTATGAAGTTCATTGTTTCGTCTTCGGCATTGTTAAAACACTTACAGCAGATCAGCGGGGTCATTAACGCCAACACCGTTTTGCCCATACTGGAAGATTTTTTATTTGAAATTGAAAAGAACAAACTGACCATTGTTGCCACCGACCTTGAAACCGTTATGCGCATACATCTTGAAATTGAGGCAAAAGACAGCGGTAAGGTTTGCATACCCGGTAAAATTTTACTTGATTCATTAAAGAACATTCCCGACCAGCCCCTTACTTTTAATATTGACAAGAATTTCGGTGTAGAGCTAACCAGCGATAACGGTAAGTATAAAGTAATGGGAGAAAACCCTGATAATTTCCCCAAGGAGCCGGCGGCCGATGATACCACTTCTTTTACCATGACGTCCAATGCGCTGGTAACCGGTATCAATAAAACCCTGTTTGCCGTCAGCAATGATGATCTGCGGCCCGCCATGCCTGGTG
>CAXTMV010000120.1:0-4288 GCA_964245425.1 uncultured Flavihumibacter sp. | reverse complement strand
TAAAAAATACATCCAGTTTGTTGCCACCGACGCACACCGGCTGGTAAGGTATAAAAGAACCGATGTAAGCTGCCCGAAATCGGACTCCTTCATCGTTCCCAAAAAACCCCTCAACCTGCTGAAAGGCGTGTTGCCTTTTAATGAAGATGAGATTACCATTAGTTATAACAGCAACCACCTGTTTGTAAAACATGGCAATACACAGATGAGCTGCCGCCTGATAGATGCCCGTTTTCCGGACTACAAAGTAGTTATCCCGGCTGATAACCCCTATACGCTGGTCGTTAATAAAAGCGATTTCCAGGGTGCATTGCGCCGGGTGGTGGTATTCAGTAACAAAAGTACTAACCAAGTGGTGCTGAATATACAGGGCAGCGAACTTCAACTGGCGGCGCAGGACGTTGATTTCAGTTTTGAAGGAAATGAAAGAATGAAATGCCAATACGACGGAGAAGACCTGGGCATTGCTTTCAATGCAAAATTTTTAATTGAGATGCTGGGCGGCGCAGACAGTGAAGAAGTGAGGATGGAATTATCAACCCCCACCAAGGCCGGCATCATTAAACCCACTGAACTGGGTGAAGGGGAGGAATTGCTGATGCTGGTAATGCCGCTGATGCTGAATAATTAATCGCTCCTTTGATAAATTTTATTTTGCCCCGCATTACTTGCGGGTTTTTTTATTTTCTATGGCCGCGTTCATATCAGATCGGTACCTCAGGCATCCGCCATTTTTTCAATTGTCTTATGGCTTACTGTTTTTAACTACCAGGTACCAGCCGTTTTCGAGGGCCAGGTATCCATAATCGTAACAGAAATAGTAAATATTACCCTTGTTATTGGTGTAAGTATGCGTGCTGTATTTGAACTGGAATCCCTGCTGCAGCATTTTGTCTTTGGTTATTTTGACCATCTCATGGCCGGCCGCCAGGTAATCTTCCAGTATCCGGCGATTTTTCCGAAGCGCATTATTGATATTGCGAACATAATTATTACTGTCCGATTTAAGGTCGTTGTTAAAGCTGTTCCGGCAAAAATCGTCGCAGAATTTTTTGTCGGAGCGCCCTTTAATGACTTTGCCACAGGACATGCAGGTTCTGGGCACCGTGTGCTGTATCATCAGTCTGGATAAGGTTTGCCCTGAAAAGTTACAAAAAAAATTGCGTGTAAGTGTTTACAAACGCTTATATCCGTACATAAACGCTTAAAAACCGGCTCTGCTTTTTTCGTCCCTGCATCTTTGCCCTGTCAATTCAATGGCGCCATTGGTTGCATGGGATATTAACATTTATAACAGCCTTATCACTGGTTGCCCGGCAGGTCAGCCAGCGCAGGCAAAAAAATTAACGATTATGTACGCTTTAAAAAACAAGGTTCAGCTGATTGGTCATGTAGGAAACCAACCCGATGTTCGCACCACGGAGTCTGGTAAAAAATTAACGCGGTTCAATGTTGCTACCAATGAAGTCTACCGCAATGCCCGGGGCGAAAAAGTAACGGAGACCCAATGGCATAACCTGGTTGCCTGGGGTAAAGTGGCGGAGATTGCCGAAAAGTTTTTAAGCAAGGGGCGGGAAGTAGCCGTTGAAGGGAAACTCATCAATCGAAGTTATACAGACAAGGAAGGCAACAAGAAATATATTACTGAGATACAAGTAAATGAATTGTTGCTGCTGGGTGCCACAAAGGCTGATGCCAAACTATAAATCTAATTGCCCGCAGGTTGCAGCACCGGTAAAATGGCAACAGGTTCCGGCCAACCAGTGCCTGCGGGCAATTTTCAAGTGTTACTGTATGATTGGCTGATATGCTTACCGGAACTGATTTATTCCAAGCCGCTTCGTTTTTGGCGGGCGGCATCCCAGGATCACAAAATCCAACAGCAGCAAGCCAAGTATGCTTAATTTTGAAAAGAATGGGAGGAAGGCTTGGCAATATTTGCCGGTTGAATGCCCGGAGATATATCACTGAACGGCTAAATAAAAAACAACCCAGGCAATGGTACAAACGGATGGCTCAAACACCCTTTTTAAACTGGCGGCAGATTTTGTAAACAATACTACCCGCCATATTTTTCTCACCGGCAAGGCCGGAACGGGCAAAACCACTTTTCTTAAATATATAAAAGAACATACCCGCAAGAACACTGTGGTAGTTGCACCCACCGGTGTGGCAGCTATTAATGCGGGCGGCGTAACCATGCATTCCTTTTTCCAGCTGCCATTTGGTCCTTTTATTCCGGGTAACAGCCGGGGTTTTTCCCATGATGCAAATAATGTTTCAGATAAAAACAGTCTTTTTAAAAATATCCGGTTCAACGCAGATAAAAGAGAATTGCTGGAGCAGCTCGAATTGCTGATCATAGATGAGATCAGCATGGTAAGGGCCGATATGCTGGATGCCATGGATGCAATTCTCCGGCATTTCCGGAAAAAAACACAGCTGCCCTTCGGTGGCGTACAGGTTTTGTATATTGGTGATATGTACCAGCTTCCACCGGTTGTATCTGACAATGAATGGGAGATCCTGCAGCCCTGGTACGAAAGTCCTTTTTTCTTTAGCTCGCAGGCAGTTGTAGCCGCACCGCCTTTATATATAGAGCTAAAGAAAATATACCGTCAGAATGAAGCACTTTTTATAGAGGTACTTAACCGGGTTCGGAACAACCAGGTAAGGGAAGAAGATTTTTTGCTGCTCAATAACCGGTACCTGCCCAATTTTGCGCCGCCGGCAGAAGACAAATACATTACCCTTAGCACACATAATAAAAGAGCAGATGCCATTAATACCAGTGAACTGGAAAAGTTACCTGGCAAAATGCTGGTTTTTACCGGGTCGGTAAACGGTGATTTCTCCGACAAAGCCTTGCCAACAGAAATGAGCCTGCAATTAAAGGAAGGCGCACAGGTAATGTTCATCAAGAATGATTCCGGTACAGACCGGAAGTATTTCAATGGTAAACTGGCTACCATAAAAAAAATCAACCAGGAAGAAATCATTGTAATCAGCAATACCGACCAGGAAGAACTGAAAGTAGAAAAGGAAACCTGGCGTAATGTCCGGTACAGTTTTGACAAAGCGAGCGATCGGATCAAGGAAGAAGAGCTGGGCAGTTTTACACAGTACCCTATCAAGCTTGCCTGGGCCATTACCATCCACAAAAGCCAGGGTCTAACTTTTGATAAAGCTATTATTGATGCCGGCGCCTCTTTTGCAGCCGGCCAGGTATATGTTGCATTGAGCCGCTGCAGCTCCATACAGGGTATGGTTTTATTGTCCAGGCTGCATGCTTCGGCCATTGCCACCGATGCAAGGGTGATCGCTTTTGCCCAAAAAGAAGCTGCCGCAGATGAATTATACCAGGTATTGCAACAGGAACAGCAGCATTTCTGGGCTTTTCAGCTGCTGAAAAGTTTCGACTGGCAGCGGGTAAATAATATCATTCTCCTGCTGCAGGAGGCGGCACCGAAAAACAAACTAAGCAACAGTAAAACAGCATTGCTCCTGGCCCAGGCACTATTAAACAAGACCCGCGAACAGGCCCTGGTAGCAGAAAAGTTTCAACAGCAACTGCAATTGTTATTGCCAGCGGCGCAACAAACAGGCGATATGACCATCCTGGCCGACCGTGTAAACAAAGCCATTGCCTATTTTGCAAAAAGCATCGGCGATGATCTGCTGAAGCCTTTGCGTGAGCATATAACCTCCCTGCAGTATATATCCAAAGCAAAGAAGTATGCCCTACAGGTTGCCGGTATAGAGACCATGCTGAGCCAGCATTTGCAAAAACTGGTGAACACAAGCTATGGAGACATTCTTTTATGTAAAGAGCCTGCTTCCTATGCGCAATACTATAGCAAGATCGCCGTTGCTACCACAGACCCGGTAACCGGTAAAGGCAAACCTGTTAAAGGCAGCAGCCAGGCCGAAACATTTGCTTTATTCCGGAATGGCAAAACCATTACAGAGATTGCCAGCCTGCGTGAACTAGCAGAAAGCACGGTATACGGGCATTTATCGGGTTTTGTAAAAACCGGTGAACTGAACGTGCTTGAATTGTTAACGGAAGAAAAGCTTCACATCATTTTACCCGTTGTTAAAGAACTGGGAGGTGATGCCGTATCGCCTGTTAAGGAAATACTGGGCGATCAGTTTTCGTTTACAGACATAAGAATTGTATTGAACCACTGGTATTGGTTGCAACAGCAAAGCGTTAATGCATAGTTATGCACTCTCTATTGCTTCTATTGTGTATAATTTTTTTTATACATTACCGTTTATTTGGAAT
>CAXTMV010000119.1:0-15558 GCA_964245425.1 uncultured Flavihumibacter sp. | reverse complement strand
CCCGTAAAATAAAATAATATTTGTTGCTAAAAGCGAGGCATCTCAAAAGCCGCTGGTGTCGATTTCGTCGGACAGCAGCTACCTGTTTTTGACCATCGCTGAAAAACTTGGTGGCACCTGCCTATGATTGGAAACATTCTTTTTACCCGGACAACAGTGGTTTTTAATGGATCATTACGGAAGCGTAAAATAATGCTGTCCTTCTTCCAGGTCTTTTTCCAGCGCATCGGTTACAACCGCCAGGTGTTTATCATTGCCCAGGAAATCTGCATTGGAAGCATCGATAAAAATGGTTTTAACATTGTGCTGCTTAATATAATTAGTATAGGTTTCCTGTATATTAAAGAGGTATGCATCAGGGATCGATTGCTCATAACTGCGGTTTCGTTTCCGGATGTTCTGCTGCAGCCTGTTTACAGGGGAATGCAGGTAAATAAGAACGTCGGGCTGTACCAGCTGCTGGTGAATAATGTCGAATAAGCGCTGGTACAGGTGAAACTCTTCTTCCGGCAGGTTTACTTTGGCAAACAACAGGCATTTGCTGAAAAGATAGTCTGATACGGTAAGGGTCTGAAAAAGATCTTTGGTATGGATCAGGTCTTTTAACTGCTTATAGCGCTCCGCCATAAAAAAAAGCTCCAGCGGAAAAGCAAATTGTTTGGGGTTGCTGTAAAATTTGGGTAGAAAAGGATTGTCTGCAAAAGCTTCCAATACCAGGCGTGCATTGTAATGGCGCGCCAGTATCTGGGCCAGGGTTGTTTTACCGGCCCCTATATTTCCTTCAATGGTAATGAAGTGATGATTCATTTTTAAAAGACACTGGTAATAATTGCAATACTAAGGCCTTAATTATTTATTGCAGAGAAAACTTTTTCACAGGCAATGGATCCGGGCATGCCTGCAGCAATTGCGAAATGGTTTGCCGCCATACAGGGTGCAGGTAACCAGGTGCTATTTCGTTTAATGGTTCCAGTACAAAACGCCTGTTGGCCATTTGTGGATGGGGGATGGTCAACGCGGCGGTCTGAATGATCTCCTGGTTGTAGAACAGGATGTCGATGTCGAGCGTGCGTGCCCCGTACTTTTCTACTCTTTTCCGGCCCGCATGGAGTTCTATTTCCAGCAATTGTTTCAGCAACGCTTCCGCCGGCAACCAGGTTGATAGTTCCAGCGCCTGGTTAAGAAAGGCAGGCTGGTCTGTTTTGCCCCAGGGCGCTGTTTCATATATGGCCGATCGGCGCAACAGCCTGCCGCAGCTGGCTTCAATGTGGCCTGCCGACTCCTCTAAATATTGCTGCCGATTGCCTACATTGCCGCCTGTCAGTAAATAAACTGTATTCATACTTGTAACAAATGCCGTTTTCAAATATCTTTATTTTTACCGGTCTGCTAAAATTGAATCATTATGCGTCAATTTTTTAAAATCTTTTTTGCATCTTTTGCGGCGATGTTCGTTTTTTTTGTACTGGCCCTTATCTGCATGTTTTTGTGGATAGGATATATTGCCAGTCATTTCTCTTCGGATAAGCCCGTAACAGGATCCAAAGCCGTCTTGTATCTCGATCTCAGCCAAGCCATTCATGAGCAGGTACAGGAAAACGCGCTGACCGGTTTTTTTAACGATGAACAATATGATCTGCCCGGTCTGTACGATATGGTCCGCTTAATCCGCTATGCCAAAACGGACAGCGCTGTAAAAGGCATTTATCTAAAATGCGCCGACAATGCCAATGGCTTTGCCACTTCCGAGGAACTGCGCAACGCCTTGCTGGATTTTAAGACCAGCAAGAAGTTTATATATGCCTATGCAGATGTAATCAACCAACGGGCCTACTATATCGCCAACCTGGCCGATAAAGTATACTGTAATCCCAAAGGGGGCCTGGAATGGAAGGGATTTTCCCTGCAATACCTATTTTTTAAACAGGCCCTCGACAAACTGGGCGTTGAGCCGCAAATCTTTTATGCCGGTAAATTTAAAAGCGCCACCGAACCCTTCCGGACTGACCACATGACCGATGCCAACCGCTTGCAGTCTTCCGTGTTCCTAAATGACTTGTATAACCGCTTTTTGATGGAAACAGCCGCAGAACGGCATATTGATACTGCCTCTCTTCATCAATATGCCAACACCCTTGCACTCCAGACAGCAGCGGATGCGGTAAAATATAAATTGCTGGACGGTACACGGTACGACGACGAGGTAAAGGCAGAAATCCGGCAATTGCTGGGCAGCAGCGAAAAGATAAATTTTATTGCAATAGAAAAATATGCGAAGGCCGTCACCTACAAATCCAGTGAAGGTAACGACAAGATAGCCCTGATTTTTGCACAAGGCGATATTGTAGATGGCAAGGGCGATAGGAGCCAGATTGGCGGCGACACTTACCGTAGCCTCATACGCGCGGCCCGTATGGACGACGATATAAAAGCCGTCGTCGTTCGTGTAAACAGTGGTGGTGGCAGTGCCATGGCCAGCGAAAATATGTGGCGTGAACTGGATTTGGCCAAGAAACAAAAACCTGTGATTATCAGTTTTGGAGATTATGCTGCTTCCGGCGGCTATTATATGTCTTGCGGTGCCGACAGCATCTTTACGCAGCCCAATACCCTAACGGGCTCTATCGGCGTTTTCAGCATCATCCCCAACCTGCAGCATCTGTTCAATGATAAGCTGGGTGTCACCTTCGATGGCGTAGGAACGGGTCCCTACGCAGATATGCCCACCGCCAGCAGACCCCTGACCGAAATGGAAAAGAGGTTTTTGCAAAATGATGTAGATAGTATCTATTACACTTTTGTTCACCGGGTAGCGGCGGGCAGAGGAATAGATGCAGCACGGGTAGACAGTATTGGCCAGGGCAGGGTGTGGACCGGCACCAGGGGCATTGAAATTGGGCTGGCAGATAAACTGGGTGGTTTGCAGGATGCGATCAACTGTGCCGTGCGCATGGCAAAACTAAAAAATTTTCGCCTGAAAGAATACCCCGAGCCACAGGGATGGATGGAATCCCTGACCGGCAACTATAAAAAAAATATAAAAGCCAAAGCCCTGAAAGAAGAACTGGGCGACCAGGGCCTGCAGCTGTACAACAGCATAAAGAGGATGCAGCAGTCGGTGGGCGTAACACAGGCCAGGATGCCTTTTGAGCTAACGATACATTAGCATTAATCATTAGCTTGTTCCCGGCGGCGGTCCGGCATTTCTCATCAAATAAGCGCATCGTTTCATATGCAAGCATAGTTTTTTTGCTTTGATATCGTATGGATATGGGTGACTATGTGGTGAGAAATACCGGTAAAAGCCAAATTACTAATTCTTAATGCCCGGATTTCGATAGTTTTGCCAGAATAATTAATGTTGCATGGACAGACCGTATAGTCAGTGGAGGGCAATGCTGGCGATCTCAAAAGCATCACTCAAAACCATTTTCAGGAGCCCGCAGGCCGTCTTTTTCAGTTTGTTTTTTCCTGTGGTGCTGATTGTCATTTTTGCCGCCCTCAGCGGTGGCGGTGGAGGTATTTCTATCGATATCGCTTTTCGCAACAGCACTGATACCAATAACAGGATTTACCAGGCCATCAGCCAGTCGCCCTTTTTCGACATCAGAAAAGGTACGGATGCCGATATGCAGGAAAGGCTTCAAAAAGGCCGTATCACGGCTATTGTAGACATAAAAAAAAGAGTTGATACCAGCATCGCTTATGAAGTTCATTTAAAAAGCACCAGCGCCAGCGCAAGAGAAATGCCCGCGCTGGAAACCGTGCTGCAGCAGATAATAACGCAGATCAATAATTACGGCAAACCGGTAACGGCCAGCTATGCCAACGTTACAAAAGAAATCACTGATGTACGTCCGTATAAAATGATCGATTTTTACCTGCCCGGCATGCTTGGTTTTTCACTGATAGGCGCTGCGGTATTCGGGGTGGCGTTTGTGTTTTTTTCATTAAGAGAAACACTGGTGCTGAAACGGATGTATGCCACGCCCATCAGCAAGGGATATATTGTTCTGGGCGAAGGCATTGGCCGGGTGGTATTTCAGCTGACAACAGCCGTGGTGATCATCCTGTTTGGGAAGTTTTTTTATGGATTTACCCTTGCCAACGGTTGGATCACTTTTGCTGAACTGATGGTACTGAGCTTGCTGGGCCTGCTTACTTTTATGGGTTTTGGATTTATCATCAGCAGCGTTGCAAAGAACCAGAATGTGATCCCCATTTATGCCAACCTTTTTATGTTTCCCCAATATTTTTTATCAGGTACTTTTTTTCCAAAAAGCGCTTTTCCGCAAGGCATACAACCCATCCTGAAATTTCTGCCGCTTACTGCGCTAAACGATGCCATGCGAAAAGTGTCGTTTGAAGGCGCCCATTTATGGCAGACGCCTTCAGAAATTGCCATCCTGGTAGGCTGGTGCGTAGTCATCTATACGATTGCCATTAAAGTGTTTAAATGGGATTGATAAACGCCGCCTGTTGCAGGTAAAAAAAACAATATGCGATTTTTAAAACTGGCCGTCATCAGCGCGGTAGCCTTGTTCGGTATTATCCTCCTGATATCTTTGCTGCTGCCTTCACATATCCGTGTATCAAGGGCCATCGATATCAGTGCGCCGGCAGAAAAAATATATCCTTTACTGGGAAATATAAAACAATGGGAAAAATGGAACCAGTATGTGCAGGCTTACCACAACCGGGTGGGCGAAACCGATATGCTGAAGGCGGATGAGATCGCGATTTTTATTACCAGCAATAAGGCTAAGCTGGTTACCGCCGACTGGCAGCAACCCTCCGGCAATAAATTTGGCAGTGGTTTTGCAATAATGGGAAACAGCAGCAAACATGGATTTACAACCGTACAATGGTATTTCGATTTTCACCTGAACTGGTACCCCTGGGAGAAATTTCAAAGCATTGTCTATGATCAGCAACTGGGTCCTGTCATGGAGAAATCACTGGCAGGATTGAAGCGCATGGCAGAGCAATAAGTTTTAACTTGTAAATAATAAGTTTGTAGTGCATAAATCGTTGACACGGGCCTTCAACCCTTAACCTTTTGCCAAATACTTTTCGCCCCAAAACCTTTCAGCTTAAACCTTTTACTTTTGTCCTTTAACAAATTCAGATTTTAAACCAGATAAAACATCTAAAATGAAACCAGTATTATTGCTAGCCTTTATATCTGTTGTAGCGCTGACAGCCTGCGGGCAGGGCGATAAATCGAAAAGGCCCAGTCCACCGGCAAAAGCAGGCGGCACTACGGCCAAGGGCGACAGCATCCTGATCGACTACAGCCAGCCTTCTGTAAAAGGCCGCACCATTGGCAAAGACCTTGATCCGCTGCCCGGCAAGGTATGGCGCACAGGAGCCAATGAAGCAACCGTTTTCGAGATAAAAAAAGATGCAAAAATTCAGGGATCGTCTTTACCTGCGGGAAAATACAGTCTGTACACGCTGGCCGATGGCGATAACTGGACCATCATTTTCAACAAAACCTGGAACCAGTGGGGAACCATCTACAAGCAATCGGAAGATGCCCTGCGGGTACAGACAAAATCAAAAAAGACAAAAACCTTTGTAGAAAAATTTTCGATCACCATCAGCAAAGATGGTAAGATTGATCTGTTGTGGGGCGATTACGATGTTCCGTTTACAGTTGAATAAGACAGGTCTAACTATTTTTTACCGGCGCCATCTTCATTCGGGGATGGCGTTCGTATTTCATGCAGTATTTCTTTTATTATTGCGTATACCGTAGATAATTCTTCTTTCATGATACAATAGGGGGGCATTATATAAACCGTATTACCCAGGGGGCGCAGGTACACGCCTTTAGCAAGTGCCTTTTGGGTGATAATGGCGGATATATTATTTAAATACCCATCCCTGCCCAGATCCATTTCAAACGCAACAATGGTTCCCTGCTGCCGGATGTTTTTAATCAGCGCGGGGCTTTCTTCTTTTAATTGTCCAATAAAACGGGTATTCATGGCTACCATATCGGCGGTCTGCCGGCGGCAGCTTTCTTCCTGCAGTAAATCGAGGCTGGCCAATGCTGCTGTACAGGCCAGTGGATTGGCGGTAAACGAATGGCCATGAAAGAATGTTTTGCGCTTGTCATCGGTCATGAAGGCTTCGGTAATCCTGCTGGTAACGGCTGTAACGCCCAGGGCCATGGTGCCGCCTGTTAATCCTTTGGAAAGGCAGATGATATCTGGTTGCTCACGGCAATGCTCACTTGCAAATAGCCGGCCTGTTCGGCCAAAGCCCGTCATTACCTCATCTGCAATGCAAAGTATGCCATGGCTTTTTACAGTAGCCAGTATTTCGTCCAGCAAATCCGATGCATACATTTTCATGCCCCCAGCGCCTTGTACCAGGGGTTCATAAATGAAGGCGGCAATGGCATCGCCTTCCCGATCTATCATGTCCTTTAACCCGGGCAGGTTTTCCGGGGTGGGTGTGTCAATAAAAATTACGTCGAACAGTTTGTCCTGGAAAGCCAGCGTAAAAACGCTTCGGTCGCTCACGCTCATGGCGCCAAAGGTATCTCCATGATAACTGTTGTTGAAGGCCAGTATCTTTTTTCTGGTGCTGCCAGCTTCCTTGTTCCACCAGTATTGCAGCGCCATTTTAACGGCTACTTCGGTAGCGGTGGATCCATTGTCTGAATAAAATACTTTTGAAAAATGACCCGGTAGCAAGGGGAGCAGCCTTTCGGCCAGTTCAATGGCAGGCCGGTGAGTGAAGCCGGCAAAGATCACCTGTTCCAGTATTTTGGCCTGCTCATACAGTTTCTCAGCAATATAAGGGTGCGCATGGCCATGCAGGGTTACCCACCAGCTGCTGATGGCGTCGATGTATCGTTTACCCGATTCATCAACCAGGTAGCTGCCCCGGCCCTGCACAATCGGTATAGGATCCGGCGAATGTTTAAAAGGCGTAAAAGGATGCCAGATAACGGCCCTGTCTCGTTCCTGTAAATTCATCCGGCAAAAATAGTCTTTAGTCCTGAGTCGTCAGTTGTGGGAAACGGTCGCGATGCGGAAGGCGAACGACTCACGACGCATGTTTCACTATTACCGTCTGACGTTTCACGACTTTGATTTCTTTAAGATGCAACGCTTGCCCTATATTGCCTGTCAACTGCATACCGGATGACAGATAACAACAAACTAATCAGGGATTGCCTGCATGGTAAGCCTGCTGCCCAGCGTGCGCTGTATGAGCAGTTCGCCCCCGCCATGCTGGGTGTCTGTTACCGGTATACAAAAAGCATGTATGATGCGGAAGATGTATTGCAGGAGGCTTTTGTTAAGGTATTCAGGCACCTGCAGCAATACGAGGGCAAGGGTGAACTGGGCGCCTGGATACGCAGGATCATGGTTACCACCGCCATTAATTACCTGAAACGCCATAGCCGCTACCAGTCAGACCTGTCGTTCAACGACATCAGTATGCACCCCGTTTCTGTAGATAACCCGGTTGTACAGGCAGATGCCAGGGACCTGGCCAATCTGATAAGGCAGTTGCCGCCCGGGTACCAGGCCATCTTCAATTTGCATGCGGTAGAAGGATACAGCCATGTAGAAATTGGGAAAATGCTGGGTATTAATGAAGGCACCTCAAGATCACAATATGCCCGGGCCCGGGCATTGCTGATAGGCTGGCTGGAGAAGCAATCGGGCACACAAAAAAAAACTAATTATGCCGGGTAAGGATTTTGAAAAACAGGTACAGCAAAAGATGGACGAACTACAGTTCGCGCCATCAGACGTTGTTTGGCAGAAAGTGGAGCAGGAAATCGCTCCGCGTAAAAAACGAAGGGTATTGCTATGGCTGCCCTTGTTTTTTTTATTGCTCGGATGCGCCGCCTGGCTATTGTATCCGTTTAAGGCAAGCCACAAAAATAGCCAGCCGCTGGCTGCCGAAAAGACCATCCCGGAAACAGGGAAAAATAAAAAAGATCTTCCGGCTGACCGGATTACTCAAAAAGAAGACAATCCACAGCCGGCAGGAGCAGCTGAAAAAATAATGACAGCAAATAAGGAGATAAAACCGTTGGCGCAGCGAAAAGCAGTGCCGGCGCTTACCAGTGCAGTCAGGAAAAAGGCGGTTGAAAATAAAGATGTGCCCGTTGAGGAAATGGCAGAAAGGGAAAAAACAGGTAACGAGTATGCTTCGGCAAAGACCATGGCTGCCGGCAAAGCTGCACAAAGAAAGAGATTCATTCAACGGAGCAACGGTACCGACATAGCCATTCGTCCATCCGGGTTACCGGTGAAAAATAACGTGCTGCAGTTGCGCAGCAAAAATGAAGCAGGGATCAAAAAAAGACCCCTGACCGCCACTTTAGCAACAACAGCTGCAACTGTTTCAACCATAGGAACGGATGAACCGCTGCCGCCTGCCACCCATACCGGAAAAACGTTTGCTGCCTTACCGGAAACAGGCACCCCAGATACAACAATAAACAGCCGGCAGCAAACGGTTGCAGTTGAAAAAAAGCAGGCTGTTGCCGCGATAAAAGCAGACAGTGCTGCAACAGTTGCGGTGAGCAAACGAACTGCCGGTAAAAAGAAAAATATTGACTGGGGTTTTAGTCTCGATGCCGGGGCCTCCAATATTTCAAAAGGGTTTTCCAAACTGTTAACAGGTACGCGCGTGGCCGACGCCTTCTCGGTGCCTTCTTCACAAACCAATAACGGCGCTGTCTTTAACGGGGGCACCACAGTGCTTACCGAACCATCTGTTATCAAAGCGGGTTTCGCTTTTGCCGCGGGCGTTTTTATCAGTAAAGCCATTGGAAACAAATACAGTTTATCGGCAGGCATCCGGTACAGTTACAGCAGTACCCATGTAGCAGTGGGTGCAAAAACAGACACGTTGATCGGCAACCGGACATTGGACTATCACAGTGGCAATGCGGCTAATTATACCAATCACTTTCATTTTATTGAACTGCCGGTTACCATAGAAAAGCGCCTGGGCAATAAGAACTCCCGTTTTTCTGCAGCTGCAGGCGCGGCATTTTCACTGCTGGCCGGCAGCAATGCCCTGCAATATGATGCCGGCAGCAACAGCTATTACAAGGATAACAGCCGCATCAATACAGCGCAATTGCTTTTTTTAGCCGGCCTGCATTACCGCTTATTACAAAAAAATATGCAGCTGGAGATCGGCCCGCAATTCAATTACGGCATCAGCAACCTGTTTAACAAAGATCTGTATGGCAGCAGGCATTTATTCTTTGCAGGCATCGGTACAAAAATAAGTTTCTCCAAAAGAAAAAAATAAGTGCAACGATTGTGTGCAGGCACTTGTCAGACTATGAAAACACTGTTGTATGAAAAAAATAAATGCTTGCCTGTTGTCCGCCGGCTGTCTTGTAATAATGGTATTTTTTTTATCTTCCTGCTTTAAAGACAATTGCCGCCATGCATACAAAATATATACACCCGTTTATTCAACCTTATCTGATATAAGGGCTTCTGTAAAAAGTTCGGCGGCGGTGCCCATCGGCAATGCAGGTAAACTCTACCTGAGCCGCAACTGGATCTTTTTGAATGAGCAGGGGAAAGGCATACATGTTATTGATAACAGTCATCCCGCCAACCCTGTAAAAGCCGGTTTTATTAATATACCGGGCAATGTTGACATGTCGGTAAAAGACAATATCCTGTTTGCAGACATGTATTCAGACCTGGCTGCCATTAATATCAGCAATCCCCTGCATGCGGTAGCCGGGCATTTTATGATCAACACTTTCCCGGAGAAATCTTTAAACCCGACTATTATTAATCCTGACTCGGCGCGTGTACAGACCGGCTGGACAACCCGAGACACGGCAGTGGCTTGCAATGCCATTAATTATTATTGCAATAACTGCCCCATTTATTTTGATGTGCCGTCGGGCGCTTTTTATGCCGCCAGCAGTAGTTCGCCATCCGGCGCAAATGCTAATGTGGCCGGTTCCATGGCGCGCTTTGCAACGGTGGGCAATTACCTGTACGCGGTGAACAGCAACGCGCTGCGGGTTATTGATATCAACCAGCCGGCCAATCCTGCTTTTGTGCAAAGCAAATCCATAGGAAGCAGCATCGAAACCATATTCCCTTATAATAACCAATTGTACATTGGCGCCAGCAATAGCATGAGTATATTCGGCTTACAAAACCCGGCCGATCCGCAAAAGCTTTCGGTAAGCGGACACTGGTGCAGCCATGACCCCGTGGTGGTAGACGGTAAATATGCCTATGTAACCCTGCATGCTGCCAATTTTTGCGGCAGTACCACAAATGAACTGGATGTGTACGATATAAGTAATGCAGGCAACCCTTCGCCGGTTAAAATTTACCCACTCGTCAATCCAAAAGGATTGTCTAAAGATGGCAACCTGCTCTTTATTTGCGACGATGGCCTAAAAGTATACGATGCAACGGTGCCAGCTGATATGAAACTGGTTAAGCATATCAGGTACATAGATGCTTATGATGTAATAGCCACCAACGGTATTGCTTACCTGGTGAATAGCCAGGGTCTTTACCAATACGATTACAGCGATCTCCGGCATATTCATTTATTGAGCAGCCTGGCGAAGTAATTGATTGGTTGGTGAAGAGAATATCCTTGTTCTGGACGGTTAATTTTTTTTGTATGAATAAAAATTGGATACTGGTATTTATGGCGCTCTCTATGGTGCTGGATCTGGCTGCGCAACAGCCGGCACCTGGCAAATGGACATTTCATTCCGTTGACCAGGTGGGCCTGTTGCAGGGAGACGAAAAAGGGGCTGTAAGCCTGCAAACGGTCAATGGGTTTCAATACAGAAATTTCTTTGCCGGCCTCGGAACAGGGCTGTTTATTAACATGACAAATCCAATTCCGCTTTTGCCTTAAATCTAAAATATTTTGGAAAAACACAAAACCAGTTCTTTCTTTCAGCAGGTGCCGGTGTCAATTTTGCATGGGTGGCAAAAGACAAGAACTTCAGTTATGTGGGCCATCAATACACACCGGGTTTTTATGGAAATGCGGTCATTGGTTATAAGGCCGGCCTCAAAAATGGCATGGGCTTTTTGCTGAGCGCAGGCTATTCCTATAAAAAAGTAATTGATAAACAGCAGCAAACGGAATGTGGTGTCATCGCGCCCTGTTATATTCAAACCGATTATTATCGGTATACACTCAACCGGTTGCTGGTACAGATCGGATGGTTGTTTTAAGAATTGTTTTTAGCGCCGATGTTGAATTTTTGACATCTATTGTTACAACGAATGGCGAGGCGAGGGCTTATTCGTTACCATTCGTTCCGCTTAGCCATTTCAGGTTTCTTTTAATGCCGCTGAATTTGCTTCTTTTTAAAGGGGAATGTCGAAATATTTTTTTAAAAGATTCTTCTGTCAGGTCTTCCCAGTCCTGCAGTGAAAAATGAAGGATTTCCCTGAGGGGCGTAAATGCCGGTTCCGAAGCAGGCCGGCTGAAACGGTTCCAGGGACAAACATCCTGGCAGATATCACAGCCAAACATCCAGTTGCTGAATTTTTCCTTCATATTATTCGGTACCAACTGGTCTTTTAATTCGATGGTAAAATAAGAAATACACCGGCTGCCATCAATGATCTTATCGGGTAGGATCGCGTCCGTTGGACAGGCGTCTACACACCTGCTGCAGGTGCCACAATAATCTTTGGCGGCAGGGTTGTCATATTCCAGTTCCAGATCGGTAATAAGGGTGGCGATGAAAAAAAAGGAGCCACCCTGCTTATTGATCAGGTTACCATTTTTTCCAATCCATCCGAGACCGCTTTTCTGTGCCCAGCTTCTCTCCAGTACGGGTGCGCTGTCTACAAAGCCCCTTCCGTTGATATCGCCAATATTAATTTTAACCAGTTTTATCAGTTCATGCAGTTTGCTTTTGATTACTTCGTGGTAATCCTTGCCATAAGCATATTTTGCAATCTTAGGCTTGCCAGGCTCCTGGGAAATGACCGGATAATAATTGAGGAGTAAGGTAATAACCGATTTGGCACCGGGCACCAGCCGGGCAGGGTTGATGCGCAGATCGAAATGGTTTTCCATGTATTGCATGCTGCCCTGGTAGCCCTTATTCAGCCAGCTTTCCAGCCGGCGCGCATCGGCATCCAGCTGAACCGCTTTTGCAATGCCGCAGTAATCAAACCCAAGCGCCGATGTGAGCTGCCTGATAGTGGCCGTATGGTATGAAATGTTCAGTTTTTTTAGCAAGCTAACACAAAAAAATGATTACTTTGTTGCACCGTTAAACCGTTCTGATGAAATGGATATCCACCTTGTGTTTACTAGTACTGGCAGGTATGGCAACCCGATTGAGCGCACAGGGAAAAAATGGCAGCAAGGCTGCCAAAGTTACCCCGCAGGATTTTGTATTGCCTGCTGCCGCCGTCATAGACAGCAACAGCAATGCTGTTATTCTTTCCGACCTGGGCACCACTGAATTTATTGGCAATAAAAATGGTTGGTTCAGTTATGTCTTTAAACGCCGAACCCGTATCCGCATCCTTAATAAAAAAGCATTTGAGCTGGCCACGGTTAAAATACACCTGTACGAAAATGCAACCGACAAAGAAGTACTGAGCGCGGTTAATGCTACTACTTATAACCTGGAGAACGGCCAGGTAATGGCCGTGCCGCTGGGAAAAGACGATCTGTTTGCCGACCGGCTCGATAAAAACAATACCCAGCAAAAATTTACGATGCCTGCGGTAAAAGAAGGTTCTGTAATAGAATATTCTTATACCATTACTTCCGATTTTATTTTCCGGATGCGCCCCTGGGAATTCCAGAACATGGAATATCCCTGCCTGTGGAGCGAGTACCAGGTTACCATTCCCAGCCTACTGGTATATATCTTTCAAAAAAACGGGGTTCATCCTTTTTTTATAGACAAGGCGGAAGAAGGGCACGAAACATATTTGATTACGGAAACAAAACCGGCAGATGGCGCCTATGCCCCACCGGGCGGCACCAACCTTTCTGTAAGTGCTAATACCAGCAAACACCGCTGGGTAATAAAAGATATACCGGCCTTCTATGCGGAGAATTACCTGTCTTCGCCTGCCAATTATATAGACAAAATTGAATTTCAGCTACACCAGACCAACAACGGGGAAACCACTACCGATGTAATGAATACCTGGGCAAAGGCAACCGATGAATTATTAAAGAGCGAAGATTTTGGACTGCCCCTCAGCGAAGAGCGCAATGAATACTGGCTTGACAAGGCCCTCTCCGGTATTACCAAAGAAAACCGGGGAGCCCTGCAACAAGCCAAGGATATCTATTATTACCTGGCGAACAATTTTACCTGTACCAGCTATTACGACAAATACATCAATACAACCCTGCAGGATGTACTAAAGAAACGCAGTGGCGGTGTAGGCGAACTGAACCTGTTACTAACTGCCCTGCTGCTGCGCGAAAAAATTAATGCGGCCCCGGTGTTGCTGAGTACCCGCGAATATGGGTATAACTACCCCGGCTACCCGGTAATGGACAGGCTCAATTATGTTGTCTGCCGGGCGGTGATAGATGGAAAAGTATATTTCCTGGATGCCTCGCACAATAACCTCGGCTTTGGGCAACTGCCGGGCAATTGCTACAACGGCCATGCGAGAATTATCAGCCGCACAGATTCAGCTTCCATATTCCTGCTGCCCGATTCTATTAAAGAACGGAAAGTAACCAGTGTTAATATTATTAACGACGAAAAGAAAAAAGGTTTGCTGAGCGGCAGTTTTCAAATCCAGATGGGTAATATGGAGTCTTATGCCCTGCGCGAAACCATTGCAAAAGAAGGACAAAAGAATTATTTTACGGCGATGCTGAATGCTGCCAGGGGCGATGCGGATATTACCAGCTGCTGGATAGACTCGTTGCAAGAACCCGAAAACCCGGCTAAAATAGAAGCAGCGTTCCTGCTAAAGACCGGCGACAACGCAGAGCTGATTTATTTTAACCCCGTTCTGTGGGCGGGTTATAAAGCCAATCCTTTTGCCGCCGCTACCAGGCAGTACCCGGTAGAAATGGATTACCCGCTGAACGAAACCTATGTGCTGAGAATGGAGATACCCGAAGGGTTTGCCGTAGAAGAATTACCCAAAATGACAAGGATGATATACAATGTTGGGGAAGGCATTTTTGAATATCTGCTGCAGAAAACAGCGGATTTTGTACAACTCAGGTGCAGCCTGCAGTTCAAAAAAGCAAATTTTGATTCGGATGACTATGACTCGCTGCGCGAATTTTTTGGACAGGTAGTGAAAAAAGAAAACGAACAGATCGTGTTCAGAAAAAAGAAATAGGAAATTATATTACGGGACAAAAACAATTATATATTGACCGGAAACAAGCTTTTCGTTTGTTATTTGACTCTATTTTTGAAAATTAAACCCTGAACATGAGACCTCATCCTTTTATCTTTCTGCTCGCACTGTTATGTGCCGGCGTCAACCTGTCCGCCCAGGACAAATCACCCGTAAAATTTGGAAAAGTAAGTGCCGAAGATTTTACCATTAACCAGCCCTATGATTCGGGCGCAAATGCGGTCATCATCGCAGATATCGGCAACTCGGCATTTGCAGGCAACGCCAAAGGACATTTTTCGTTAATATACAAACGTTTTAAAAGGGTCAAGATCCTAAACAAGAATGGTTTTAGCGCGGCAGATATAACAATTATGCTTTACCAGAGTGGAGAAGACATGGAGAAACTGCAAGACCTGAAGGCGGTAACCTACAACCTGGAAAATGGCGCGGTGCTGCAAACCAAGCTGGACGGAGCATCAATATTTAAAGATAAACTGGATAATAAACATACGGTGAAGAAATTTACCTTTCCCGCTATAAAGGAGGGGTCTATTATTGAATACAGCTACAGCATTGAGTCAGACTTTCTTTTTAATCTGCAGCCCTGGAATTTCCAGGATGAGTATCCCTGCCTGTGGAGCGAATACAAGGTGGAAATACCGGAGTTTTTTAATTATGTGACGCTGAACCAGGGCTATATAATGCTTGACAAAAAATCAGATTCTTATCCTTCCAGTTTCCGTCTTTCCATGCCTGGCGGAGCAGACAAGGATGAGCAGGTAAGTTTGAGCGGTGACGTGTATACCTCTCGTTGGGTAGCTAAAAACATCTCTGCCTTAAAAGAAGAAAATTATACATCGGCCATCAAAAATTATATGTCGGGGTTGGAATTCCAGCTGGCCAGTTATCAGTTTCGCGGCGATGTGCTGCACGATATGATTGGCAACTGGCAGACCATGAGCCGACGCCTGATGGAAAGCGATTATTTTGGGGCCGACCTGGCAAGGAATAATAACTGGCTCGACGATGACCTGAAGAATGTGACCAAAGGTGTGTCAGGCAAACTTGAAAAAGCAAAAAAAGTATTTGCTTTTGTAAGGGATAACCAAACCTGCACCAGCCATTCCGCTATTTACCTCGAAACATCGCTGAAAGATGCATATAAAAAACACAGCGGCAGTGTAGCCGATATCAATTTACTGCTTACAGC
>CAXTMV010000118.1:15070-15623 GCA_964245425.1 uncultured Flavihumibacter sp. | reverse complement strand
TAATAAATTTACCATCCGGGTATTTCAGTACAAAAGCACCTGCCTCGTCTCCTTCTACCTGTTCTACGCGGATCTTTATTTTTTTATAGGTAATCTCGAAATGATTGCTCATGGGGGGCTCTTTTTATGCCTTCAAGATAAGGATTTCAATCATCGGGAGGTCATTTGGGTAAAAAAAGAAACCGGGCCGCTGCGGCCCGGTTGTTGTTAGCAGGTATTTCAAGGGTCCGCTGGCATACCGGATGTGGAACCTCGTTTATGGTTTAGGGTTATGAAGGCTTCACTTAAAAATTAAAGCCCAGGCGCAGGCCGATGGTCGATACGGTGCCACCTTTCAAACTGGTGCCTTCGTACCGGATGCCCAGTTCCACCGCATTGAAATTAACACCCACGGTAGGCGCATAAGTAAATCCGCCTGAATTGCTGGAAGCGAGGTCGCCGTTCTCGCCTTTATAATAAATTTTAAAGGAAGAGTAGCCCATTTCACCCATTATAAAAAAGGGTTTGTAGAATACATATTTATAACCTGCCTTTACAGGTATCTGTATACTGG
>CAXTMV010000118.1:5004-15060 GCA_964245425.1 uncultured Flavihumibacter sp. | reverse complement strand
GGTAGGCCCTTGCGCCCGTAGTTAGGGTAACAAAGCCCGGGCCTACATGGTAAGCAAACCTGAGCGTTAACCCGCTCATAAAATTATAAGAGTTCTTGATGTCACCTAAGGGCAACCCTGCTTCCAGGCCAAAGCCTGCGCTGAATGTTTTGCTGTCTTTCTGCGCTTTTGCGTGAATGCTTACTGATAAAAACAGGAAAAATAAACCGGTGCTGAAACAAATAATCCTTTTCATGTAAAATGTGTTTGAATGGTTATGATTTTATTTTATAAATGTTGATACTGCAAATATGATGTAAGCTGAAAAGTGCAGCAATACGTAATTCAGCTGATATTGTAACCGGCACTGATGTGGCGGGAAAGAAGTACAGCTGTCTGCGATACCAAACCCTTGCCCAAAAAAAGATCCGTTTACGTCCTTTTAACCCGTATAATTCCTATGTTAAACAGCACTAAAGGGTTTTACCTAATCTCTTTTACGTATATTTATTAGTGCCCCGGCTAATTAATTTTGTGCTATGCCAACAGATAAAATAATATGCATTGTTGAAGACAAGGAAGACCTGCGCAACGCCATGGGTACCATGGTGGGTATGCAGCAGGGATTACTGCATGGCGGCAGCTATGCCAGCGCCGAAGAAGCCGTGCCCGCCATCAGCAGCCTGGTACCCGATGCCGTGCTCATGGACATCAACCTTCCCGGCAGCAGTGGCATTGACTGTGTGGCAGCCCTGAAAAGCAGGTTTCCCAAAATGCTGTTTCTTATGTGTACGGCTTATGAAGACAATGACAAGATCTTCAGCTCCCTGAAAGCCGGCGCCAGTGGTTATATCCTGAAAAGTGAGGGACCTGGTAAAATAATGGCTGCCCTGAACGAGATGTTGTTGGGCGGCAGCCCCATGAGTGGCAGCATCGCGCGCAAGGTAGTAGCCAGTTTCAGCCGTTTTGATGAAAAGAATCAATTGGTGCAGGCGCTGACCGAAAGGGAAAAAGAAATCCTGGATCTGCTTTCTCATGGCCTGATGAATAAGGAAGTTGCCGCCAGGCTATTCATCAGCCCGGCTACCGTGCGCACCCATATACAGCATATCTATGAAAAGCTGCAGGTGAATACCCGCGTGGAAGCCGTAAATATGTACCTGAAAAGATGAAAGACGGTTACTGAAACCAGGTCTTTTGAATACGGATTTTAAGAGGCCCGGTCATCATGCCATCCCCATAAAAATAATAGTATGCCGCGCTGTATCCTTAGCTTTTTGTTGCTGCTCTTCCTCAGCATTGCCGCTGTACAGACCACCATGATAGACAGCCTCAAAAGAAACATCGCCACGGCTCCCGGTGAAGCGGGCAGGCTAACGGCGGTAATGGCCTTCTGCAACCAGTGGGACTGTTTCAACATGGATACCCTGCACAAGTACGCACTGATGGCAGACAGTCTGGCTACCCGCCAAAAAAATAATACGGCTGGTTTATACGCGCAATATTACCTGGTCGCCTGGCTATTGCAGGAAGACAAACTGGACACCGCGCTGAATAAAATAAACGGCTTAATCAGCGATATTAAAAAGAGCCTGCCTTACGGCGATCTGTACCTGCGCGTCTACCGGCTCAAAGGGAATATCCTCAGCCGTGGCATGCATCCGAATGAATTAGCGGCCAATTCTTTTGAATTGCTGAAACTGGCGGAAGCAAACAGTGATACTGTCGGAATGATCAGCGCTACCACGTCCATTGGTAATGCCAACACCCGGCTGGAAAAATATACGGAAGCCATCCGCTGGCACAAACAGGCGCTCGAATTGATGCACAACCCCGTATACAAAAGAAAAATGAGCCTGGTGTATTCAAATATTGCCATTGTATACGATAACATGGAAAAAAATGATTCCGCAGAATACTACCTGAAACAGGCCATTCAATATGCAAAAGAAAACAACAACCTCACGGATGAGTCTAATGCATGGGCAGTGTATGGGAACGTGATTTCAAAAAGTGGTAAAATAAAGGAAGCTGAGCATGCATTGAAAACTTCTGTAGCATTGCAACAGCAAATAGGCGATAGCTATTACACGGTTTCCGGCATGGATCTGTTGGGTAAATTTTACGCCCTCAATAAAGACTATGAAAAAGGCATTGCAGAGTTTTTAGCGGCACTTGATATGTCGAATAAGAACCGGGCTCCTTTTGCGCAGAACATAATACTTTATGAAGATCTCGCCAGTGCCTACAAAGAAGCCGGTAATTACCAGAAAGCAAATGAATTTCTGTCGCAGGAAATGGCCGCCATGGATTCTACCTACCAGGCCAATTCAGCTTTAGCACTGGCTGAGATGCAGGCCAAATATGAAACCCAGAAAAAAGAGACGACCATCCTGCAGCAGAAATATGAACTGAACAAAGAGCGTTCTTTCAGGTATGCCCTACTGGGGCTGGCCCTGGTGCTTGCCTGCATATTGCTGATGGCAGCCCGCTACCGGAAAAACCGCCAGCAGCTGCAATTGAAAAAAATAGAGCTGGAAAACGAACGCAGGACTTTGCTGGCAGTGGAAGGTGCCAAAGAAGAAGAACGCGGCCGCATTATTGCCGACCTGCACGACGATGTGGGGGGCGGCCTCAGCACCGTTCGGATGGTAAGCGATCTAATTGCCGCGCAGCCGGATGCCGGGTCAGCCCTGCAACAATATGCCCTTAAAATTTCAGGTATTACCAAAGAAGTAACCCAGCGCATGAATACCATTGTATGGGCCCTTACGGCAGAAAATGATAACCTGCAAAACCTTTGGGAATATATACGCGGATACGGTTTTCGTTTTTTTGAGGACACGCCGATTGCTTTCCAGTTCGACCTGCCTGCGTCGCCCTCAGACACCGTGCTGAGCGGACTGCGCCGAAAAAATATTTTTCTTTGCGTAAAGGAAGGCCTGAACAATGTGTATAAACATTCTGGCGCAAAAAAAGCCTGGATCGTTGTGTCACTGGCAGACAATAAGCTTACCCTGTCTGTTAACGACAATGGTAAAGGCATCCAAAATGAAAATATCTTTGGCAATGGCCTGCGGAACATGCGTAAAAGAATGGAGGAGATCCATGGTTCCGTAACATTCAGCGGCGGAGATTTCACCAGCGTGGTGCTGTCTGTACCGATTGTATGAGATAACCTGCTGGCTTTTATCAATCCGGATAAAAGCATTGTTATGGTTGTGCAGAATGAAGGACCGGGCCGAAAAAACTTCGGCTGAAAACAGGAGACCACACAAGCCCCGGTATGACAGCCAGATACATCTAATACATTCCTGATAAAATCGATCCCGGCGGCATAGCTGCCCATAAAATAAATTTGCAATTATATACCGAATGGTATATTTTTGTAAAAAAAACATGTCGAAAGCGGAGCTTACCCGGCAATTGATCATTGAGAAGACAGCACCCATTTTTAATACCAAGGGGTTTGAGGGCACTTCTTTGAATGACATGACGCGGGCAACCGGCCTTACCAAGGGGAGCATCTACGGTAATTTTGCCAATAAAGATGAGGTGGCACTGGCCGCATTCGATTTTAATATCGGCTGTGTACAGCGGATCATCAGTGCAGAAATGAGCAAATATGCAACGGCCCGCGAAAAATTGCTCGTCTATGTGAATGTGTATGAAAATTTTCTGAAACACCCGTTTCCAGAAGGTGGTTGTCCGATGCTGAATACCGCTACCGAAAGTGACGATACCCATCCGGCGCTTAAAAAGAAAGCCAGCCAGGCCGTGCTGCAATGGAAAAATAGAATTGAAGAACTGATTGAAAAAGGAATGGCTGCCAAAGAATTCAGGAAAACAACCGATCCAGAGGCCATCGCGCTTACCATCATTGCTGCCATTGAAGGCGCAATTATGATAACCAAACTCACCGGGAAAATAAACTACCGATCTTCCGTTATGCAATCCGTAAAACAAATCATAGATAATTTATAATATTTTTTAACTAAAAATATACCGAATGGTATATTTAAAACAGCCAATTATGAACACAACAAAAAACACCGTACTGCTGGTAGGTGGTACCGCCGGTATCGGTCTTGAAATCGCCAAATTATTGTCAGCAGGCGGCAATAAACTTATCATTACCGGCAGGAACCCGGAACGCCTGGCAAATGCCTTACAACAATTGCCCAGTGCCACCGGCATTGTCAGCGATACCAGCAAAAAAGAAGAGGTGGCGGCACTGGTTGCCCGTATCCGCAAAGATTTTGCTGATCTCAATATGGTTATCAATAATGCAGCCGCAGCACACGTTTATACGCTTGGCAAAACAGAAAATGTATTTGACCTGGCCGCCGATGAAATGCTGACCAATTACCTGTCGGTCATCCGCCTTAATGAACAGTTACTTCCGCTGCTGGCAGCCCAACCCGAAGCTGCCATCGTAAACGTATCGTCGGTAGTTGCCTTTGTACCCGGTTCCCTGGCTACTTACTCAGCCAGCAAAGCCGCCCTGCATTCCTATACACAATCGCTCCGGATCAGCCTGGCGCGTATCGGAAAGGTTAAAGTATTTGAGCTGATGCCACCACTGGTAGATACGGAGTTTTCGAAACCCATTGGCGGCAGCAACGGAATACCTGCATCGGAGGTTGCATCAGCCTTTTTACAGGCACTGGAAACGGATCAATATGAAATAAGAGTAGGCAAAACCCAATTCATCTTTGACCTGTACCGCAAATCGCCGGAAGACGCCCTGCTGGCCCTGAATCCTCCCCAGCAATAATTTTTTTATTTATAAATATACCGATTGGTATAAAAAAGGACATGAAACGTAGACTCCTGCTCCTGGCTGTTATAGCGGCAGCGATGATGGAATTGATTGATATATCCATCGTTAACGTTGCCTTGTCGCACATGGGTGGCAACCTGGGTGCAACCTTAGAAGATACCTCCTGGGTAATTACCTCTTATGCCATTGCCAACGTGATCATTATCCCCATGACCAGCTACCTGGCAGCCAGGCTGGGGCGCAGGAATTACTATATCGGCTCCATTATAGCTTTTGCCCTTTTTTCGTTTATGTGCGGGCAGGCTGGCAATATCTGGGTGCTGGTTGCTTTCCGCTTTTTACAGGGGCTGGGCGGCGGTGCACTATTATCCGTTTCACAAACCATCGTATTTGAATTGTTCCCGAAAGAAAAACAAAACATCGCGAGCGCTTTGTTTGGCGTGGGGGTATTTGTTGGTCCCACTATTGGGCCCACGCTGGGCGGCTTTATTACAGAATACTATTCATGGCCTTGGATCTTTTTCATTAATGTGCCATTGGGCATTTTAGTGGCGCTGATCTGTGGCATCCTATTGCGGGAGCCTCCCACCAAACCAACCGTTGGAAAGGTTGACTGGCTAGGCATTTTTCTGCTGGCGATCAGTGTCAGCGCCCTGCAAACCGTACTTGAACGCGGGGAAACCGACGATTGGTTTGAAGCACGCTATATCGTTGTACTGAGCGTGGTGGCGGTGCTGGGTTTACTTGCGTTTGTACGGTGGGAACTTTCCAGGCCATCACCGGTGGTGAACCTCCGTGTCTTGAAAAGCAGGAACCTTGCCATTGCAGCAGCGCTGACCTTTGTGTCGGGTATCGGTATCTTCACTTCTGTATTCCTGACGCCTGTTTTTGCGCAGCGGTTGTTAGGGTTTACGCCCAGCCAGACGGGCCTGCTTTTATTACCGGGGGCCTTTCTTGCTATCATCGGCCTGATCATCTCTGCCAGGCTATTGCAAAGGGGCGTCTCTCCTATTTATATCATTGCCACCGGCATCGGATTGTTTATCCTGTTCAGTTACCAGATGTCTGGTATGAACCTCGATTCCAATGCAGCCAGTATCAGTGTGGCACTGATCTTTCGCGGGCTGGGACTGGCCATCATAACAGTACCGCTTACCACGCTCGCCGTATCATCGTTGGAAGTAAAGGATCTGCCACAGGGCGCCGCGCTGAATAATATGATGCGCCAGATTGGTGGATCTTTCGGACTGGCGCTGGTAAATACCTACCTGCACATCCGGAATGCCCAGCACCGTTCCGACCTGGTATCCAATATCACCGTCGATAACCCGCTGGTCACTGAAAGAATGAATCAATATACCCATTATTTTATGCTGAAAGGCGCCTCCGGTTTTCATGCGCACGACCAGGCGATCCAGGCCCTCGATAACATCGTTAGCCGTCAATCCAGTCAATTGAGCTTCAGTGATGCTTACCTGGTGGTGGGTATTATCTTTCTGCTGGCGATACCCGCCCTGTTTTTCGCGGCCAAACAAAAAACCAAAAAGGCACCCGTCATACTGACTGATCATTAATAAATCATCCCTTACTAATTTTAGTAATGGTCATTTCGCCTGTATTGGCTTTGCAGGCAATCATCAATACACCCTGGCTGTTTGTTCTGACATGGTTTTGCCTACGCTTATTTGTTGAGAAAATATAGACGCTGTTTGGAACAAGACCATATACCCGGCAAAGAATAGAACCGTTGGCGGTATCGCCTGAAGACTGCGTCCATCTCATTTCATTTCCGTTCCAGGTTTTTATCTGAACGGCCAATTTCCCAGCGGTTTTGATTTGTAAAGAGCCCTGTTCGCGCTTCCCGTTAAAATATACCATTTCATTGTTCCCGGCCTGGATACCGAAATCGCTTGTATCTGTAATACTGAATTGCTTGTTTGATACCGTATATTTATTCATTTCAAGATCAATTGTCCATTTTTGTCCCCTGTAATTGTATAGCAAATGCGTACCGGATAATTCTGGTGTGATATGCGGATTCAGGTAAAACCGGTTGTACAGCGGGTTAATGCCATAGATCGCATCATATAAACCCACCACCGACAGGCTGTTGCCAGAAAGGATATCGTCGCCCCGGCCATCTTGTTTGACACGCCCATAGCGTTGAAAAGCCAGGCCGTCTTTTGCATATTGGGCCAGCACATTCTTTACATATTTCAGCGCCAGTTCCGGTTTATAGCCGGCGTAAGCTTTTACACCCAGTGCGCCCCAGGACAAAAAGATATCACCATTTTCATATTCGGGAAACGGAAATTGCCAATCGTTACCCTCCCCTTTTGCATAACTGCTCATACAGAGCGGCCAGAAGAAAAGTTGTTCCTGCTGCATCTGTTCCTCAATGGTATCAAGAATGATTTTTGTTCTGCCGGTATCATCACAAATGCCATACCCGATGGCCATAAAATTTACTGGTATCACCATATTGCGACCATGGATGGATCCATTTTTATCACGCCAGTGGATATAGCATTTTTTTTCTTCATCCCAAAAACCACCATCGGCGGTGGATTTATTAAAACTCGTCTTTAATTTCTGGGCAAACCGGCTATAGTATTGTTCTTTCACTGCATTTCCCAATTGTTTTTCAATAGCGGCCCACAACGTCAATGCATGGTATAGTTTGGCATTTACAAAAGCATTTTCATACGAAGACCAGATGATGTCTATCCAGTCACTTCCTTTTTTTTGCTGCATACTATCCGTCATCATTTCTACCAGGCCATTGTTATTTACATCTCTTTTTAATAGCCAGTCCAGCACTTTTTCGCAGGATCGCTGCTGTGTTGTAACCCAGGCTTTATTGCCGGTCTGGTTGTATAATTCTGAGACATTTGTCACAATATCCGGGTTGGCATCCAGCAGGAAACCCCATTGCGCTTCATAAAAACCTTTGTGGTTGAACTGGCCAGGCATGGCGTCTTCATTGCTGTAGGCCCACCTGCTCATTACATGCCCATCAGGCCTGATGGCATTATCCCTGTAAAAATCAAGGCATTGCTGATACCCTTTCAAATAATGCGGATCGTTGATGGCAAGTCCCATTTCTGCAATATATTGTTCGTGTAAACAGATGGGCCCGTATGGCGTATGCCAGCTATTGCCGCCGAAATGTTCTTTATCGATTACCCCGATCCTGGCAATGGTATTCAGCACCGCACTGACCTGGTCGCCGTTAATACCCACCAGGTTTCCCCGGCCGTATTTTTCATTGAAATCAAAATAAGACAATGTTATGGATTGTTTGGATACAGCAGCCGCCATCTTCACCGGCGCCCATACAGTTGTTGCCGTATCCCGGAGAAAAAGCCGTCGATGGGTGCCGGAATCAAATTGCGGGCGGATCTCGCTGGCAGCCACCGTGACGCCATAAGCCAGTTGATCCTTTTCATTGCGGCCGTATTGCATGGCAATTTGTTTGGCCGGCGCATTGATGCTTATGTTCAACCCGTTATTTGTTTGGTTATTCCAGAAATCAGCCGACCGGCTATGCGTGCCGTAAACAGCTGATTTTTTATTGAACAGGTAAAACCAGGCAAGGCCACCATAATCCTGAAAAGCCCCCTCCCAGGTATGGATGCTGCTGAAATGAATAGCAGGCGATGACAGCGTTTCGGCTTCAATGGCTTTTGACAGCTTTCTTTCGATACCCAGTTTAATATCAGTGCTGTCGATGGTCAATACCCATTTCTCCTCTATGCTGCTGTGCTTATCGCCATAAATAATTCCACTAACGGTAACGGTATACCCCACAATTTTGATGGAAGGGCTTTTTGACAACGCCAAAGTAGAATAACTGGCGGTTGCCGTTTTGATGGCGGAAAAAATTCCTTCGGGGCCATTGATAACTTCCTGGCCATTGACCGCTAAAAAAGAAATATTGGCCTGGTGATTATAATCAAATACAGCCTTCATTTTTGCATTGCTTATTTGTATTTTTTTAGCCTGTACATCGTTGGAAATGTGAATGTGCTGGGCGAGTATCGGAACAGCTGCCAACATTAAAAGCAAGAACAAAGCGAACAGGCCTTTTATGATCATTTCAATACATTTATGCTTGCTAAAATAAATGATTTCAGCGCCTTGCATCGGGGAAATTTCAGCAGCCTGCTGCCTGCCCCGGATGGCTCGCTGGCAAATGGCAGAACATGCATAAATTTGCAAAAAAGAAAAAAACATGATTACAACAAAAGCATATGCAGCACAGGACGAAAAAACGCCTTTGGCCCCATGGACATTCGATCGACGGGACGTAGGGCCGCGGGATGTTCAATTCGATATCCAGTTTTGTGGTGTTTGTCATTCCGATTTACACCAGATCAAGAACGACTGGTTCCCGGGTATATTCCCGATGGTGCCCGGGCACGAAATTATTGGCCGCGTAATAAAAGTAGGCGATCAGGTGAAGGGCTTTAAAGTGGGCGACCTGGCTGCCACCGGCTGTATGGTAGACTCCTGCCGCGAATGTGAGAATTGCAAGCGCGACCTGGAGCAGTATTGCCTGAAAGGCAGTTCGCAGACGTATAACGGTTATGAGCAGGACCATAAAACACCCACCTATGGGGGTTATTCCAATACCATCGTGGTAAACGAAGATTTTGTGTTACATGTATCCGAGAAGCTGGATCCGGCGGCCAGCGCGCCCTTGCTCTGCGCGGGCATCACCACTTATTCGCCCCTTCGCCACTGGAAGGTAGGCAAGGGCCATAAACTGGCCGTACTGGGATTGGGCGGCCTGGGTCATATGGGCGTTAAGTTTGGCGTGGCTTTTGGCGCCGAGGTAACGGTATTAAGCACGTCACCCGGCAAAGAAGCCGATGCAAAAAAATTAGGCGCGCACCATTTTGTGGTAACCAGTGATGCAGCTCAGGTAAAAGCGGCAAAAAACTCATTCGATTTTATTTTAGATACCGTATCTGCCGAACACGATTTTAATATGTACCTGTCTTTGTTGAAAACAGACGGAACCCATATTTGCGTGGGCGTCCCTTCCAAACCCGCACAGATAGCTGCGTTCAGCCTGCTGGGCGGCAGAAAAAACCTGTCCGGCTCAGGCATCGGCGGCATAAAGGAAACACAGGAAATGCTTGATTTCTGTGCCGAAAACAATATTGTTTCGGATATAGAGATCATCAACATCAAAGATATCCAAACAGCTTATGATCGCATGCTGAAGGGCGATGTGCGGTATCGGTTTGTGATTGATATGGCCACTTTATAATAGCTTGTCAGCAACT
>CAXTMV010000118.1:0-4994 GCA_964245425.1 uncultured Flavihumibacter sp. | reverse complement strand
ATATAAAACCTGTTTCCTTTGCCAACCGGCAGCAGGAAACAGGTTTTTCTTTTATTGCTTCTTGTCGTAACGTATTATCATTTACCAAAAATCGATACCTGTACAAAGGCTGTCTTTTTTGCGGGCATTTCAGCATAGCGCTCACCAAATTATTGACCTGTTAACAAATCGTTTATACATTTTAATCGAAAAATAGGTCTATATTAAGTTGCTAACAGTGACAACATAACACAGGCAATTGCGCAACAAGTTCGCCCAGGCGTGCAGAATTTCCTTTCATTCATTTAAATAAACAATATGCAGGAATACGATATTATTATTATTGGAACAGGCGCCGGGGGTGGAACACTCGCACACAAATTAAAAGATACCGGAAAAAAAATATTGCTATTGGAAAGAGGCGGCTTTTTGCCGAGAGAAAAAGCCAATTGGGACAGTAAAGAAGTTTTTCAGCATGAAAGATACCATACAAAAGAAGTTTGGAAAACAAAGGAGGGGAAAGACCTGCATCCGGGCACGGGCTATTGGGTAGGCGGTAATACAAAGGTATATGGTGCCGCTTTGTTCAGGCTTCGCGAGCGCGACTTTGAAGAAATTAGTCATAAAGGAGGCATCTCACCGGCATGGCCGCTTACTTACGCAGATTATGAACCTTATTACAATGAGGCAGAGAAATTGTATTGCGTTCATGGCAAAATGGGTTCCGATCCAACGGAACCTTTTAGGTCCCAGGATTATTTTTATCCCCCGGTAAGCCACGAACCCCGCATACAGGAGCTGCACGATGCATTGCTGGCCGACGGTCATCATCCTTTTAATATGCCCATGGGCATAAAACTAGATGAAGCAGATATGCTTAACAGCCCCTGTATACGCTGTAATACCTGCGATGGCTACCCCTGTATGATCCATGCAAAAAGCGATGCAGACATTAATTGTGTACGCCCTGCCACAGCCAATGAAAATGTTACCCTTCTCACAGAAGCGAAAGTGGAAAAACTGGTAACCACCGCAGACGGTAAAAGGATAGATTACCTGGAAGTGCTGCACAAAAACGAACCCCTGCAGTTCAGGGCGCAGATGGTGATAGTAGCCTGCGGGGCCATCAATTCAGCAGCACTTTTACTTAACAATGGCAACAGCCGGCATCCCAATGGCCTGGCGAATAGCAGCGGTCAGCTGGGCAGAAATTTTATGAAGCACAACAGTGCCGCCATGCTGGGGGTGAGCACTAAAATCAATCCTACACAATTTCAAAAAACACTTGCCATCAACGACTATTATTTCGGCGATGAAGAATTTCTATACCCGATGGGCCATATCCAATTATTAGGCAAGTCCGACAAAGATCAGATAGCTCCGGATGCGCCTTTTTTTACACCAGGCGTTTTATTGAATCAAATGGCCGCTCATTCTGTCGACTGGTGGTTTACAGGCGAAGACCTGCCGACGGCAGAGAACCGCGTTGAGGTTATTAACGGCCAGATTCACCTGTCGTATAAAGAAAATAATCTGGAAGGATTTGAGCGGCTGATCAGTACCTGGAAAAAGGTATTGGCAAAAATTGATGCCAAACATATTCTCTTGCCGCATGATATTTATTTAAGCAAGGACATTCCTATTGCCGGCGTAGCACACCAGGCTGGAACAGCCCGGTATGGCAATGATCCCGGGACCTCCGTATTGGACACCCATTGCAAAGCACATGACATAGATAATCTATACGTGGTAGATGGCAGTTTTTTTCCATCAGTCGGCGCAGTTAACCCATCGCTCACCATTATGGCAAATGCATTGCGCGTTGGCGACCATTTAATTAACCTGCTGAAATAAAAAAAGTGCCATCATTGATAAAGCTCCGTTTGAGGAAATACCGGGACGAAGCCCTGGGGCTCGGCCTATTTATGTTTTCAGCCGGTTTTTTTGACGCCCTAATCGAATACCCGGGGCTTCCGTTGCGCCATCACCTGCCCAGTGCTTTTTTACGGCGCCTATTGGTGGGATTAGCCATGGGCGCAACAGCGCTGTATATTTTCACCTCCCGCTTCGGAAAAGAATCCGGGGCCTATATCAATCCTGCGGTAACAATCGTACGTTTTCGCCTGGGTCAAATTGCCGGCTATGATGCATTTTTTTATATCCTTTTCCAACTGCTGGGCGGCAGCCTGGGTATGGGGCTGCTGGTAATTCTTTTTCCGGCCGGGATGAAAGATCCTGCAGTTAATTATATCGTTACGGTACCCGGTAAGCCAGGTGTTGCCGTTGCTTTTATACTGGAGTTTTTTATTTCAATGTTGCTGATATTGGTTGTGCTGCTGATGGAAAACAGCCCACAGCTTAAAAAATATATCCCTTTTGCAGTAGCTGCCCTGATTACCATTTATATAACGCTGGAGGCACCCTTCAGCGGGATGAGCATGAATCCGGCAAGAACATTTTCCTCCGATATTGTTGCCGGTGACTGGCCGGCGTTCTGGTTATATTGCTGTGCACCCATAACGGGCATGCTACTGGGCGAAAAAATATACCTGCGCCTGAAAAAAGCGCTCCCATAGATATAGGCCTGCCAGGCTCTTTGCGAAGTATTTCAGCAGCGAAACAAATACCTTAATTATGAATACGGCTGCTTTGTCAGGTAACCGTGAAGTCAGCACCTGCTTCCCCTGCCATATCATTGCTTTACAATTATACTGACAATAAATCTATAGTTTTGCCTTTCATTAAATAAACAGGTATGAATGCAGCTGATACGGCCAGCATTGTTAATTTCCACAATAAAGTGATTGCGGAATTTGGTTCAGGCAGCATTGCTGCCGTTGGATGGGTAAGCCCTGAATCGCAGGGCGCCCGTTATAAAGCAATGGCCAAGCTGGCCGATTTTACAGGCATGTCTGTACTGGATGCCGGTTGCGGCCACGCTGATTTACTCCCCTTTCTTTCGGGATTGTATACAGACATCCGCTATACCGGCCTTGAACAGATGCCGGCGCTATTAAATATCGCCATTGAGCGTTACAGCCATTTACCTCATACCCATTTTGTAAAAGCTGATTTCTCCGAAGCTGAATTGCCTGCAGCCGATTATGTGATTGCCAGTGGATCACTGAGCTATCGGAACAGCGATCCTCATTACCTGTTCAAAATGATTAAGAAATTATTCCTGCATTGCCGGATTGGCTTTGGATTTAACCTCTTGAGTGCGCTTACTTATCCGGACGATGCCATCGTTTCCTATGAGCCCACGGAGATACAGGCGTTTTGCAGTTCGCTCACCAGCAATACCCGGCTTGCAGAGGGCTATTGGCCAAATGATTTTACGGTGATGATGTATCATTAGCTGCCTTCCTGTTGCAGGTTTTAGTATACTGATTTAATACATCATTCCACCTTCAGACTATCCACCGGGTTGGCCGATGCCGCACGTATTGCCTGGAAGCTGACGGTCAGCAGGGCGATAATAATCGCTGCAAAGCCGGCCAGTACATAGATCCACCAGGGCATAGTAGCCCGGTAGGCAAAGTCCTGCAGCCAGCGATGTAAGCCCCAACCGGCAAGGGGCGCGGCGATAAGGGTAGAGAGCAATACCAGTATAATAAATTCCCTGGAGAGCAGCGATACCAGGTGAGGAACACCTGCACCCAGTACCTTGCGGATGCCGATCTCGCGGGTCCGCTGGTTGGCCATAAAAGCCGCCAGCCCAAAGAGACCCATACAGGAGATGAAGATGGCAGTGCCCATGGCGAGGTTCATGATCTGTGCCGTCTTTTGCTCGCGCGCATACAATTTCTCAATCGTCTCATCGAAGAAACGGGCCTGGAACTGATCCTTCGGATACACTTTTTTAAAAACCGTTTCCATTTTACTGAACAGTTCCTTTACCTGGTCGGCCGCCTGATCCTTACTGGCAATTTTTACGCTGAGCAGTCCGCCGGCACCACGCTGGGTAGTAAAGAAGAAGGGTTGAATCTTCTCATACAAGCTCATCGAATGAAAATCTTTTACAACACCCAGCACGGGGCCGACCACATCGCCAAAGCCGGTGCTCACTTGTTTGCCCACCGCATCGGCCGGCCGGCCGAAACCAAGCGCCCTTGCCGCCGTTTCATTGAGGATAAAGGCCCGGTAGGGCGCTACGGCCGGGCTGGAACCGTCCGGAGCCGCATCATGGCCTTCCCTTGCCGTATCTCCCTGGTAGAAATTCCTGCCCGCAATAAGGGGCAGTTCGTATAAGGAAAGAAAGCTGCTGTCTATCTGGTCAATGCCGGCTTCGATCTTAATATCGGCTGTTCCCTTGTACTGGAGATAGGTACCGCCATGGCGCTGTGCTTCCGGACCCGCATTGCTGAGCGATACCTGCCGAACGCCGGCGATCTTGCCGATTTCGGCGGCTATTACTGCTTTCAGGTTCTTCGGCTGATCCCAGGGCAGGTCGAGCGTAATGATGGCATCTTTATTAAAACCAAGATCGGTATTGATCATATAATGGATCTGCCGGCCGACCATTATTGTGCCGATGATAAAAAGTAAACTGACTGTAAACTGAAAAACGATCAGG
Source organism: uncultured Flavihumibacter sp. (assembly GCA_964245425.1). Lineage (GTDB taxonomy): Bacteria > Bacteroidota > Bacteroidia > Chitinophagales > Chitinophagaceae > JACMLD01. The sequence continues at coordinate 439 of CAXTMV010000118.1, read as the reverse complement.
CCCTTGCGCAGGTAACTCTTTGCATTTAGTTTTTGGTTGCTATGGCCCCGCAGGCTAATCACCGGCAAAAAGGATGACAGGGCCCGGGCCGGGTACCAGCCCGCCAGCAGGCAGGTGACCATGATCGTTAGCCCGATGAACAGCCAGGCATTTGGGTCTGCGCGGTGAAACCGGACGCCGTCCGGGATAAACCCATGCAAGGCAGCGATGACAGGATTCACCAGCAAAAGGGCAGCTACCATGGATGCCATAACAATGATCCCGGTTTCGCTCAGGAATTGCCAGACAAGGCCGGTGCGGCTGCTACCCAGCACCTTCCTGACACCAACTTCTTTTGCCCTCAATACGGCCTGCGCCGTAGACAGGTTGACAAAATTAATAGCAGCGATCACCAGGATAAAGAGAGCGATGCCAGCCAGTGCGTAAAGGGTGGGTTTGT
>CAXTMV010000117.1:0-15624 GCA_964245425.1 uncultured Flavihumibacter sp. | reverse complement strand
AAAAATTCCTGGAACAATGTATCGCCGGGGCATTCTATACTGAACGAAAGGCCGGGGCTGGGACTTGCTAATACAGTAAAAAGACTTGAACTATTATATGGACCTGCCTACACAATGAAGCAATCTGTAGAAAATGATGAATATACCGTTCAGCTTAACCTGCAAATAAAAAAACCCTGAGTATGGTCAGTTGCCTTATTGTAGACGATGAACCCATTGCAAGGGATATTGTTGTTGCGTATTGCCATCACCTGCCCGTATTGCAGGTGCTGGCATCCTGTGGCAACGCCCTGGAGGCGAGGCAGGTTTTGCAGCAGCAGTCCGTTGATATTTTATTTCTTGATATACATATGCCTGTGCTGGATGGAATCGGGTTCTTAAAAACACTGAAAAACAGGCCGCAGGTTATATTTACGACTGCTTACCAGGAATATGCTGTCGCCGCATTTGATCTGGCCGCCTGCGATTACCTGGTTAAGCCTTTTTCACTTGAACGGTTTATGATGGCGGTTGATAAAGCCCTGGAAGGATTACAGCTGCCTCCACGCGCTGCCATTGAAGAAAAAGCCGATGTTTCGGCCGAACATTTTTTTCTGAAGGCAGACGGTAAAATTTTTAACCTGCATTATAAAGACATCCTGTTTGCCGAAGCACAGGGCAATTACACCCGGGTAGTGACGGGCCACAGCAGCCTGCTGCCCATGATGTCTTTTTCTGCCATGGAAGCGATGCTGCCGGCCGGGTTATTTGTACGGGTGCATCGATCTTTTATCATTAATACATCCAAAATAACGCATATCGAAGGCAATACGGTTTTCCTTGGCCGGGTAGAATTACCGGTAGGCACGCATTATAAAGAAGCCTTTCTGAAATCCATCGGCCTGTAAGCAGGCTATCATTAAGGATACAGCAGGTATTTTTTGCGCAACTGCTTATACTGTGCGAGGCCCGGTTCCCAGCTTTTGCGTATGTCTGCTTCTGATGTGCCGGCGATAATCTGTTCTTTAAATTGCGCCGTGCCGGCCAGTTTGTTGATATTACCCATTTCCTTGCTCTGCGTATAGTCGAAGAATTTTTCTTTTGCCGGGTAGGCTTTGTACAGTTCCATCATCCATTGCAGGTTGATCTGTTTTTTCTTCAGCAGGCTGTCGATCGGGTAGGTTCTCAGGTCAAGGCCGTAACAAACCTGGTTCATGTGCTGGGGGGTTTCGCTCATGCCTTTTATGCTTAGCGGCGTAAAATTAAAACTGTATTTTCCTTTCAGGTCCGGGTTGCCCAGTACCGTAAACGGAAAATAAGTACCACGGCCAAGGTTCAGTACGGTTCCTTCAAAAAGACAAACCGAAGGATACAGCATAACCGCTTCCTGTGTATTGAGATTGGGAGATGGTTTTACCGGCAGCTCATAATACATATCGTGGTTGTAATTGGCAACCGGTATAATTTTGATATTGCATTTCACTTTGTTGGTCAGCCATCCTTCGCTATTTGCCATCTGGGCAAATTCTGCGGTAGTGAGGCCATGTGAGATAGGGATGGGAAACATACCGATCCCGGATTTCAAAGACATATCCAGTATCGGCCCGTCTATCAGGTAGCCGTTGGGATTGGGCCGGTCCAGTATCAGCAACTCTTTATTATTTTCTGCACAGGCTTCCATGATGCGTGACAGCACATTGATATTGGTATAAAAACGGCAGCCCACGTCCTGCACATCATATATCATGATGTCTACATCGGCCAGATCTTCCTTGGTTGGTTTGTTCTTGGGTCCGTATAATGATATGACCGGGATACCGGTGGCGGAATCTTTTTCATCCATCACTTTTACGCCGGCACTGGCATTGCCGCGAAAGCCATGCTCCGGTCCGAATACCTTTACAATGTGAATGCCCCTTGCCTGGAGACTGTCTACCAGGTGCCTTTTGCCAATGATGGTAGTGGGGTTGGCGAGTACCGCCACTCTTTTGCCTTTGAGATAGGGCAGGTATTTCTCCGTTTGGTCGGCACCGGTAATAATATTTTTTTTAGCGATGGCTGCCTGCGTGTGTGTGTCAGCCGCAACTTTATTGGCAGGCCCCGGGCCTGCGTTAAGGCTTGTTAATAATAAAATTGGCCAGTAGCAAAGAAAACCGGATTTTAATACTTTCATGTACATTTTTTATGATAGATAAAGATACTGGTTCTGGCAGAAGAATGACAATGGAGGAGTGTATAATAATATAAAACCATCATGAGATCCTTATGAATATAGACGCATTTGCCTATTGGAATAAGGTGGAAATCATTGCGCTGACATTACCCGGTGCCGTGGCCGGCACTTCGTACGGTACACCGGCTTTCAAGGCGGGCGACAAGCTGTTTGCCCGGCTGCGGGAGGATGGGAAAACACTGGTGGTATATAGTGATGAACGCGATAAATGGATGAAACGGCAGCCCGCTGTTTTTTTTATCACCGACCATTATAAAAATCACCCGATGCTGCTGGTTGATCTGGCTGCCGTAAAGAAAAAAGACCTGGAAGCGCTGCTGCTTGCTTCCTGGAAAATAAGAGCACCCCTGAAAATACAACAACAGCTAAAGTAAACCAATGCTGCTCCATCAACTGCCAGCCATCAGGAAGCTTTTTTCAGCGAAACCAGGTATTGCCCCTGCTCATCTTCGGTTAACAGCTGTAGGGTCCAGCCCTCTTCCGTTGCTATCGCAGCCAGCGTAAACCGATCTATATACAGCCAGTTGAACCAGTCGGTTTTTTTCCTTTTGTATTCGTAGCGGTAGGCTATTTCACCATAGTAATTTTTCAGGTTGGGGAAATGATTTTCGTATACATATGCCACATCGGAAGAATCGAAAAGCAACTGTCCGCCCCGTTTCAGCCAGCCGGCGGCCTGTTGCAGGAAAAGACGCAGTCCGGCCAAAGTGCCGGTTAAACCAATGCCGTTCATCAGCAGCAGGATGGTATCGTATTTTTTGCCATTCAAATGAAAGATGTCCTGCTGAATGATCTTCGTTATGCCACGCTGTTGCATGATTCCGCAGGCAATTAAGGAAATGTCCAGTGCCGTACAGTTGTAATGTTGTTGTTGCAGCCAGAGGGTATGGCTGCCCGCGCCGGCGCCCACATCAAGAATGATGCCCTCGCAATGCTTCAGTGCAAGCTTTTCCAGCGGAGGCATCTGGGCATAGTTCCTGAAATATGCGGATACGGGCATCTCTTCTTTAGGGCCATAGGTATTATGTATCCATAATTTGGCGGGTGCCTGCTGGTAAAAAAAATCAGAGAGGGCCTGCCCGAAAGGATCGCTCATACGTGAAATTAATAATTCGCCCTTTATAATTTATAAATATGCGTTTGCACAGCGCTTCCAATTATCAATGCCTAATTATTAATTTTTTTCTTCGTTCCGCTGTACAATTCATATTCCAGCAGGCGGCAGTCGATGGTACTGTTGTAGAATTCGATGCGCCGGGTGGCTTTTAAGCCAATTTTTTTTGCCAGTTCCAGGTTGCCGGTAAATATGTAACCGAAATAGCCGCCGCATGATTTTTTCATAAAATCGCCGATACGTCCATAGGTATTTTCCAGTTCGGCTATATTGCCCAGGCGTTCGCCATATTCAGGATTCAGCAATACAACCCCAGGCTGATGAACGGGTATTTCTGTGTCGGCGAAATCGCAGACGCGGAAGTCGATCATGGCTGCCACGCCGGCGGCAACGGCATTTTTACGGGCATTGTCGATGGCTTTTTCGCTGTAGTCCGTTGCGATGATGCGGGTAGCGGGTGCTTCCCGGATTTGAATTTCCAGTAAGGCATCCTGTTGCTGGTAAACCTCCCTGTTATAACCTGCGAGGTGCATAAAAGCATACTGGTTCCTGAACAGGCCGGGCCGCCGGTTGCTGGCCATCATGGCAGCCTCGATGGCCAGGGTTCCTGATCCGCACATGGGGTTTATAAAGGGATCTGTTTTGTTCCAGCGCGTGGCATAGATAACTGCGGATGCCAATGCTTCCAGCATGGGCGCCTGGCCGGGTATTTTGCGATACCCGTGCCGGGCCAGCGAAGGTCCGGAGGTATCAATAAATATCTCCGCCTGTTCCTGTTTCCAGAATAAATGGATAACCGCACCCGTTAGTTCTGAGCCGGTGGAAGGCCTTGTACCTCTTTTGTTGCGCAGCCGGTCTGCAATAGCATCTTTAACGCGCAGGTTGGCGAACATGCTATTGTTAATGGTATCGTTCTGCACATGGCTGGTAACAGAGAAATAACCGCCCTCGGGCAAAATATGCTCCCATTCATAGTGTACCAGTTGATGGTACACATCGTCCGGATTCGCCGCTTCAAACTGTTTTAGGCTGAATAATACCTGGCTGGCACAACGCAGCTGGCAATTCAGTTTGATGCAATCATCTAGGGTGCCGTTCAGCTGCACGCCTGTTACAAAACTGCCGGTTGGCGTAAAGCCGAGGGCTTCCACTTCCAGCAGGAGATAAGCGGTAATACGTTTATGACAGGTGATGGTAATGGCGCCAGCGGTGGTAAATAGGCTCATAAGAATTAAAGATAAAGGCAAATGCTGCACCCGCATAAAGATTTTGCACCGGCCTCTTTTATATGACACTAAAATAGTATTGCCCGCAAACAATCAGCCGGATAGATTCGCAGTACGTTATCGACCGGCGGTTAACATGAATCTGTAGCCTTATCCATACAGCAGCAAAAAACCAGGCAGCTCCTTTGGGAAGCTGCCTGGTTTTTTTTATGAGAAGGATTTTATTTGTTTTGCATCCTTTCGCGCCGCATCATAAAAAATTGGCGACAGGTAAATACAATGCCCAAGTATACCTGTCTTAATTTATCTACCGGCGCATTGGCCAGTGTCTGATCATCACTGCTTCTCCAGGCCCTGCTCTGAAAACTGCCGGTATATAAAGCCTGTATGCCGATGGAACAATGGCGTTTGGCAGAAGTAGCTGCCAGCCCCAACCCCGCGCGGTAGTTAAAGAATCCATTGGTCAGATCCAATGGCCGCACGCTGTTCTGTACGGCAGGGCTTTGCAGCAGATCATCAAAGTTGGTAGCGGAATTGTCTTTAAAGAAACGGGCTTGGTAAGCCTGGTAGCCGAGGCCTACCAGGGGGAAAAGTGCTACCTTATCACTTTTGATGAAGTCGTATCCGATATCAATACCCACGCCCAGGTAATGAATGGTACTGCTTCTGGTATCGCGGTCGCCGCTCATGCTGCTACCGGCCATCAGGTTCATTTGTGAAATAAACTGGTGATTCTCTTTGAACCAGCCCAGCTGCAATACCCCGGTACCATTCCTGACCTGTTTGTATTGGGGAAAATTGGCGATCCGGCTGTTAAGTCCGTCAAATTTTTGAAAGCTGACGCCGGCAGCCCTCGATATATCCGGAAATTCCATCATCATTTTGTTTTCCTGAGAAAAGGCGGGCAAGGTGGCAAAAGCAAGCAGCAAAAGAAAAATGTTTTTCATGTGTATCATTTAAAGTTGATTACAGGTTAAAAGAAATAAAGTTCAGCTGGCAGCATTTATACAGCGGGCTCTCCTGGTTGGGGAATATACTTCGCAATACCCGGCAACCTGCTGCACCAGGGTATCTATTAAAAATATCATGCCAGACTGCTACAAGCTTCCATACCACCTGTAACAATGGCCAGGCTTTTTCACGCAGAGACAGCAAGAAAGGCAAAGAAATGCAATAAGCGCTTCGCCGACCCTTGCGTGAGAAAATGGCAGAATAATGTTACACCCGGGGATGCAACCATGGTGATCGGTACGGCCGCTGGAGTAGTTTAGTTGCTTCCGGATCGCCCGTGATTTCTTTTTTAACAGGATCGTAGGACAGTGGGCGGCCCAGTTTCATAGACAGGTTGGCAATAATACAGCTGGCGGTTGAAATATGCCCCTGTTCTATATCTGCTACCGGTTTGCTGCTGTTGTCTATCGCCTGTAGAAAGTTGAGCATATGCCGGCGGGTGGCGGGTGCCGTATGAATTTCAATATTGGGCTCGGTAATGTCTTCGGGGTATTGCTCTTTCTCCAGCAATACATCTCCATGAATGGCCTTTCCGTTGCCCTCCGGTATAAAATCGTATTGCATCACGCTTGCGCAGAGGGTTCCTTTTTCTCCGTATATTTTAAAGGCCCAGGGATACTGCGGGTCGGCAGGGGTGCCCCAGGTACGGTGCTGCCAGACACAATTCAATTTATCATATTCAAAAATGGCGTTTTGCGTATCGGCAATATTGCTTTTACCAGGATTTAATTCGTAAATACCGCCCGTTGAACTAACACGTTTTGGCCAGCCCAGGTCCAGCATCCAGCGCACTGCATCAAACATATGAATGCACATATCGCCCATAATGCCGTTTCCATATTCCATAAAAGCCCTCCACCAGCCACGGTGGGGTAATCCATCGTAAGGCCGCAGCGGCGCAGGGCCCGTCCACATTTCATAATCCAGGTAATCAGGCACCGGCTGCAGCGGCGGATGGCTGTTGTTGCGCATATGATAGTAACAACACATTTCCACGTGCATGACCCGGCCCAGCAGGCCGGCATCCACAATATATTTTTTGGCTTCTACCAGGTGCGGCGTGCTTCTGCGCTGGGTGCCCACCTGTACCACTTTATTGTAATGACGCGCGGCGGCCAGCATGGCTTCTCCTTCCATTACATCGGTACTGATGGGTTTTTGTACATATACATGTGCACCCGCTTTCAGCGTTTCAATGGTTTGCAGGGCATGCCAGTGATCGGGTGTGCCAATCAGAACAATCTCTGGTTTTTGTTCCTGCAACAGTTTGCGGTAATCGCCAAATAAAGCAGGGGCTTTATGGCCCGGCAGGCGTTGGGCAATCATGGCGGCAGCATTTTGCAATTGGTGCTGGTCAACATCGCAGAGCGCTACCACTTCTACCGGCGCTACCTGTACCAGCCGGAACAAGTCACTTTTTCCATACCAGCCGGTACCCACCAGCGCCACGCGGCGCGGCGCTGGCGGACGCAGAAAATTCATACCATGGGCACGCAGCGCAGCAAAAGCAAGTGCTGCTGAACTGCCTTTGAGAAACTGACGGCGATGCATAGTCGTTGACATAAACAAGTGATTGGATAATAAAAGGCGGTATGGCTATTAAAGATAGCAAGATTTTACCGATGGCCCCCCGTCAATCACAGCTGCTACCGGCTGCCTGTTGCCAGCATTATTCAATTTCAATATTATATTTCGATAACAGGCCTATAACGCCTTCCGCAGAGAACCTGGCTTTTTTGATCCGGTTCTGCTCCGGATCAAAAGCGTAGTTCCTGCCTGTACGGAAATCGGCTTTTTCAAGGTTGGCCTGCACAAAAACGGTGTGCTGCAAATCACAATGGTCAAAAACCGCCAGTGATAAATCCGTTTCGGTAAAATCTGCTTCTTTGATAGAGCAATGGCGAAAAATGGTTTTTTTCATCTTCTTCCTGAAAAAAGAACAATAGTCCAGCGGACAGTTATCAAAGCTAACCGAGAAAAGGAAATCGGAACATTTGCCAAAATCGACGCCCATTAGTTTACAGCCGGTAAAGACACAGTCTTTCAGTCCTGTGTTTTCCATAACGGCCAGCGAAACATTACAGGTTGTAAACCGGCAGCCGATAAAATCGCAATTGCTGATGATGGCTTTTGAGAAATTACAATTGATGAATATACAGTCTATACATTCGGTTTTCGGCCATTTCTTTTCGGTATAGTCGATGCCGTCAAATGTTTCTTCTTCATGGAGCATGGAACGCAGGTTTTTCTATTTTAGTGGCGTGGCATGTATTAGTTGCAATCCGGTGGCGGTACGCGGTTTAAAACCGGTCCAGCCACCCTGGTTGGCATTTTCCTTCAGCTCCAGGTACTTGTTCAGGTCCTGGCGTTTCAAATACACACCCAGGAAGGCCGTTACAAAATGCTGGTTGATATTATTGATCTTCTGGCTGCTCCAGGCGGGGTCGGCATAGTGATAATAATCATCCATTTTCTGGCCCGGTTGCATGGTTTCAGGCGGGGGTGGGTTGGGTGCCGTATTATGACGTGCATTTTCATAGGTGAGCAGGTAACGGTCTGCATTAACCGCTGCCAGGTAAATGGCACGGGTGCCTTTTTCATACCCCGATACATCATCCTGGCTGCCGGCTACAAAAAAAGTGGGTATGCGCAGGCCTGCCAGGCCGCTGCTGTCCCAGATGCCGCGTTCCATACCCCAGGGGGCAAATGCAACCACGGCCCTGATGCGGGCATCCTGCGAAGCAGTAAAAGAAGGATGGCCGGCCAGCCTGCCTTCAATGGTTTTACTGCCAGCAGCCAGGGCGCCGAAAAAACCCGCCAGCTTACTGCTGTAGCCCGCGCCGGCTGCATTCAATACACCATAGCCACCCATGGAATAACCGATCAGGGCCGTGTTATTGGCATCGGCCAGTCCAGATAAAAAATGATGGCTTCCGGCACCTGCCAGTGTTGCTACCTGGTTCAGCACGAATAGGATATCGCTTGCCCGGTTCAGCAAGGTACTGGCAAACCCGGCTTGGTCTGCCTGTGTAGATTCTGTATGGTCGATGGCCACCACCACATAACCTTTCGACGCAATGTTTTCGGTGAGATAGGTCATCAGTAAACGCGACCCGGGATAGCCGTGCGACACAATTACCAGCGGGAAAGCCCCATGGGCCAGTTGAGGTGCGGCATCCCGCAGGCTGCGGCCGCTGAATACAAAAGGATGCAGGGGGCGGGTACTGTCGGTAGCGCTTCCCAGCACATCTGTATAAGTAACCAGTTCTTTTTTGCCGGCGGGCAGCACGGCAGGATACCAGATCTCCACTTTTAACGGGCGGTTATAAAAGGGTGCCACCCCATTCTTTTGCTTTAAAATATCGGGCTGGTTCAGGTGTACCCAGTCGAAACTGCGTACGCCTACCGGGTATTCACCCCTGGCAGCCAGGGCAGGGGCGTCGGGCAGGGCATCGCCATATATGAACGGTTCGGTTTGCGCAAGAAGGCGGCCAGCGCAACCGTATACAAGAATGACTGTAAAAAAGATTTTTACCGGCGTCGAAAAAGCAATGCATCGCATACAGAAGAATGAGGTTAAAGAAAGACGTAACAACGATTAAAGATAGGCAGTTGTTTACAAGCATCCAGTTTGTTCGTTGGCCGCGTTTATAGCAGATAGGGGTAACGGCACGATGAATGGACGAACCGACGAACTGGTTATAGGGTGGTAAAAAAGAGGTGGTTTTCCGAATCGTAAATACACCTGTCAGAAAGCGTAGTTGTTGGTATTGCAAAAGAACCGGAATTGAATTTGTTTTGTGTTATATCCAATCCTATCCTATGAAACTGATGATGTACCTCGGCAATGACCTGATTGAAGCCATTCCGCTCGACCAGGAGCGCATTCCAAAACCAGGTTACCTGGGCAGTTTTAAACGCAGCCTCAAAGAGAAATACAGGGAAATGATCATGCAGTTTTCGGAACCGCCGGAATTTCTGGTGATTGCAGTGCAGGTGGCATAAACCCAATACAGCTTTTACAGGGTGCAGTCGCCTATCAAAAAGGCAAGTAATAGTGCTGAAAGATATGCACGGTATTGTTATAAGAAAGATATCCCATTACAGCAGGCTAATCTTCTGTCCCGTACGCGCCGCCTCATAAATACTCATCAGTATCTTCATGTCACGCAGCCCTTCCGGACCGGTCATGTGCGCTGGAAATTTACCGGTTTCCAGGAATGCCTTGCAAACTTCTTCCATCATTACGGTCTGGTGGTGCACCACCGGCATATTCAAGGGTCCGGCATTGGTGCTGCCTTTTATAGGACCATAGCTATAGGCCGGGCTTAGCTGTATCCAGCCCTTTGTACCCGATACATATAATTGTTCAATATTGGAACGGTAAGAAGAAAAACCGTTCACCGTGGCATGGCCGGGAAATTCCAGCTGCCAGGAAATGGATTGCTCCACCTCTTTAAAGACGTCAGTATCGGTAATGGGGCCGTATTGCGCCGTTACCGACAAGGGTTCTTCGCCCGTAACATACCGCGCAGCTTGCACGCAATAAATGCCTACATCCATCAGCGGACCACCGCCGGCCATGGCTTTTTTTAAACGCCATTGCGTGGGATCGCCAATGGTAAAACCAAAATTTGTCTGTATGAATTTTACATCGCCGATTACTTTTTCGCGGCACTGTCGCACAATTTCTTTGGTAAACGGCTCAAAATGCAGGCGGTAGCCAATGCCCAGCTGCACATTGGCGGCCTGGCAGGCATTGATCATATCTTCCGCATCCTGTACAGAGGTAGACATGGGTTTTTCGCACATTACATGCTTGCCTGCTTTGGCAGCCCTTATTACATATTCTTTGTGCATGGAATTGGGCAATACCACATACACAATATCGATGCTCTTGTTTTTTGCTATCTCGTCAAAATTCTGATAATTATAAATATTCTTTTTGTCGAGGTTATATTTTTTCTGCCATTCGTCTGCCTTGGCCGGCGTGCCGGTCACAATGCCTGCCAGGTAACAGTTGGTTGTTTTTTCCAGTGCCACGGCAAGCTGGTTCTTAGCATAGCTGCCCAGGCCTACCAGTGCAACGCCCAGTTTTTTTCCATCTTTTGGCCGCTCCGCCGGCATTGCTTTTGACTGTGTAGCTGTCAGAACGGCCAGGCTAACGCCCAGGCCACCGGTTAATTTTTGTAAAAAATCTCTTCTTGATGTTTGATGGGGCATAGCAGGCAAATTAAAGGAAGATGAATGATGCCGTAATTTAGGAATAAGCGGGTATACCTGCCGCGCATTTTTTTGGTTTGGGCATTAATTTAATACAGGTAATATTATTTCAACATTGCGGGTAATACTATTTTATCATTTAATCGGCTAAGCCTTAACTTTAGCGCCATGAAAAGATATTTGCTGATGGCTGCCCTTTTGCAGGCAGCCGCCCTGGCCGCACAAACGAAAATTGAATCCAATCCCATAAGATATGTAAAGCCCATTATCGGCACCCAGCGCATGGGGCATACCTACCCGGGGGCCACGGTGCCCTTTGGGATGGTGCAGTTAAGCCCCGATACAGACACCATTCCCTACAGCATCAACGGAAAGTACGTGCCGGATGTATATAAATACTGCGCAGGCTACCAGTACGACGATAAAACGATCGTGGGGTTCAGCCATACCCATTTCAGCGGTACCGGCCACAGCGACCTGGGTGATTTCCTGATTATGCCTACTGTTGGCGATCTGCAGTTAAACCCCGGCACCGCCGATAACCCGGCCGGCGGGTTCCGTTCTACTTTTTCACATGCCAACGAAACGGCCGAAGCGGGTTATTACAAGGTATTGCTCGACGAAGGTCCTATTACCGCCGAACTAACGGCCACCAGCAGGGTAGGATTTCACCAATATACTTTTCCGCAATCTGAAAACAGCCACATTATACTGGACCTGATGAGCGGTATCTATAATTACGACGGAAAAAACGTATGGACCTATGTACGCATCATCAACGACAGCACCCTGGTAGGGTACCGCAAAACCAGCGGCTGGGCGCGTACCCGCACGCTCTATTTTGCCATGCGATGCTCGAAACGGTTCATCAAATATGGCAGTAAAGATTTTTCGCCGTCGCCCTACCGTGGTTTTTGGGGAAAATTTGATCAGAAAAATAATTTTCCGGAACTGGCCGCCAAACAGCTCAGGCTGTATTTTGATTTTACCACAACACAGAATGAAAAGATAAAAATAAAGTTTGCCCTGTCGCCGGTCAGCATGGAAGGCGCCTTAAAAAATATGCAGGCGGAAATACCAGGTTGGAATTTTGAGCAGGTGAAGAAGCAGGCGCAGGACAGCTGGAACAGGGAGCTGAAAAAAATCAGCATTGAAGGCGCACAGGAAGAGAAAGAGAATTTTTATACTTCCATGTACCATGCGTTTATCAACCCCACCATCTATATGGATGCAGACGGTTCGTACAAAGGACTCGACCAGCAGGTGCACCATGCCCAAGGCTTCAGCAATTATACTACTTTTTCCCTATGGGATACCTACCGGGCCCTGCATCCCTTGTTCAATATCGTACAACCGAAACGAAACGCCGACATGGTACAAAGTATGCTGGCCCATTACAACCAGAGCAGCCTGCATATGCTGCCGGTATGGAGCAACAGTGCCAATGAGAACTGGTGCATGTCTGGCTACCACAGCGTTGCCGTAGTGGCCGACGCGCTGGTAAAAGGAAACAGTACAGGTATAAATGCCGGCCAGGCGCTGGACGCCTGTATTGCTACGGCCAACCATCGCAGCTATGAAGGAATAGGGCAATATATCGACAAAGGGTATATACCAGCAGACAGGAATGGGGTGGCCGTGTCCAGCACGCTGGAATATGCATTCGACGACTGGGCCATTGCGCAATTGGCAAAGAAACTGCACCGGATGGACGTGTATAGAACATTTATGAAACGATCTGAAAATTATGCTCATGTATTTGACCCGTCAGCGGGTTTTATGCGGCCACGCATGGAAGACGGCAATTTCCGGAAAAATTTCGATCCCCTGAAAACAGACGGGCAGGGCTTTATTGAGGGCAATGCCTGGAACTTCAGTTTGTTTGTTCCGCAAGATCCTGCAGCGCTGGTGCAGTTACTGGGTGGTAAGGAACGATTTGTGCAGCACCTCGATTCTTTATTTACGATGCAATTGCCGGACGCTTTTTTTGCTGAAACGGAAGACATCACCCGCGATGGTATTATTGGCGGATATGTGCATGGCAACGAACCTTCGCACCATGTGGCCTATCTGTACAACTGGGCTGGTGCGCCCTGGAAAACACAGGAGCGCATCCGGATGATATTAAAGAATCAATATAAGTCGGCCCCCGACGGGCTTGGTGGCAACGATGATACCGGCCAGATGAGTGCCTGGTATATTTTCAGCAGCCTCGGGTTTTACCCGGTAGCACCCGGTTCTACAGACTATTCCATTGGCAGCCCGGCGGTAAGCGGTGCGGTGCTGCAGCTCGGCAACGGTAAGCAGTTTGTGATTGAAGTAAAGGACCAGGCCGATGATCATGTATATGTGCAAAAAATAATGCTGAACGGAAAGGAGCTGAAAGGCTTTGTGTTAAAGCATGCAGATATCATGAACGGGGGGAAATTGCTGTTCTTTATGGGAAAGGAACCCGTGAAGTGATAACTGATGTCTGATATAATGATGGCTGGTTTATTTGTGTATATATTATTTTTTGTGGCGGCATTAGATGAGTTGGTGATTTCTTATGCCAAATTAAACATCACCCCGTCAGACATCAATCATTTTTAAAATCCCCGCAGGGGAAACTTTGTTCGCTGTAACCAGTTATCTGTGGCATAGCTGGTTTTGCTGTTAACAGCATGTATGGAATAAGCCTGCCTGGAACGGCCACTGGTATTGGGACGGCTGTAATGCGGCAGCAAGCCATGCAGAACAATACAGGTTCCTTTTTTTACCTGTAGTGGTAGCATGTCATCTGGGTCGATGGGCTCGCTGTTTATTTTTTCCATGGCCGTACCGCCCTTGTTATCCCGGTGAAATCTTTCGCGAAGCGGGGTACGGTGACCGCCGGGCCGGGCCCAGAGACAACCGTTTTCAGTAGTAGCATCTTCCAGCGCAAACCAGAGGCCGATGCAGGAATCCGGCTCGGTATACAAAAAGGTGGCATCCTGGTGTACATCTACCACGCCACCGATCCTTGCGTGTTTAAAAATGAACATGCTCTGGATAATAACATGATCGTCCAGTTCCAACTCTTTTGCCAGTTGTTTTATTTTTGGGGAGCGGGAAAAAGCATTGAAGACGGGGTCAAGATCATGCATGGCATGCCCGATCTTGTTCAGCGATTGTTCTACCGGTTGTTGCAGGTTGCCTTTTTCATCAAACGCATCCTTTTCAAAAAAGAAAGAGATATTATCGCCGGAGGCAAGAAAATAAGCATCGCTGGTACGGGCCTGTTCATTGGTTTGGAAAACGGAGGCCTGTCCTTTGTAATCAAAGCTGCGGGACAGCTCCGCTGCGCGGTCTATCAGCGCATCGCATGTAGCGGCGGTATAGAAATCCGGGATGACCAGGTAGCCGTCCCTGTCAAAATCGCTTTTCAGTGTATTCATTGCATAATATTAAGCTGAAAAATAAAACCAGCCATACAAACAGGAAGTTTAATTTGATCGCCGGTGAGGTTTTTCGTTGTATGCGCGATGTTTTTTACGGGCAGCTGGTAAGCGACTTATGCATACAAGTGTAAAAAATGGAAATAGCTCGTCAGGGTGCCTGCCAGAAAACAGCGGGGTTATTGGTTTTGTAATGGATGAAAGTAGTCTTATTGCTGCTATTGGTGGCCGATGACATTTCCAGCGACTTCTTAAAATAATCCAGCGGTACCAGCTCCATATAACTGATCTGTTTGCCTGCCTGCCGGGTTTCCGTATCGTATTCACTGCTGAGCGGGCATTCCAGCAGGTACAGGTTTTTAGCCATATAGTAATAAAGGTAATACTGCTTTGTTTCAGATTCTTTATGGTTCCAGTTGGCATCCGGACTCAGGATCAATGGCTGGTCATTCACGATCCTTTCCCTTACTTCTTCCATACCCAGCAGATCGCCTTTTTCATTCATCACATAGGCGTCAAAAGTAGGGTCTATCCAGATCCATTTTTTCAGCTGTTTGGAATAAACCATATTGATCACATGGCAATCGTTGTCGATGCCCAGGCTGTCTTTTGGCAAACAGGTAACAAAACGCGACTGTATACCCATAGACAGATAGCATTCATTCAGTACGGTGGCCAGGCCCCGGCAGTTCAGGCCGCGGTTTTCCTTTTTGCAGACATTGATCATGTTCATGGCATTCATAACGGGCGGGTTGCTATTGCCACCATCATGTGGTACCAGGTTGTGTATCCAGTGCATCAGGTTTAATATCCGGGAGACTTCGTTGCCCTGGCCGGCAACAGAATCCAGTTTAAAAGCAGTGCGCAATGCCTGTAAGTTGGGATTACTGGCCGCCTGGTAGGTAAATGCGGGCAATTCCCTTTTCTCTGTGCGGTTGTACAAGCCGCCTTTTTTTATGATATAGAGATAATCTCCTGTTTCACGAAGCGGTGCGATAATTTTTTTGAACCGATCTTCCTGGCGGATATTATCAAGATCGCCGTCTTCCATAATATGCCCGTAATTGGTATAGCCCGCCTGGATGGATTTTTCCAGGTTGTCGAGTGCCAGGGGTTTGTTATTCAGCAAAGAATAGGTGCAGCTTAAATTATAGAACGATCCACTGAAGTAACGGCTGAAATTCTTTTTGTCTTCTGCAGACAGCTGTTGGTATTTTGCCAGGAAATCTTTCTGCAGCGACACAAATTTTTGGGGATCACGTTGTTCATAGGCCTTCATCATCAGGCTGTCCTGGGTATTGGCATATCCGCTGAAATCCGTGTTGGAAGGGCCCTGGGCCAGTGCCATGGAGGTAATGGAAACCAACCCGCAAAGCAATAAAAAGTGGAGGCGCATAGTGGCAGGTATTGTGTTTTTAACTG
>CAXTMV010000116.1:12691-15702 GCA_964245425.1 uncultured Flavihumibacter sp. | reverse complement strand
TTACTATGTTGATGGAAAAGGCAAAAAAGTATTTGTTACGAAGAGCCAGTTAAAAGATAAGGCGCCCGAGTAACTATAGAAAAGACCGTTCTTGATGGCAAAATTGTCCATGCGCAACAAAATATAACTGTGATAAAAATATTATTAGTACTGCTTTTCTGTATTGTTTCCGGAATGGCTTATAGCCAGGTTACGGCACCGGTAGATTCTGTTAAGGCAGATTCCCTTCGGATTAAGGCAAAAGGCCAGCAGCCCACAGAGAATATAAACCGGCAATATGATTTTGGCGATCTGACCAGGAATATACTTCATCCCAAAAAGCGGCCCGATTCGCTGCACAATCGATCTGGCGTTACTGTAGTGCCCAACGTGGCAGCAAACCCCACTATTGGCGGTCAACTGGGTATTAAAGCGGTAGCCGGCAGAAAATTAGGCACTGATCCCAACACATTATTTTCCGTGGCGGCCACTTCTGCTTCTATTACTACCAAGGGCATTATTTATTTTTATGTGAACCATAATGTTTTTACTGACGGTAACAAATGGAATTTGCAGGGTAACCTGGTAGTGGCCAAAACAGTGGCGCCTGATTACGGAATGGGAATCGGTAAAACCTATAGCGGCGTAAATGAGGGAGCAGGTATACTTGCCGATAATGCACACAAAGTATATCCCATTCATTCTGTTTATTATAACCTGCGGGAAAAGGTTTACAAGAATGTAAAACAGCGGCTCTTTATCGGCGCGGGTATGTCTTTTGAAGTCAGGCGCAGCATCGATAATAAGGATAGTACGGGCACGAGCACGCCCTCCGGTGTTTACAATAAGGAGCATGGGTTTCCGCAGGATCGGTATTCGGCCAATGGCTTTCTTTTCAATGTCGAATACATCACCCGCGATAACCCCAACCGGCCTTATAAAGGAATCTATATAGATGCCGGCATACGTGCCAACCAGACCTGGATTGGAAGTACAAAAAATGCATTGCAGTTAACCACCGATTTTCGCAAATATTTTGGCCTTTCAGCCACCCACCCCGAAACGGTACTGGCATTCTGGAACTGGGGCTCTTACCTGCTTTCAGGATCTATTCCTTACCTGGAATTGCCGGGCACTGCGAGGGATGGATCTTTTCGCAGCGGCAGGGGCTATACTGCGCAGTATTTTAAGGGCACCCAGTTTAATGATACAGAGCTTGAGCTGCGTTTTCCCTTGTTAAAAAATAAATTCATCAGCGGGGTGGTTTTTGGCAATCTGCAATCGGCAAATGATGAGCATGGTACACAACTCTTCCAGGTGTTTCAACCCGGTTATGGCGCTGGTTTTCGCGTGTTGTTTAATAAGGCTACCAGAACCAACCTGGCGCTTGATTATGCCTTTGGCCGTTTTGGCAACAAAGGGTTTTTCCTTAACCTGAACGAAAGCTTCTAGAAACATCAATAATATCCCATCGTTTTTATGATGCCGGCAGCAGGATTACCATTGCCGCCCTTCATTATTATCTTCAGTTTTTCTACAGAATTATCCATCATATTGGATCACATTGCTATAATAATATGGCCTGATTTTCACTAGGTTTTTGTATACTGGCCACCCGAAAAGTTATATTGCAGTACTGTAACAGCGCGTCTGTAGAAAGAAAAATAAATCAATGAGTCAAAGGGTTCATGTATACAATGATTATAATGGTCCTTCCCTGCGGATAAAATACCTCATTTTATGCCTGGGTCTGTATTTTCTTCCGCAGTTGCTGAATGCCCAGAAAACTGATTCCTTGCCTGGTAAACTGGACAGCCTGAAAAGGCATAGTGATTCCGTAGGCCAAAAAAATAATATCGAACCGGCGTTGTACAATGAAAAGACAAAAATCACCCTGAAATGCTTTGGCATTTTGTTATGGGACGACCTGAAACAACAGACACTTTCTCCCATTCAGCCTGCCCGGCATGCCTTTGAGCGCGATGCTGCGCTGGTGGGAATAGCCGTTGGGTTTGCTTTCCTGGACAAACCCATTCAGAAATGGGCCGTCACTTTCCGGAACAATAACAGCTGGTCGGCCAATCCCAGCCGCATTATTACTAACCTAGGGGCGCAGTTTGAAATTATTCCACTGGCAGCCATTGCTACCACAGGTTTTATATTCGACAACGAAAAATTGCGCACCACAACCGCGCTGGCTTTTCAATCCTATGCAACGGCAACGCTCTGGTCAACGCTTTTCAAGGAGCTGTCGGGCAGAAACAGGCCGGCTAACTTTGATCCCAATTCGCCTTTAAATTCATCCGACTTTCATGGGCCTTTTTACAAACTGCCTTACAGCGACAACAGTTCTTTTCCTTCAGGTCATACCACGCTGGCTTTTGCCGCAGCTACCGTATATGCAAAAGAATACAAAGACATTCCGCTGGTGCCGGTTATTTCTTACAGCATTGCAACATTGATCGGTTTTAGCAGGATAACGGAAAACCGCCACTGGGCTACCGATGTAATTGCGGGTGGCCTGCTGGGCTTTGCCTGCGGCACACAGGTAGTGAACAATTACCATCGCTATGCAAGGTTAAAAAGACATGAAAGCCTGAAGGACCGGCGCGATTCAAAAGGCACTATCTCATTCACCATCGGATCTTCTGCTACTGCTGTAGTGCAACCCGGTTTTGTGTATACTTTCAGGGACTAATAACTTTCAATCCTCCGGACCGTCGCAACACGCCCTTTTAATATCGCAAAAGCACCGTATTTAATGTTCTCAAAAATGCAATTTGCCGGTACACCGTAAAATGTAATACAGGTATCAGTTGGCGGCAAAATAATGGCCTGTTTTTATCCACCTGATGAGCAGGTAAATCAAAAATCCCAATGGACCGAGCGCACAGGTAAGTATAAAAACAGGTATCAGCAGCCAGTGACTGATATTATGCTGAACAGCATTCTTTTTTATCCAGACAGCTGCTATCAGGTCGATGGCCATGATATGGCACCAGGCGGCCATTACGATGGGTTTGGATGAAAAG
>CAXTMV010000116.1:0-12681 GCA_964245425.1 uncultured Flavihumibacter sp. | reverse complement strand
TCCATGACACCATCGAGCGAAGCAAATTTCTGTAGTATGTCCGGCTGAAAATGGGTAAAATTGATTACGGTGTAGGCAACTGCCAGCAACATCACTACCACGCCAATAACCAATAAGTCATACAGCTTCCAATAAGGGCTTAGTATTAATAAGGAGAACCATCCAATGGCGGCAGTGCCGGAGGCAACGGTGAAAAAGGTATCTAAGTTCATGGTAATGGATTTTGTTGATCCGCTAATCAAAAAAACAAGCGGTCGATGTGTACACCATCCCCGGTTTACAGGGTTGTAAGGTAATTAATGGTTGTAATGGATGGAAAAAAGAAATAGGCACCACCCCTTACCGTTACAAAGCTTTTCATATTGGTAATGTGCTTGTTTACGGGTTTGGCCTGGATGGTAAAATTTTGCTCTACGCCTGGCACATCTACTTCCCGGATGCCGGTTACGGGGTCGGGGTCGTTATACAATTGCAGAAACTTGGGGTAATTGGCCCAGGTATAGGAAATAAATTCAAACTGGCGGCCAATATCGGCGTTAAAGCAGGAAAACAACAGGCCCACTTCCTTTTCAGGATTCAGTTTGGTAGGTGAGCCTTCGTAGGGATCGCCATAAAGCCTTGCCCGGCGGATAATGCGGTGACGACGGGTCAGCTTAAGCGATTTTTCCGGTGTATTATCTTCAAAATTATCGCGGGGATTGGTACGGCGTATGTGCGCGCCAAAGGGGCATTTTAAGCCTTCCTTGTCAAGATCCTGGTAAGTAAAATATTTTGTGAAGGATGCATCATCTTTGTTTTCTCCATTCGGGTCGGCATCGGGGAAACGCGAAAGGGGTGCGCCACTGGGCCAGCGGCCCATCATTTTGCTGGCCAGTTTAATACTCTCGTTTACGTTTATGGTACCGTCTTCATTTTTTGTTTTTTCATTCATGAAGGTCCAATAAGCGTTTACATCTTCCTGTAATTGACGCATAACAAGATAACTGCCATTGCGGCCGATATCTTTTTTACCGGTGCCCATGGGGTCCTGGGGTAAGGCGGAAGTATCGCCCTGCTCCTGCATTACCAGGGGCGTATCGGGATAAACATTGTATTCATTTTTATAGCCAAGAATAAATTCACCGGCGTTTACAAGATCTTCAGGGGCGCCCTGCCGATCGCTTCCTTTTATGATGGGTTGGGAAATGCCATCCCTGAAACCAAAATGTTCTTTATTAAAGGGAAGCGTTTGGCCGTCCAGGTCAAAGATATTCTTTAGCCCCGCAGCGGTAAACTGCTGCTCCAGTTGTTTATAATAACTGATGGCCGTGCTTTCATCTGCGCCAAATACCATTAGCAGTATATGCACTTCTTCGTTGTTGGGACCGCCCCAGCGCCATTTCTCAGGAGCGCTGCTATCATAGTCGGCCAGTATCCGCTGACGGTGTGCGGTGGTCATGCCCTCATAAAATTCCCTTCGAAAACTGCTTACATTTTCTTCCGACATGCCCAGGGCCTTCAGGCCGGGTGCGGTAAAGGCAATGTTCAGGCAATTGGTTTTTGGATAATGCGTAACATTGGTAATAGCGCCGCTGATGTCTTGTATAAATCGTTTTGCCGCCGTCTTGTCCGTTACATGCAGGAGCACATACCTGGAGAACATCATGTACTTATAGCCCCTAACAATATAACCCTGGATATCGGCTTCTTCTAGATTTTCCATGAAAGCGTATTTAAATCTTTGTATAATCTTATCGCAATGAACTGGTAATTTATATGCGGTTTAAAAACTTTTGCGCGGCTTCCTCATTGGCATCCAGCATCAGTTCATTTCTTATAAAAGTATTGTTCATTACATTTTTGATGGAAAGATGGGGGTAAGCGCAATACCATACGGCCGTGGGTACCTGGTAATAGCGGCTCCAGGCAAGAAAATGTTCTTCATCATAAGCGCCCCCGGTAAACAGGAAGCGGGTACGCGGAAAATTGACCGTATTGCTCCAGATGCCCGTTAAACCCCAGCCTGATTTATCAATAAAATCGCCCAGGTATTGCTGCCAGCTGCCATCAAAATTGCTGAAGAAAAGCATACGCCGTTTTCCATCCATCAGCAGCCAGCGTGCAAAGTGGATGGTCGGGATACCCATCAACTTGCCTTTTACAAAAAGATTGTTCACCAGCGATTTGGCAAACAGCATGAGGCCCAGTAAGGTGAACAGCCTTATTTTGCCGGGTTTCATGATCAGCAGTTGTGTAAACTGGTTTTGGTTGTGAAAATCTTCGTATTCTTCCAGCTTACGGATATGGGCACCGTCTATCTGGCTGGTTGTTAAGCCAAGCGACTTGTCTGTTCGCTCATACATAAAATGAATCAATACTATCAGGATAATGAGAAACGGCAGCAGTACCAGCAGGATAAGGCCCAGTAAGGCCATTCCCAGCCAGTTTTCGGAGGGCATGGGTGCTTTTTCTTTCGCCCATCCAAATTGCGCTTTTGAAAGTACTTCCTGTTTAATGGCGCGGTGTATCTGGGTAGCAGACTGGTTAGACCAGTTTGTATTGTGCACAAAGTTCCAGATATAGTTCCGCAGCTCACTTTCTTTTCTTATCTGAACCAATGTACGGCCCGGTGCGCCGGCAAAAAAGGCAGAAGATTTCAGCAGCCATTGTTTCAGGTAAGCTTTTCGGCTATCTGCGGTCCTGGCGGCTAATAGCGGGTATCCTTCACAGTTATCATATAGTTTATCTACCAGTTCTGTACTGGTGGTCACCAGTGCGGTCAGTTGCGTTTCTTCATCACCGTCGTAATCGGTGCTGAAAACAAACTGTGCGTTATAACCAGCCCCGTTTTCATCGGGCGGCTGCGCATCCAGCAGCACCAGCCTGAAGTAATGGATGGTGTCTATATCCTGGAAAGACTGGTGAATGCCCTTTTCCAGGTCGGCGCGAAGCTGTTTCAGCAACTCGTCCAGGTTGTTGAAAGCAGACGGTTTCACCGGCGTTGCAATGGTAAGCGGTTGTTGGCTGGTCACTGGGTTAGTGCTTTTAGTTTTAATATAAGAATTGAAACGACTGGCTGCTGTGTTAAACACTAGTCGTCATCCTCATTAAACGCCACCACAAAATTGGTGGGAAAAGGCCCCTGCTGCAAACCTGTTTTCATGCCTGCCCGGCCCGCGGCTCTTCGCACATTCTTAAGCCTTAACACGGCGGCAACCAGCTCTGATATGGTTACGGCATTGATGTATTTACCATAGCATTCATGCAATCCATACCCGTAGTTCATATAGACAGATTTCCTTTCAGGATCAAATTTCTTTGGCTCCGGAAAAGCTTCAGGATCAAACATGGCCGCAGCAGTCAGTGCAAAAACTTTTGTTTTGGAAGGAATGGTATAGGTTTTTGTTCCCTTGCCTTTTATTTGTTGCGAAGTTTCTGAAAAACGGATCACACCTGGCTGGGCAGGATTAAAACGCAAGGCTTCAGATACGTATCCATACATTTTTTTCATATCCATTGCTGTGGCTGTTTCAACCGCCCCTTTTAGTATATCCGGCCGGTTCAACAGTTCATCCAGTACCAGTACCACTGCTTTATTGGTTGTTTCCAATATACCGGTTAACAGACCGCCGATATTGCGTTGCACGGCATCATCATCAAACCAGGCATTGCCGGGTTGCTGTTGCATCAGCAGCAGGCGGTTCAGGATATTATCGTCCAGCGTTTTGCCGTCTTTGAGCAGCTGTTTCCTGTCTTCTATCAGTTCCAATACCCAGGCTTTTCTTTCCATAGAAGAATCTACTGCCAGCTTGTGTTTGGCGGCATTGCTGGTAAAATTCAGGAACAGATCATAAAAGAGTGCCCGGTGCCAGCGTTTCATTTTTTCCAAAGTAGGCGCCGGTACGCCAAAATAAAAATCGAGCAAGCCTACCAGCACGGGATAACTGAGTGTATTGGGCACATCCAGCTTTCCATAATCCTGGGCATTTTGCAATATATTGTCGGATTCTTTTCTGATATAACTCCTTATCAGTTCCAGGTCGTCTTTTTTGGTAGCGGCCCGCACAAAATTTCTTTCGCGGTCGAACTGCGGATTGTTCCTGTCCCACCCAAGAAAAAAAGCGCCACCCTGGTCGGACATTTTTTTTGAATTGATTTCCTCCACGGTAAAGTCCAGGTCCCTTTCCAGTAACTCGGTTACGAGATCATTTTTGTTTACCGTCATCAGTTTCAGGACACCCAGTTTTAAAACCGGGTAGCGCCGCTGCAAAAAGAAAAAAAGATTACCCTTGCTGATATTCACAGACAATTTCAGTTTGTCTGCAATAACGGCCAGTATGCCGGGATCTTTAGGCATGGATGAAGGAGAACGACGGGGTGGGCGGTCTTCCTGGTAGAGGCGCAGCACAAACTGACCGGCGGCGGTATGCCGCAATTCTTCTATTGCGGCACGGTATGCATCCGGTACCTGGTTGATGCGGGGCAGCGCGCCGCCGCTTTCTTCGGGCAACACCATGGGCGAGGATACGGCGGCAAAAGCAATATCTGCTAGTGTAAGCTTATCGCCTGTCAGGTATTTTCGGCCGTCTGATAATAGCTTATTTACCTGTTCAAAAGTTGCTTTGATAAAAGCAAGGATTGAATCGTCGGGCTGCGCTGGCAGGTTATGATCTTTCTTTATCTCATTTATGATAGAGCCGTATTGCAGCAGGTAGGCAATCTTTTCCCGGAAAGGTGCATACCGGGTGAACGCCGGTTTTGCAAAAGAAGCATTTGTGAGCAACTGGGTATAGACGTATTGGGTTACCTTCTCTTCATACACGCCATGAAACAGGTTGAATAAATCAAGTACTTCTTTCTTTTTAGTGGTATCGGCCGGTAACAATCGTTTTGAAGCCAGGCTGCCCTGTTCAACATATTGCAACACACTGTTGGTGGTATATATCAATGTGTCATTTGTTACCAGTACAGGGTTATTCCTGGAGCCTTTGTTATTGGTTAGCTTTTGCACCACGGTTTTATGCAATCCCGGTGCATGCGGCTCGTCTTTATAAGGGATGTCGTTAATATCAAGTACCCAGCGGGCTATTTCGTCGGAGCCGCTTACGCTGTTGCTTACAAAAGTGGGAAAGGTTTTGGCGTAGCGAAAGGTTTTGCTGAAATAGATCTGGTCGGGATCGTTATACGTGTTAGTCATAATACTTGGTGTCAGCAGGTGATCAATGGCAAAGCGTCCTGTTATTAAAAGTGAATAAAGCGGGGATATTGGCATCAGCAGTGTAAGGTATACACGGATCAGATGATCGGGAATTATTGTATCATCAAGGGGGCGGATTGAAGCAGGTGATCAAACTGGGAAAGCCAGCCTTAGCATCCGAAGATAATAAAAATAAATATATAACAAAACAGGTAACCACCACAACAATATATTTCTCTATACCCGGTTTCGGGTATGCTTGCATGATTTTATGACGTGTATATAAAAAGGAAAAGAGAAGACGGCAGCTGTTAACTGCTGCGCAGGAAGGTTATTCAACAGAACAGCAGGTCACTTGTGAGTGCCTGCTGTTCTGTTGAATACATGCTATCAAAATCGATGCGGAAATCTGTTCCTTACTTTTTTGAGATCACCAGCACCTGGAAAGTGCCGGGTAACATAGGTGCCCGTCTTTCGCCTGCTGCTGGCGTGCCCATATCTGCTGCCGGCAGGTAAATAGTATGCAGGGTTTCGTTCAGTGTAATGGTTCTGGCGCTTTTCTTAGTGGCAAGTGGCGGTAAACTGCTGAATGTATCCGCCCCGTCTTCATGAATGATGCTCAGCTTTCCCTCGCCGCAGGATGCAAAAATGTTTTTAGTTCCGGAATCAAACGCAACGCCGTCGCAGCCATCGCCGATCGCTATCTTTTGTACTAGTTTGCCATTGACGGCATCAACCACTACCAGCCATTTGTCACAACCGGCAAAAAGCCGTCCGGTAGCAGGATCCATGGCCAGGCCGGTGGGGCCTTCTGCAGGCGATAAGGGCCAATGTTGCACTACTGTTTTTGCCTGCAGGTCTATTACTGCAATCTCATTCTTGTCTTCCAGGTTTACAAATAATTTTCCCTTGCCGTTGCTCACCGCGGTTTCCGGTTTGCCGCCCACGGCAATAGTGGCAATCGTTTTTTCCGTTACGGGATCAATCATGGTGAGGTCGTTGCTTCGGCCATTGCAAGTGATGATTGTTTTTGAAAACGGTTCATACATGATAGCATCGGGGTTCTGGCCTGTGGTCAGCTGGCCCAGTACCGCGTTTGTTTTCAGGTCAAAAACGGTTATGTTGTTGAGCCGCCCGTTGCTGGTATAACCTTTACCCAGGGCTGCGTCAAAGGCAATGCCGTGTACGCCGGTTGTATTGGGAATGATTCCCAACGAATCGCCGGTTAGCTCGTCGAGAATATTTACCTGCATGCCGTGCGACACATACAAACGGTTATTGCCCGGCCCCACGGCAATATAGTCCCAACCACCGGTGCTGGCAATATGAAATGTTTTGAGGATCTGGTAATCGCCGTTTTTCTGGGCACATAAAGTGCCGGGTAAAAAAGCTAACGGCAGGCAGCAGAATAATAGGCAGGTATATTTTTTCATGGTGTTTATTTTAGATGCTTGCATCTAATGTAGAACCGGATTCTGTGTAAATACTGAAGCGCCCGGGGTACGGGCCGTTAAACAATTTTTGTAGCAGGATACTTCAGAATATCCTCAGAATCCGGCAATAATTTTGAGAAAACAAGGATTGTCCCTATTTCATATAATTGAATACAGTTGCCGGTTTCGGGCACCTGTCTACGTGTTTGCAATCAAGGTTGCAATGTTAAGGTAAATAGCGGCTGTTTCTACAGCTGCTATTATTTTGTAAAGCTTATATTTTTTGAAGCCTGTACCTGGCGCCCTTCCGGTGCTGGTTTATATTTTATACGCTAAATGCATAAACATGAAAAAAATCCTTTTTTACTCCTTTGTTATGATATCTGCACCGGCCAGCTTACCTGCGCAGCAGTTGCCTGCTGCAAAAGTACCGGTGGCGGTTAAAGAGGCCTTTGTAAAATTATATGCCGGCATTACGCCCAAATGGGAAAAAGAACAGGGGTTATTTGAAGCCTCGTTTAAACAAAATGGCCAGTCTTTGTCTGTTCTTTTCAATAATGCCGGCACGGTTACCGAAAGCGAGTTGGATATTCTTGTAACGGAACTGCCCGCGGCCATACCAGCGTATATAAAAGAACATTATAAGGGCATCGCCATAAAAGATGCCGCCAAAATTACCAAGCCAGGCGGCCGCACAGAATATGAAGCCGGCATCAGCAAAATGGACCTTGTTTTTGATGCCAATGGCAAATTTCTAAAAGAAGTAAAAGACTGATATAACCGGTTTTTGCAGCCGGCAAAATAGAAATGTTGGCATTTACCAGCAACGGCCCTCCTGCTACAAAGTAACTATTGACCGGGTAACGGGGGGGCTTCTTTTTTGTACAACAGCCTGAGCAAAGACGGCAGCACAATAAGCAGCAATGGCAGGGCAACAATAAAACCACCTATAACGGCAATGGCTAGTGGCTGGTGCAACTGCGCCCCTGCACCAATGCCCAGTGCCAGTGGCAGCAACGCTGTAATAGCCCCCAATGCCGTCATCAGTTTGGGACGCAACCGGGTGGAAATGGAGTAGATGATGGATTCGTCCACCGTTCGCTCCGGCAGGGCTTCCTTGAATTGCAGAAAAGTAAAAATGGCATTTTCGCCAATAATACCCACAATCATAATCAACCCTGTATAGCTGCCCACATTCAGGGGCGTTCCAGTAATGAACAGGGCAAGATAGCTGCCGGCAATACCCAATACCGCCACAAACAGGATCAATACAGCGATCTTAAATTCCCGGAACAAAAAAAGAATAACGCCAAATACCAGGAGGCTGGCAGTAACCAGTATCAGCAACAGCTCTTTAAATGATTGCTGCTGCTCGGCAAAGGCGCCGCCATATTGAATATAATAGCCTTTGGGCAGGTTTATTGTTGATTTGATTTGCCGTTGGATCTCTGCCATAACCGTACCCAGGTCACTGTTTTCCAGTCGGGCAGTTACCACGCCCATCGACTGCAGGTTTTGCCGCTGTATTTCCGCATCGCCGGCATTTACGTGTACTGCTGCCAGTGAGGTGATGGGATTCAGTTTTCCATTGGGCAAAAAGATCTGCAGGTTGTTGATATCTGCTACGCCCATTTTCCGGTTATCGGGATAGACAATCCGCACCGGCGACAGCTGTTCTTTTTCAAGGATACTGCCAACGATATTCCCTTCCATGGAAGTCTGCAGCTGGTATTGCAGGCTTACCGGACTGATGCCAAACTGCGCCAGCCTGCTATAGTCGGGTTCTACACTTACAGAAGGGCCGGCAATTACAATCCCGTCGAATACATCGGCACTGCCCTTTACGGCTGAAATAATTTCGGCTGCCTGCCGCGAGAGCGCCTGCAACTGTTGCTGGTTGTTGCCAAATATCTTTACCTCGATGGGTTGCACAGATGTCATCAGGTCGCCCAACATATCACCAATCACCTGGCCGAAATCTATGCGGAGCGCGGGTTGCGTAGTTTCAATTCTTTTCCTGATATCTGCAATTACTTCTTCGGTTGAGCGATCCCGCCGGGTTTTTAACTGTATCAGGTAATCACCGGTATTGGGCTCGGTAATAAAAAAACCCATCTGTGTGCCTGTTCTCCTGGAATAGGCGGCTACCTCCGGTACGGCCACCATTATTTTTTCTGCTTCCCGCAGCATGCGGTCCGTTTCTTCCAGCGAAGTGCCGGGTGGTGAGGCATAGTCCAGCACAATGCTGCCCTCATCCATTTCGGGCAAAAAACCAGTCTGCAACCGGGGCAGGATAAAAATGATGGCGGCAACCAGTGCAGCCACCAGTTGCAGTGAAATGGCGGGCCGGCGGATAAAGAACGATACCCAGCGTTGCGATTTAACGGCATGCGGAGTGGGTTTACGGGCTGTATTTTCTTTTTTTGATAATAACAGGTAAACAACCGGCAGGCCTATCCAGGTAACAAAGAAGGAAGCCACCAGGGTAATGATCATGGTATTGGTCAGCACTTTAAAATAAGCGCCCGCCACGCCGGTCATTAATATAAAAGGAAAGAATATAACAATGGTGCTGACCGAAGATCCAACCATGGCCGGCAGCAGGTATCCGATCGCTTTTTTTAACAGGGCGGTAGTGGGTTCGCCGGGATGCTCTTCATGCGTGCGGTGGATCTGCTCCACCACCACAATGGCATCGTCTATAATTAAACCGATGGCTGCTGCAATGGCGCCCAGCGTCATGATATTCAGGGTATACCCGATGGTATACAACACCAGCAAGGTAAGGCAGAGCGTAACCGGAATGGTAATAAGAATGGTAAGACTGGCTTTCAGCGAACGCAAAAAAATAATGGCTACCACTATGGCCAGGCCCAGGCCGATCCATAAACTGTCTGTGACGCTTTTTACAGACGCATTCACAAAATCTGCCTGTATATAATAAGGATGGATGGATACGCCCGCCGGTAAGATCTTTTGCAAATCGGTTACCTTGTCTTGCATGCTGGCAGATAGTTCTACCAGGTTGGCATTGGGTTGTTTAATAATGGCCACCAGTATGCCCTCCCTTCCATTGGCATTGATCTTTGTATATTCAACGGCTTCCCTGATCTGAACAGTAGCAATATCCTGTACCCTTATAATTCTTCTGCCATCGTTTTTTACAACAATGTTTTCAAGGTCTGTCACCGAATGCAGCATGGCGTCTGTAACAGACAGGTACAGAAATTTATAATCGCTCAGGTAGCCGTTTGATTTTATAAAGTTTGTCTGCTGCACGGCACCGGCAACCGAATCCGGTGTAAGCCCGAAGGTACTTAGCTTGCGGGCATCCAATGCCAGCCAGTATTCCTTTGTTTTACCGCCGATAATCCGTACTTCTGCCACCCCCTGCACCTGCGAGAGAAAAGGCTTGATGGTATAATTGGCGAGCAGTTTTAATTCTATGGGCGATTTGTTGTGGCTTTCCAGCGTATACCCCATTACGGGTAAGATGGAAGGGTTCATTTTTTCAACGGTAATCTGTACATCCGACGGCAAATCATTTCTTATCTGGCTGATCTTTGATTCTATGCGCTGCTGGCTGAGATCGATATTGGCTTTCCAGTCCATAAACGCTGAAATTTCGCAACTGCCGCGACTGGTCGTGCTGCGCACCATGGTAAGATCCGGGATCTGTTTGATGGCATTTTCAAGTGGTTTGGTAACGGTTACCATCATCTTGTTTACCGGTTGCAGACCGGCATCAGCAATGATCTTGATCTTTGGAAAAGTAATCTCCGGAAACAGGGAAGTCTGGAACCGGCTGTACGCAAAGATGCCGGCGGCGATGATAAGGGCCAGTACAACCGTGAGCGGATTTTTATAAGCGGTGAAAAAATTTTTCAAGCAATAGAATTATGGTTCAACGATGATTTTTACTTTGGCAGTATCAGGCAGTCCGTACTGACCAGTCAATATGATCTTGTCTGTTGCCGACAATGCCGGCGACAGGATCTCGATTCGGTCATTTGATTCCATTCCTTTTTTAACCGGTGTCTTTACCGCCGTTGTGCTGTCTGTCATTTTCATGATCCAGAAACCGGATTGTGTTTCATCTGTGAGTACGGCCGCTTTTGGCACGGACACAGCATGCAGCCGCTGGTTTTTTATTATCCTCACTTTTGCTATCAGGTTTTCCGGTATCGGGTGACCTGCATTTACTTTGATAAACAGGTTCTGGGTCTGGGAAGCGATGTCAACACTGGGCAGCGAGCCTGCTACCGTACCCGTTAATTTTTCACCGTCGGGCAAAACAAGTTCAATGGTTTTATTGCGCTGCATAAAAGGCCGCAGTTCGTAAGGAAGATCAAGCAGAAAGACAAAACTATTCAGATCGCTTACCACCGCCAGTTGCTCCCCATCCTGCACATAATCGCCTGCCTGGTGATTCAGCTGCGTAATATATCCCTGTTCACCAGCTTTAATCGGGTTGGTACCGGAGAAACGGAAACTGCTGTCCAGCTGGTTAACGGCATTGCCGATGCTTTGCGCTTCTTTGGTTTTAATGGTAAACAAGACCTGCCCCTTGCTTACATATTGGCCCGGTTTGCTGAAATTGGATTGCAGGTAGCCATTGGCGTTGGCTTTTACAAAATTCTTTTGGAGGAAAGCGGAACTGGCATTCAGCTCTATATATTCTGTCAGCGGTTCTGTGCTGATGGCTGCAACCGTAACCGGTGTCTGGGTGGGTTCAGGAGCTTCTTCTGCAGGTTTCTTTTCCGCCTGCTGGCAACCCATGGCCCAGCTAACAGATAAAAACAAGATAAAAGTTAAATAATGGTGCTGGTAACGCATGTTTATATTTTTATTACCTGTTCCAGTAATTGATTTGGTTAATGATCTGCAGCCGGCTGATGGTATTTTGTGTGAGCAGGTTCCTGGCAGTGAGGTAATTATTAACAGCTATCACCAGGTCGGCAATCTTTACGTCGCCCGTTTCGAGCAGTTTGATATTCACATTGATCAGCCCTTCTGCATATTTAATCTGGCCGTTAATATCTGTGATCAGCGAGTTGGTGGCTTTTAATTGCTGAAACAATTGTGCCACCTGCTGGCTGTATTGTGTTTTGAAGAAATCGCGGTAACCGATCCGGGTCCTTTCAGAAATGGACAGTTTACTATATTGTATTTTTCTTTGGCCGCCATCAAAAATGGGAACGATTACATTAATGCCGAAACTGGTGCCAAAATTTTTATACGGCAGGTAAGTAAGGGTTGAATTGTACCCGGCGTCTGCAAAAAGATCTACTTTAGGTTTATAGCTGAAGTCTACCAGCGCGCGTTCATTTCGCAATTGTAAACTGTCGATCGTAAATTTCTTAAAGAAAATGGATTCGCTGATATCGGGCAGTTGGTTGATGGACAAGCCCGGGTCTGGCAGTACTGCCTGTGCCGTATCAATTATACCCGCCAGGTAATTGAGGGTAGCATAATCATTTTGTAGCTGTATGGTCAGCTGTTTGATGGAAAGTTCCTGTTGTTGGCGCGTAACCAGGAACGTTAGGTAGTCTGTCTGGCGGTATACATTGCTTTCTGTGAGCGATTTCAGCAAGGTTTCTTCTTTTTTCAGCAAGGCATTTATTTCTTTGGAAAAAGCCAGTTGCTGCAGATCGCCAAAAGTTGTAATATACTGTGCGGTAATGGTGCGGGTAAGATCCTGCTCAGATACGCGGCTGGTATTTTCCAAACCCTGGTTTTGTATCCGCAGTGTCTCATACTGCGCGGCCAGGTATTTTTTACTAATCAGTGCCTGGTTAACGCCTACCAGCGCGCTCAGCTGGCCGCCGTTGGTAATAGCGTTATCGTATCCGTAACCTGCTATTACGGGGGCATACAGGTTGTTGCTGTTGCCATTTACCTGGGGCCGGTAGCTTGCGCGGATGCGCTGGCTGTCCAGCTGATTTATGATTGCCTGGTTCCGGAAATCCTGTAACAGGGGGCTGGCGGTGAGTGCATGGCGCACAAAATACGACAGGTCTTTTTCCTGCCCCCTTGCTAGGTTTGCCAGCAGTATCAAACTTATCAATAACC
>CAXTMV010000115.1:9402-15727 GCA_964245425.1 uncultured Flavihumibacter sp. | reverse complement strand
TAAGGAAATAAGCATGTAGAAAGCTTTCGGCGAATATGTTTGGACGGGAGTTCGACTCTCCCCAGCTCCACTAAAATCAACTTTTTACTGTCAAGCGCGGTAAGGAAAAAGCCTGCAAACCCGGTGTTTGCGGGCTTTTTTGTTTTTAGGGGAGATAAAACTTACTCTATTTTATTTTTTTTGGTTGCGAAAGCCGGGGCCGGCCGGGCGGATTTTTCGAGCATTTATTATTAACTTCATCATCAACAATTTTTTTCGGCTTCAGTTGTTAGCCGGGGGGGTATAAAGTGCCCGCAACGGCAGCAGGGCCTGCCAGTTGGCGGTCAGGCTACGACACCTATGACACTGAACAATGACAGTATGTTAAATCGAAGTTTTACGCCTTTTCCAATTTTAACAACCCGAAGGTTAACGCTTAGACAATTGTCAACTGATGACCAACAAGGGATTTTTGCCTTGCGTTCTGACCTAGAAATAAATAAATATCTTGACAGACAAACAAGCAAAACTGTTGAAGACGCAATAAACTTTATAAACAAGATTAATGATTGCATTAAAGAAAATGCTTCCATTTATTGGGCAATAACTTTAACAAATAGCAAAACCTTTGTTGGAACAATTTGTCTTTTTGATTTTTTAAACGAAAATAAAAAGTGTGAGATTGGTTATGAACTCTTGACAAACTTTCAACAACAAGGTATAATGAAAGAAGCAGCTGGAAAAGTTATCGACTATGCATTTCAGACAATGCAGCTGCAAAAAATAGTGGCAGTTACTCATATTGGCAATCAGAGATCAACTAGACTTCTAATGAAATTTAGTTTTAAAAAGTCAATGGAAATGGATGAAGAGAACGTCGATTGTGCTGTTTTCACTTTAACCAATTCGTTCGCCAATGGGAAATCCCTCCTTGCATCAATAAGCCCGAAACCCTAACATACGGTTTTCTGCCAGGCTGGCTCGACGCTGTTGCAATGAGAAGCGGCTAGCAATCAGCAGTGGCTATTGAGCGACCTGCTAAAACTTAGATTTTGTTAAATTCGCGTTCAATTTATTAACTTGATTCTGTGGCTTGGCCCGACGTTATGAATGCCGCCCTGCAGCAAGCCGCCTACGTTGGCTGTATTTATTGACAGACCGTATATTACCGCTATCACAACAATTTGGAATTCAGTTAAATTGAAGTTGCAAGAGATAGCTCCTGACATGTTAGGAAATCTAAACAAACACACACTGTCTGCAACAGAACAGAGACTGTACGAAAACGTACATGCTGCCCGCTGATCAAATCGAAAGATTGCTGGTAGTCAGGTTAATAAGAAGATGGTACTTTTCTTGCCTGTTTCAGGCGTGTAAGCCCCGGGGAATATTCAGCAGTACCGCTTATTGCGTTCAGGCATTATTTCAAAACAACTTGCTGCAGTTTGATCAACAATGACCAATGGTACCAATACATGCACGCGCAGGCTGGTTGCATACCGTTCGTATACGTAGATGTATGGTTCATCCCAAATACCGGAGCTTACACTATTTATTACGAAACTTATCGTATTTTGATGATTAATTAAACGAGGGTGACGACCTGTAACATGAACCTAATAGTAAAAAGCTGGAGTGCAGAACTGAGCGGGTACTACCAGACCCGCCGGGCATACGGGCAATTTCTTATTTATCCCAGTGGTGCATAGAACGTGGGGTTGCAAAAAAAGCTATGGCAGAATAAAAATTCTGTAAGGCTGAATGCGCGCGACCTGTTTCATACCAGCGGGTCTTCCGGTGAAATTACGCGTATTCCCAATGCCACTTCCAGCTATCATAATTATGTTGATTCACGCGTGGTAACGCTTACGTTCACCTGCAATTTTGGTAAAACAATTAATAATCCCGGCCGGCGGGAGACAGGCAGTGCCGACACCGAGCAGGGCAGGGCGCATTAAGTTTTCTTTACAACATTCAATAAGGCTGGCCTTCAAAATAATGTCCCTGTTCCAGGTCTGCTATCAGCCCGGCGTGGGTGGGTTGCCAGCCAAGCCGCTCTTTTGTTAATTGGGCGGATGCAGGCAAATCGGAGCCGAAGAAACCCGCTAACCAGCCAAAATGAGCGGCCGCTGCTTCGGGCGATATTGTTTTAACAGGCAGGTTCAGGTGCCGCCCGATCGATTCAGCGATGTTGCGCGTAGGTATTCCTTCATCGCCCACGGCATGATAAGTGCCTGCTATTCCGCTTTCAATCACCAGCCGGTAGAGTTGCGCGGCATCTGCCCGGTGTACCGCCGGCCAGCGATTGGCACCCTCCGCTATATAGGCCGATATACCTTTCTCCCGCGCGATATTAATCAGCATGGGCAAAAAACCATGATCGCCCTTATCATGCACTGAAGGAGGCAGGCGCAGGATCGACACATGAACGCCCCCGGCCGCTGCCGCCGCAGCGGCTTCTTCCGATGCTACCCTTGGATGATGGGTGGTTTTGGAGCTCGCTACATTTTCTTCCACCGCCATTTCGCCGGGGGCGGCACCGCCCAGTGCGGTCCCCGATGTAACAATTAACGGGCGCTTAGACCCTGCCAGCACCGACCCGATAGCCCCCACCACACGCCGATCGGTATCACAGCTTTCCTGGAATTTTGAGAAGTCGTGAATAAAAGCGGTATGAATTACGCCGTCGCAACCGGCTGCCCCGCTGCAAAGGCTATCCAGATCTTCCAGCGTACCATGGTGCGCTTCCGCACCGGCAGCTACCAGTGCCTTTGCACCCGCCTCTGAACGGGTGAGCCCAAGCACCTGGTGCCCGGCACTGATTAATTCTTTGACGATGGCTGACCCTACAAAGCCGGTGGCACCGGTAACAAATACACGCATATGACTAATTTTTGTAAACGAATAATCTTTTCCGATTTTTTTTAACAGGGCAAAGTTGCACCATATCCAACCCCTAAACAAGGACATAGATCACCATTTCATTTATCTTTTAACCTGTGCGTGCCGGATACGGCTGAGGGTTTCGCGCGATACACCCAGGAAGGAAGCAACCATGTGCAGCGGTACACGTGCAAGCATGCCCGGATAGGTTTGAACAAACATCTCATACTTTTCTTCGGCCGTTGCACTAAGGGCACTGAAAACACGTTCCCTGGTGCGGTAGAGATTCCTGGAAACCAGTTCGTCTGAATAAACTTTCAATGCAGGAATATGACTGAACAGGTAATCGAAATCTTTCTTGGTCCACATCACCAGCTCGGTTTGTTCAAGAGCATCGATATTGTAACAAGAAGGGAGATGATGGTTGTAGCTTTCCGGGTCGGTGACCCAGTTATTCTCCGGCGAGAACTGCATGATGTGCTGCTGACCATTATCGGCGGTCCGGTAGGTACGCAAAAAGCCTTTTGATACAAAACTCTTGTACCGGCAAATGTCACCTTCCTGTAACAGGAAATCTTTGCGGCGCAGGGTTTTCTCAACAGCTGTTTCGCGGCACAAACTGATCTCCCGGTCAGACAACTGCGCCTGCGCGCTGATATACTGCTCAAATTCAGCAAACATAATAGACCAAAAATAGAAAAAAAACAATCGCGGGCCGGATCTCCTTTGCGGGTTTTTTAACCATACAGGCGCATAGAGACATCGGCGCAAATAGTAAAATCTGATGAATGCGCTGCAAACGGCCAGAAGATGAAATGCCGCTTAGCCGTCCGTGTTGATAATGTTCCTTTTATACTTTTGATGCAGGGTCCATTTTTTTCAATGGTTATTTTTGGATAAAAGGATAGGGTATGAAAAGACCTGTTTGTTTATTCATCTGCATCACAATACAGTTGGCGGCAATCACAGCAACGGCGCAGGTTAAGCCGGCAGACAGCATCCGCTACAGCAAGGAATTAATCAGGCTGGAGCAGGCGTTGATGGATACCATCCCTTCCGGGAATACCGCTTTATGGGAACAGCTGCTGGACCCCGCTTTCTTCATTGTTACCGAAGATGGTTCGCGGCTGGAGCGGGCGGCCTTCCTGCAAACCATTCATCCGCTGCCGCCTGGTTTCAGTGGTTATATAAAGATCATCCGGCCAAAATTGAATTTCAACAACGATATGGCCGTCGTCAGTTATCTTGCCGATGAGCATGAATTTGTTTTTGACCAGCAACTGCATACCAGCTACAGTACCATGGATACCTGGATTAGAAAAAATGGGCTGTGGAAGCTACTGGTATCCCAGGTTTTTGAAGTGCCGCAATTACCACCCGCTATTGCGCTCCCTGCCGCGCAACAAGCTGTTTTTACAGGTGTTTACCGGCTAATGGATACCATTTCCTGTACCATCATTATGCAGCACGATACGCTGTTCATACAAAAAAAGACCGGCAGTAAACAGGCATTGCTGCCGGAAACGCCCACCATTTTTTTCAGGCAAACGGACAGCCGTGGCAGGAAGATTTTTGCAACCGACGCAGCCGGCCGGATGCAAATGCTGGAAAGAAGGAATGGGCAGGACCTGGTCTGGAAAAGAATCAGTCATTAGACCCGCTGTTATTATTTTTGTTGGCTGCTACGGCAAAAGCTTTTCACATTCTCTTACGGGGTATGAAAACATGCCTGCAAATACCTACACGATTAATAAAAAAGTAATTTATATAAACAGTAATCAACCGTCAGCGCAGGTAATCCTGTATTCTTCGCCACCAGGGTACTATACTTTTTTTCGCAGCTCAATCACCGTTATCTCCGGCCAGATGCCCAGCCGGCCGGAAAATGCCAAAAAACCGAAGCCGCGGTTTACATAGAGATGGCGCTTACCTTCCGTTGCCAGGCCGGCCCAGTCGAGGTAACGGTATTTCACCGGGCTCCACCGGAAGCCCGCTGTTTCTACCCCAAATTGCGCCCCATGGGTATGACCCGATAAAGTAAGGTCGATGTTTACGGGGTGATACCGGACCTTCTCTTCCCAATGCGTGGGGTCGTGCGAAAGCAATACCTTGAATGCTTTTTCATCTACTCCCCGCAAGGCTTTGTCGAGATCTCCTTTCTGGATAAATCCCCGGCCCCAGTTCTGCACACCCAGCAGCGAAATTTGCTGCCCATTTTTTTCTACGGGAATATTTTCGTCTAATAGTAACCGGTAGCCAAGTCGGGCATGCTGATCTTTAAGCCGCTGCAGGTTGGTCGCTTTATCAGCGGCGTTGTTCCATTTTATATAATCG
Organism: uncultured Flavihumibacter sp.; assembly: GCA_964245425.1. GTDB lineage: Bacteria > Bacteroidota > Bacteroidia > Chitinophagales > Chitinophagaceae > JACMLD01. The sequence continues at coordinate 10,531 of CAXTMV010000115.1, read as the reverse complement.
CCGTAATCGTGGTTGCCCAGCGTGGAGAATTGCCCATGCGGCGCTTTGATGGAACCAAACAGGTCAATATAGGGTTCAATTTCTTCCGCCACATTATTCACCAGGTCGCCGGTGAAAACAAAGAGATCGCTCTGTTGGGCCTTTGCCAGTTCAATACCTTTTTGAACGGATGCCAGGTGATCAAAGCTGCCGGAGTGGATATCTGAAAGCTGCGTAATGGTAAAACCATTAAATGCTTCGGGCAGGTTATCAAAATAAATAGTCTGCCGGTGCACGCGGTAATCATATTTGCCTTTTAGCATGGAATAAAGCAGGGAAGCAAAAGGCAGGGCGGTTATTAAAATGGCGAGTTCGCTGATAAACTTCCGCCTGGCAGGAAAAACAGGTCCTTTTCCGGGTTGTATTATTTTTTTACCGATGCCGGTAAACAGCCTGCCCAGGTCGCCGATGAATAAGACCAGTACAAAAAATAGTTTGCAGATAAAAAATACCAGGTAAAGGCTTAGTATCCATTCATTGAAAGGTCGCATGCCCGCGGGCGTGTTGAAAGACGGAAGTTTAATGAATAACAGGGCAGTGATAGCAATGGCCATTATCCAGTAGCTACGCAATACCCACCGCTTCCGTACTATTTTTTTCCAGTCGGCTGTCCAGGTCCGGAGGCCGGCATACACATACCAGTCGAAGAGCAATCCAACCAGCATCACCAGGGCAAATACTTTTAAAAAACCGTTTCCGTGCATACAAGTAAGGTAAGATGGTTTCAGCTTTCAAAATAGCACAATTTTATCCTGCCGTCAAAAAGATCGGCATCCAGGCGGGTCCGTTATAATAATGTCGCCTGGTCGCGCTATGATTACAAGGGGAATCTTATTTTTACCGATGATGCAAAAGCCCGTATTAACGCCATTGACGCTCTGGGTAATGACCATTACGACAGGCCTGGTGGTCGCCAATATCTATTATAACCAACCATTGCTGACGGACATCGCAAAATCCTTTCAGATCTCCAGCAGCCGGGCAGGGCAGGTAGCCATGTTTACTCAATTCGGTTATGCGGCGGGGTTATTGTTTATTGTGCCGCTGGGCGATATGGTCAAACGTAAAAAATTAATGCTGGTCGATTTCG
>CAXTMV010000115.1:7563-9392 GCA_964245425.1 uncultured Flavihumibacter sp. | reverse complement strand
ACAATAGCCTGTTTATACATTGCCAGTTTTTTAACAGGACTGTCTTCCGTTATCACGCAATTGCTGGTACCTATGACGGCCCACCTGGCCAAACCAGCAGAGCGGGGCAGAAAAATCGGCTTTGTTATGAGTGGCTTGCTGATAGGCATATTATTATCCCGGACCATCAGTGGTTTTGTTGCTGCGCATTTTGGATGGCGCACCATCTATTTTATTGCTGCGGCAGTGATGCTGGTTCTATGGTTGTTGATCTATTTATTATTGCCCGAAGTTCCGCCTACCTACAAGGGCCGGTATAAAGACCTGATGAAATCATTGGGCAGGTTATTCACAAATGAGCCCCGCCTGCGATTGGCGATGGTAAGAGGTGGCCTTTGTTTTGCCGGCTTCAGTGCATTCTGGTCTACCTTAATTTTCCTGCTGGCGCTGTCGGCGTTTCACAAAGGAAGTGATACGGCCGGAGCCTTTGGCCTGGTGGGTGCTTTTGGCGCCCTTGCTGCCAGTTTTACAGGAAGGCTGAGCGACAGGATGAATAAAGACCACCTCTTTGTTTTTACTTTATCAGCCGTGGTGATTGCCTTTATTATCTTTTATTTTTCCGGTGAAAGCATCGCAGGCCTGGTACTGGGTGTTATTGTAATGGATATGGGCGTGCAGGCAACCCATATCACCAATCAGTCTGTTATCTTTTCTTTGAATGCCGATGCACGCAACCGGCTGAACACGGTTTATATGGTGTTCTATTTCCTGGGCGGGGCCACAGGCACTTTTGCAGCAACACAGTTATGGGCAAGGTTTCAATGGAAAGGTGTTTGCATTATCGGCCTGGTTTTTTCTGCAACGGCACTCGTTATTCACCTTATCGTAAGCCGCCGGCATGCACCCTTGCCTTCAGCCGGTGATTCCAGCGCCGCGCAGGAAAGAGGATAGTTTTAATTACTGTAATTTTATAAAAAACAGCTATGCAATCATTCATTAGCAGGAGAAAATTTTTAGCCCGTGGTGTATTGGCCACTGCAGGCCTCGCCATACTGCCGCGTTCTGCAAAGACGTCGCCTTTCCATACCCCCGGTGCGCTGAAGATTGGGTATGCCGCCATTACCTGGGGTGGCAAAGACGAACAGGCCATAAAAGATATTTCCGCCGCAGGCTTTGCCGGTATCCAGCTTCGCTCTAATACAGTGGCTACTTACGGACAGGATCCGGCAAAATTGCTGGACCTGCTGCAGCAAAACCACCTGCAACTGGTTATGTTTTCCAGCGGCAATGCCAATATCAATACCGGCGATGATGAAGCGGTTATTAAAATGCATACTGACAATGCACGATTTGTAAAAGCACTGAACGGAACGGATCTGCAGTTCACCAATGGTTCACGGCCCAAAGAAGGTGATCCGAGTAAAGAAGACTTGCAGACATTTGGCCGGCTGCTAACGGAAATCGGTAAACGAACGGCCGATATCGGCATCAGCACCAATTACCACAACCATATGGGCCAGCTGGGGCAAACACCGGAAGAAGTGGATATTATTTTGAACAGCAGCGATGAACAACATGTAAAATTATTACTGGACATTGCCCATTACAAACAGGGCGGTGGCAACCCGGTTACGGCCATCGGCCAATATAAAAACCGGTTGAAAAATATTCACCTTAAAGATGTACGCGCCGTTACAGGAGACGATGCAAAAAAATACCAGTTTGTAGAATTGGGAAGGGGTACCGTTGATGTACCCGGTGTACTGAAGGCGCTTGATGCCATACAGTTTAAAGGATGGGGAATTATAGAACTGGACGCGGTGCCGGACAAGGATAAAACGCCCCTGCAA
>CAXTMV010000115.1:5612-7553 GCA_964245425.1 uncultured Flavihumibacter sp. | reverse complement strand
GTTATAATCCATCAGCTTAAATAATTTTGCGTCATGGATACAAAAGCCGTGCATGGCCGGTTCTCCCTGCTGGAAAATATCATCTTAAAAAAAGGGAGGGTACTGGCGGTGCGGTCCTGGCTGAACCAAGCCTGGCTGGAGGTTGATCTTCATTTGCCGCAATGCCATATGGAAGAATGGCAAAGCCCTGTAAAGCTGAATTGCCGTGTGGGCGCTGTTAGTTTTCGCGATTATACACCTGCCAATTGCCAGCCGGCAGACAAAACCTGCAGCCTGTACATAGATGCGGGGCACCCGGGCGTGGGCAGTGATTGGGCAAAAAGCCTGCGCGAAGGCGACATGATACAATACATCAGCATCGATCCGGTTAAACACGCACCTGTACCGGGCGCCACCTTGGTTTTTATAGGCGACCAGGCAAGCGTGGGCCATTTTAATGCCATTCGCCGGCTGGCGGGGCAAAAGGCAACTGTTACCGGCGCTTTGCTGTTCAGGAATGCCCAGCTGCTACCTCTTTTTGCCACGCGCTACCCCTGGCTGCCCGCGAAGATGATACCGCAAACCTCCATTGGTTATTCGGCGCTTTTTACCTGGATTGAGCAATTGCCCGCCGATGCCAGCTATGTTTTTTACCTGGCCGGCCAGGTAGACCTGGTGGCTGGCACCAGTAAATTTTTAAAGAAGACCGGATATGGGGCCCAGGTCAGGGGCCGTGCTTTCTGGAAATAACACTTGTATTGGCGGCCCTGTATTATCTTCCGGCAATTGGTTTATTTTTGCCTTCTTATTTAATTAAACTATATATGATGGTAGCAAACATCCGCATTGTATTGGTAAGTGTTTTGTTCCTTATTTCTGCGCAGACCTTTGCACAGACAAATTCCAATTACGATCAGCACGAAGCTTTTTACCCGCTTTTTTATCCCAATTATGGAGATGATGTACGGGCGGCCGATGGTACCCCCGGGCCCCGGTACTGGCAGAATCGGGCGGATTACAGCATCGAAGCATCGCTGGATGATTCCCTGCAAAGCATCAATGGAAGTGTATTGATAAAATATACCAATAACAGCCCGCAGTCATTGTCTTTCGTTTGGCTGCAGCTCGATCAGAATATATACAACCTCAAGTCAAGAGGCGTGGCTGCAACAGCCATTGGCGGCGGCCGCTGGGCCAACCGCGGACAATTTGATGGCGGATATGATATCACGGCTGTTTCGGTTATACAAGACGGAAAGACATTTGCGGCCAATTATAATGTGAGCGACGCCCGTATGCAGATAAAATTACCCGCCGACATAAAGCCCGGCGGCGGAACCATCCAGTTTAAAATTACCTATAACTTTTTGGTGCCTGAATATGGCACAGATCGTATGGGTCGGCTAAGTACCAAAAACGGCTGGGTGTATGAAATAGCGCAATGGTACCCGCGCATGTGTGTATACGATAATGTATACGGCTGGAACACGCTGCCTTACCTGGGGCAGGGAGAATTTTACCTGGAGTATGGCAATATCGATTTCAGCGTTACCGTGCCCGCCAGTCATATTGTTGTAGGATCGGGCGAGTTGCTGAATCCTAAAGAAGTATTAACGGCCGAACAGCTGAAGCGCTGGGAGGCAGCAAGGCAGAGCGATAAAACAGTGGTGATTCGCGGGCAGGATGAAATAGCCGCACCGGCGTCAAGGCCCGCAGGCAAAAACCGCCTCACCTGGAAATTCAGGTGCAGCAATACGCGAGACGTTGCCTGGGCATCATCGAAAGCATTTATATGGGATGCCGCACGCATCAACCTGCCCAGTGGTAAAACGTCCATGGCTGCTTCTGCCTACCCGGTGGAAAGCGCGGGCGACAGTTCCTGGAAACGGTCCACCGAATTTGTAAAAGGCGCTATTGAATTCTATTCAAAATACCTGTTTGAATTCAGCTATCCTACAGCCA
>CAXTMV010000115.1:0-5602 GCA_964245425.1 uncultured Flavihumibacter sp. | reverse complement strand
TCTCTGGGGCGTTACATCGCATGAGTTCGGGCATAACTGGTTCCCGATGATCGTGGGCAGCAATGAACGAAAATATCCCTGGATGGATGAAGGCTTTAATACGTTCATCAACACCATGGCCGATAAAAGTTTTAACCATGGAGAGTTCGACAATAAAAGACCGGTGAACCGCCAGAACTTTGCAAAGCCTTATTATAACGACAGTGCAGAAGCCATACTAACCATCCCCGATGTTACCAACCCGCGTAACCTTGGTAATGTTGCTTATGGTAAACCCGGCCTGGGCCTTACCCTGTTGCGGGAAAACATACTGGGCGAAGATCGGTTCGACAGCGCGCTCAGCTATTATGTGCACAAATGGGCCTTTAAACATCCTACACCTTATGATTTTTTTCATTGTATTGAAAACTATGCCGGCGAAACGCTCGACTGGTATTGGCGTGGCTGGTTTTTGAACAATTGGAAAATAGACCTGGCCGTACAGGATGTTGCTTACCCGCAAAACGATCCTAAAAACGGCAGCATCATTACCATTGCCAACCTGGAGAAATTGCCCATGCCGGTTACCGTAGAAGTAACGGAGGCGGATGGAAAAACCGGCCGCATCAAATTGCCCGTTGAGATCTGGCAGCACGGCAGCTTCTGGAAATTCAGGTACAATTCTACCGGTGTAGTAAGCAAAGTGGTAATTGATCCTGATAAATTATATCCAGACGCCAACAAAGGGAATAATATATGGCACAACGATAATTAATTAGCCATCGGCAACCGAACTTTCAGCAGGTTTTTGCCCCGCAATGAATCTGATAGTTCGACCGTTCCGCCATTTGAGTAAGCTCGTTCGTATACCAGGCTGTTGTGTATTTCTTTTTCCAGGGTTTCAAAACTTACGGAACAGCTGTCGTCTTCAATCAGTAACTCAAAATGATCATTGGTGCGGATGGTGATTTTGACAAAGGAAACATCATTTTTTCCCTCCAGTACTTTGAGCCATTGTTCAATGATGCGGATGCTGCAAATGGCGTTGTCGGCGGTACCGTTGTTTTTATTGCCTACTGTCTCCAGTTCAATAAGAAAAGGAAAGGTAGCCGCTATTTTTGTGGCGTATTCAAGCACCAGTTCTTTGGCGGGTATCAGGTCAACAATATGCGGGGTAATGGAATAAGACAGGTTTTGCATATCTACCAGGATATCTTTTAACTGGTTCTTGGCTGTCTTTAACAATTGCAAGGTTTGATCGGGCTGTGTTTCTGCCGTATTCAGGTAGAAGATGCTGGAAGCGATGCCCTGTGCCAGTTCCTCATGCATGCTGGAGGCAATGGTTTTTTTCTCTTCTTCCTGCGTTTTCATGACCGTGCTGATGGCCTTGCTCTTTAAGCTGATGATTTCTTCGGCGCGCTCCCGTATGAGCATATTTTTTTTACGCAGTTCCAGTAGTTTGGTCACCTGGTTTGATAATATGACCAGTGACCTTTCTTACTGTTGCGATAATGTTTTCGGTTTATGGTCGATGACGCAAAGCGCACCCAGATTATGCCCTGCAGGAGAAACAATGGGTGCGCCCGCATAAAAGCGAACGTGCGCATCGCCGGTCACGAAGGGATTGCCTACAAAACGGATGTCTTTTGAGGCATCTTCTACAACAAAGACTTCGTCCTGCAGAATGGCGTGTGCGCAAAAGGCCACATCGCGATCGCTCTGGGTGTCATCAATTCCTTTTTTCGATTTGAACCATTGCCGGTCCTTGTCGAGAAGGCTGATAAAAGAAATCGGACTGTTGCAGATCTGGCTGGCCAGTTCTACCAGTTCATCAAAATCATCTTCCGCAGAAGAGTCCATGATGTCATAAGAATCAAGATCAACAAGACGCAATGTTTCAGAAGCGGGAATGGCAGCTGTTATCATAGGATATCGGATTTTAAGGTTCTATAAGAGTTTTCATAGTGATAATAAAACAAATACTAAGTTCCGCCGTTGCACCAGTCTTTATTAAAACGATACAGTAAAGGCAATATTTTATTGATATTGCGCAGATGCCACAAGAACTTGTTAAAAGGCGATGGTTCCCCGATGAATGGACACAATTGCCAGCTGTGTTTTATTTTTTTAACAATGAAGATCACGCAATTGGCATTGGACATATGCAAACTCGCCGGCTGCCGGTTAAATACCGCATCTGTTGTTCTCGTATTAATGACCGGTAATAATCGTATTATTACTTTTCATTGTTATTTATCCAATTGTGCCAGGAATAATAGGGTCTCATATTCGAGTTTCAATACACCATTTTTCGCATATTGATGATGCAGGCCGGCCAGCTCCCGCAGCATTGCTGTATATACGCTGTTTTGGTGGAGCGGGATTTTCGAAGAGGATAATAGCAAACCCTTAATGCCCGCTGCATCGAGCCACTTGATATGGCGTATCCTGCGGGTGGCAACAGGATTCGGGGCAAAAAAGTCGTTGATAAGCGTGGGCTCAGCCTGGCTGGTAGGGGTACTGCCGGCGGCATATTTTTCCTTGATGCCGGTATAGGCTTTTAAGACGGGGGTATCGCTTTGCAATATATTCCAGGCCAGCAATATATAACCACCCGGTTTCAGTATGCGCCTGCATTCCCGTTTTACCATGGCCGGGTTGAACCAGTGAAAAGCCTGCGCCACTGTAATCAGGTCAACTGCATGGTCCGGCAACTGCGTTTGTTCGGCACTGCCTGTTATGCTTTCAAAAAAGGTACAGCGCTGCAGTTTTTTTTCTGCCGCCATGCGCATCGCCTGGTTGGGTTCTACTGCTTTCACTGCATACCCGGCATCCAGTAACAGGGCCGAAAAAATACCGGTGCCTGAACCAATGTCTGCAATGATCGATCCTGCAGGCAGTCCGGTGGTTTGCTGCAGGTAAGTGATGACAGCTGTAGGATACCCCGGCCGGTATAGATCATAATTAGCTGCCCTGTCGGAGAAACGGTTGGTTGAATCGTTCGGATGCATGCGCAAATGTATAGGCAAAGTTTATTTGTCTGCCAAAATTGCTGGTTTTTCAGTTGGTTTGATTGTTGGGTAGCAGTGACAATGGAAGAAAACATTTTCACGGTGCAGCGGGTGGCTGCTACAGACCGGCAGTTGCTGGATATCTATTCAAGCACGGTAACAGGCGTGGTACGCCATGCCGCACAGGCGGTGGCGCATATCAGGGTGCTGAAGAAGACCCTGCATCCGAATACAAAAAAGGAGGTTACCCAACAGGGCACGGGCTCCGGTTTCGTTATTTCTACGGATGGGTATATTGTAACCAATCACCATGTTATTGAACAGGCATTTGCTATAAAAGTTGCTTTTGCAGATGGAATAGAATTGAATGCTACGCTTATCGGAACCGATCCTTCTACGGATATTGCCGTGGTAAAGGTATATGATGGACAATTGAAACCGTTGCAGTTTGCCGATTCAGATCTGCTGGAAGCTGGCCAGATTGCCATTGCCATCGGTAACCCGATGGGCCTGCAACATACCGTAACAGCGGGCGTAGTAAGTGCGTTGGGAAGAACCTTGAGAGCGAACAATGGACGGCTGATAGATGATATTATCCAGACAGATGCGGCCCTGAACCCGGGCAACAGCGGCGGCCCGCTGCTGAATGCTGAAGGAAAGGTAATCGGCGTGAATACGGCCGTGGTAGCGGCCGCACAAGGTTTGTGTTTTGCTGTTTCGTCGAACCTGGCTGCCTATATTGCGGGGCAACTGGTGATACATGGCAAGGTAAAACGGGCGCAGCTGGGCATTGCAGCGCAGCCGGTAGACCTCACCCCGCGCATGATTGGTGCCAATCATTTAAAAACCCCTACCGGCGTATATATTTACGAGATACTGGCCGATGCGAACCTGCACAATAACCAGCTCAGGACTGGCGATATCATTGTTGAATTTGAGGGTAAACCGGTAGCAACACCCGACAGTCTTCATAAATACCTGCATGAAAAGGTAATTGGAAAAAGAATTGAACTGGGTGTATTAAGACAGGGAAGAAAACAACTGGTGACCGTGGTGCCCGGTGCGCTGCAATAGTAGTGATGAGCAGCCGGGTGCCCGCTATCAATAATGGCAAATACAAACTTTTAATATGATTAAAAAAAGATTCGCCGGGTGGCTGTTTGTTTCATTTATTGCCTGCAGCACGGCAACAACTGCACAACCCGGTAAACCCTGGCATAATAAAATGCAGGTGGTGCCGGGCCGTATTGAATGTGAGCGCTATGATGAAGGCGGTGAAGGAATTGCTTACCACGATGCAGACAGCATCAATAATGGAAGCGGCCGGCTGAACCCGGCAAACGGCAGCTTCCTCAATGAATTCCGTATGCACGAAGGAGTTGATATATCATATACAAAAACCGGTGGTATCGATGATAATCCCTTCAATGGAACCATGCCCGCCTTTAACCAGCTGTACCTGGGCTGGACACAGCCCGGCGAATGGGTTAATTATACCATACGTGTGCAGGAGACCGGCCAATACCAGGTAGGTCTGATGTATACCTCTAATGCGGGAGGTAGTATTGCATTGCAGGTAGACAAAAAAGAAACCACCGGCAACCTGAAAATAAACAGCACCTATGATGCACGCGATACCGTTGCCTGGCGGCAATGGCATCATTGGAACAGGCAGGATTCTTTAACCACGGTTCATTTGGAGAAAGGAACGCACCTGCTGACATTACAGGTAAAAGAAAAAGGAAATATGAATTTCGACTACCTGCTTTTTACGAAAGCCGGATACAATAATTATTGAACAGTAATTATTGTTTTATGCATTACTTGTCGTAGGTTCTTGTTTGTTGAATAACCACGCAGACATGGCTCTTATCGAGTAGCCCAAACTCCCGGAGGCCCCAGGGCTGTAGTTTGATGGCGGGCAGGTTGGGGTGAAACAGTTTCACCTCTTTGCTACTGAGTTCCTGGTGCAAGGCGTCAATATCGTCTGTTTCAATGCGTATTTCCGGCCTGTCTTTTTTCGCAAATTCATCATTTTCTACCAGGTGTATCTTTACGCCCTCTCTTTCAATGATATAAAATTTGTTGGCGCCTGCTGTATCGCTGTACACAATGGTAAAGCCAAGCACGTCCACAAAAAGCTGTAGTCCAACGGCGATGTCTGAATAGAAAATATTGGGGATCAGTCTAACCAGTTTCATAGTTTTATTTTATAAGTACTATAGGCACAAATAAAAGGCCATCCTTTTCAGGACGGCCTTTTATTCACAGGCAATGGATGCAGGGGGCCAGGCCTTATTTTTTTACGGGTACTTCGAGGGTGACGGTCACATCACTGCCAACTGAACCACCTTCTTTGCCCAGCTTATATTCTTCTCGTTTTATCGTAAACTGCCCTTTAAAGATTCCGCCATCGCCTTTTGGCGAAAAAGTAAAAGGGATCTCAACGGGTTTTGACACACCCTTGAGTGTTAACACACCCAGGGCCTTGAAACCCGTTCCGGATTTTTCGATCTTTTTAGAATGAAAACTGATACGGGGATATTTTTTAGTATCGAACCATTCTTCTTTTTCCTTCAGGTGTTTATTTCGGAGGCCAACACCCGTGCTAA
>CAXTMV010000114.1:0-15912 GCA_964245425.1 uncultured Flavihumibacter sp. | reverse complement strand
GTATTATCCACAAAATAAACTTTAATTTTTAAGGTTCCATTCATTCCCGCCCTGACTGTTTCCTATTACAATAATCCGAACCTGTACGAGTGGTTCCTGACCTATAAACGAGGTGCTGGCAGCGGTTCAAGGTTTGCAGCAGTAAACCCGGTTGGTATAACGTTAACCAATGATCAGAATACAGCAATTGAGTCGGTGCTGTTAAATCCCAACCCCGTGCACAGGGGCCAGCCGGTCAGGATGCAGATTACGAGTACGGCAGCAGTAAAGGCGAGGGCCCAGATGATGGGCAGCAATGGCGTTTTATTAAACGACCAGACGCTGCTCCTGAATAAAGGCTCGAATACCTTGTTTATGCAAACAGGTGCGCTGAGCAAAGGGATGTATATCATCCGGTTAAGCGGTGTCGGAAAACTACCGAAGACTTTTAAACTGGTCATTCTTTAAATGGTATGTGTACGATAAAAGACCGCCTTCGGGCGGTTTTTTTATTGCTTTATGCTTTCCAAAAATCCTCTAAACAGGGTATTGTACAGGATGGTTAAAAAAATTTATTTTGACGAAGGAAACCATCTTCACCATCACTTAAATAAATCAATATGGCAAAATTAAATGTAACTGCAATTGCAGAAGATACCGTTGCAGCACCAGGCAATGCCCTGAATCTGTATCTCATCGTGAGTATAACGGATGCCAACGGAACCGGCGTGCCGGGACTGTCGATGGCCAATTTTAACATCGGATCTGAAATTGTAGGACCTGGCGGCAGCACAAGCCATATCGGTGCTGTAGGTGGTGGTGCCGTGGCAGGCGTTTACCACCTAACCTTATTACCGTTGGCCGGCCAGACCTGGAAATCGGGTGTTTACATCTATTCCGTTACCGTAGCCAAAGGCGCCGACCTCGGGCAAACCCTATGCAGCGTGCTGATGGATTGATAACGCTGCAAAACGGGCATACCGCCCACAGCAAAGCCGATGGAAGGCAATTTGCGTGCTTTCCATCGGCTGCTGTAGTGATTGATTATCTGAATAGATCGTATTAGTTTGTCAGGCGCTGTTCATGTATGAATCTAACATGATAAATATTCAATAACCTGTTCCCCTTCTACCTGAAATCAGCAGCAGAAGGCCTTAAGCCAATGCCACGCCGGCTGGTTGTTTTGGCCAGCTCGTTACCATTGAACACGTAGCCCGTAATATGCCAGGTATTTATCAAACCATCTGTGTTTACGCCCCAGGTGTACCAGGTGCTGGCGCCATTTAGTTGTGCGGGAGTGGTTAAGGAACGGCCGCCGGGGCCTGAACAATCCCACATGCCATTGTTACCAGCCATCTCACTCATAAAGATTTTTTTCTTGCCGCCACTGAGGGCATCAAGGAATGGCTTGTCTTTTGCATTTCTCGCCGCCATCACTGCATCGTATTGTTTGCCACCTGCCAGGGCCGTGTAATCGCCCAATTGCTTCAGCTTGTCAAAATCATATTCATTACCGGCGTTGGAAATGGTTACTTTTTCCTGAAGACCCAGGGACTGCACGGTTTTAAGCCTTTTTTGCAGGTCTTCGCCTACCATCTTGGCCATTTCTGCCGAAGTAACATCGAGTTTTTTGCCATTGGAAAGATCCTCGAACCAGACATTGCATTTCATTACATCCTGTTCCAGGTCACGGCGTAATTTAGACAGCCGGGCCAATGCATAATACTCGGTTACATAACCGGTAACCTCTTCGAGGGTCAGTTTTTTTTCTACCGCCGCAGACAGGCCCTGGCCTTCGCTGAATTTTACTTTAAAAGTCTGCGCACTGGCATTGGGCGTTTTAGAGAACTGGTCCAATGCCTGGATGCAGGTGTTGGCCCGGTCGGATGCAGCCGATGCCCACTCTGATTCGGCTTCCCCTTTTTCGAATGGTTCCCGGTCTAGCTGGCCGAGGTAGGAGGCGCTTTCCTCAATTTTACCCACCAGCATAAATGTGGGGGGTGCTTGCGCTTTAATCGTTTCCGAAATAAGTCCGGCTGCCAGGATAAGTAATAAGCTCCATTGCTGTTTCATATAAATTTTTTTACAGTTAAAGATTGATAACACAAACTTATACCGTAAAGGAGGTGGTTTTGGTCCTAACCCATTACCGGTGGAAAATGGTAAGAAAGCGGGGGAGATGGGCTTAGATATGGTTTTGGAACCGTCGCGCTATTACCCCGGACAATTGCTTACATGCTACGGTACACAGTGTAGCTGTGCTTGTTGCCCTAATTTTTTTCAGCGGTTTCACCTGTCAACAGGTTTCCATTCTGTTGTGTCAATTTTTACATTTTTATAGTCAACAAATATTTGATAGTAAAACGCAACCTTTATATCTCTTGTGATTAAGAACCATTGTTGTCCGGGTAAAAATAATTTTTTCAATAATAGGCAGGTGCAACAAAGGTTTTCAGCGATTATCAAATACAGGTACCTTGTTTCGACAATCGACACCAGCGGCCTTTGAGATGCCTCGTTTTAGCAACAAATATTTATTTTTTTACGGGCGTTGCTGAACCTGCGGTTTAGCAACAAATCGTATATTTTTTTTGATTGGCGACTGGTATCTTAGATGACTTATTTTCCGCTTTATTTCGCGGCGCTCATTAGCATCGAAAGCTGTACTCTTCGGAATAACGTTTTAAAGGGTTATTCGCACGATGCCCGCAGATTTTAGTGGGTGCATTAATAACCCTCTGATGCTACATCGCGTCAATAATTGTCGCAATAGTTGTATTTTTTACGCAATATGCATGATTGCGACAAAGAATGTCTAAAATGGTCGCAATTTGTCGTAATAGAATGGCCCCAAACACCTGCTCCCATAAACAATTTATCGCTTACACCCTCTATAAGTACTCCCCCCCAATTTACCGGTTATAGCTTATCTACCAGGTAATTCAGCTCAGTGACCCCGGAAGCAAATGGCCGGCTGCTCAACAGCTTCAGCTTTATTTTGTCTTTGATGTCTTTGAACAAAGGGATGCCTTGTCCGAGAACAATCGGGTTAATAAATAGCCAATAGCCATCAATTAAGCCTAGTTCCATAAGCGCATGGGTGGCTGTGGGACTGCCAAAAAGAGCGATCTCACTGCCTGGCTGGTCTTTTATTTTATGTATGCTGTCCGAAAGGTTCTCGCTGATAATTGTTGTGTTAGTCAGGCTGCTGTCTTTTATTGTTTTTGATAAAACAAGTTTGCGAACATTCTTGTACCATTTGGAATGGTCAATATCATGTTTGCTCGCATCCGGCGCATCTCCGGCGGTAGGCCAGTAATTTTGCATCATCTCATAAGTTACTCGTCCATACAAGGCGGTGTCGGTTTCACTGATCCGCTTACCGACAAAATCGAAAATTTCTTCATCCACTTTAATCCAGTTCATTTCTCCGTTGGGTCCTGCTACAAAACCATCGAGCGAAATGTGCATAAATGAAATTATTTTTCTCATATGGTGCATTTTTATTTTTATCTGTCATTCTTTTATAATGATACCAACGCGGTGATGTAAGCAATTAATACAAGATGTTTACTTCCCTGTTGGCACGTTCAATATCCCCTGTTTTTCCTGCGAACCAACCTGAAGATTTCATAGGTATCGCTGTATACGGCATGGCCGGATGGCGTATACCGGGGAACGGGATTGGGCAGCACACTATATGCGGTTGCGCCGAGCGAAATGACAAAAAGGCTTCCGAACACGATGCGCAAAAAATCTGCCTGTTGAAGATTTGCAATCAATAGCCAGGTCAGTACCGTTTCAAGAATAGAAGCAATGGGACCGGCCGCCACCAGCCAAATTCGTTGGTTAATGGATAAATAGTCGTCTGAACAAAGGCAGCAACCTTTGTACCATAACAGGGGATTGTAAGTGCAATAAAAATCTATCCGGCCTATTTTTGTATGAAAAGACTCGTACGGGTTTCCGAAGGAGCCAATGAAGATGGACACTTCATCCCTTGTCCATAGCAAGGCCGGTACAGCATGGCCCAGTTCATGTATAGTAACGGTTACAAAAAAAGCCAGCCCCACTATAATGATCAAGGCAATAATAGACAGAAAGCTCAGCATTGGCGGATTATTTCCGGTAAAATACATAGATATTTCCAAAATCACGCGCAAGCTCAAAAAAAGTAATCAGGGATTGGCCATGCTACTATGAAGACAGAAAGCAATCGGCAACATGATGGGTTATTTTAATAAAATCGTCCTGGTCAGTGAATAAGGTAGGTACATACCGATGAGGTGAAAACGGGCATCAAGTAAATTTTTTCAACTTTTCATTTGCCTGTGCCTGCGCCAATTCCATTGCCTGCAAATTATTATTGGCATAGACTTCAATTGCCTGGATACTGTAAGGATTTTCTTTCCAGTCGATTTGCCTATGCGGAAGCGTGTACGCCGCACTGATGGCCATATTGTTTTTAAAATCTACTTTAAATAGTATCATTGATGCCCTGAAGGTACAACGAAAATTAATCTTGATGGCTCAATAATACAATCATAACATTTGTGATCAGGGCAAATTGTAGGATTTTTTTAATAGTGAACAGCAGGCTGAAACCTGCATTCAATACTAACCGTGCTGGCACTTAATTACCTATATCAAGTTTCTCTTTTAACGCCTGCAACGACTGCTTTCTTCTTTTGTTCGCGTTGTATCCTTTTCTGACAACATAAAAGGCAAGTGTGTATGACAGCAGTATTACGATGCTTACTTTAAGCAACTTCCCCGCTTCCCATCCGCTGAGGATCATAATGGCTCCCATGGGCAACAAATTCCAGCCAACGAACTGTGAAAGACGCAGCTGGTAATTGGCAAGTGAAATAGCATGGTCAAGATCGCCATGAATGGTTCGGTCAAAACGGCGGCCGGCCTTTATCCTGCGGATATGGTTGATCACTAAATACACAACGGTAGCCAACATCCAGGCTATTTCCAGGTATATAAATATATTTACCCCGGTGTTGATGGGATGTTGGCGAAACAATACGAAGCCGGTGCCAAGATAGATCAGGATGAGCAACCAGTCGCTGACGGTAGTGAAACGGCGTATCTTGGTCATCTTCGACTGAATGCGGTTGTGCAGTGCTTTTTCATCGATGGTATAAAGGGACTGGTTGTTTTGTGCATCCCATATTTTTTTCATTTCATCAAATTCCATGGTTATCATAATTTTTTGATTTAGCAATAAGTTGTTTTTTAATACGATTGATTTTGACGCCGACATTCGATTCGCTGATGCCCAGCATGTCAGCCATCTCTTTATAACTGAAACCTTCCAGCAGCAGCAGTGTAACAGACCGGTCAATTTCATCGAGCTTGTATATCTCTGCGTAGAGCCAGGCCAGCCGGTCATCTATCTGTGCCCGGTTTTCCTGCAGCAGATGCTGCACATTGTCAAGCGTTTCAGCACCGGCATGTTTTATTTCTTTTTTGGTCCATTTAATGGCCGTGTTCAGCGCAATCCGGTACAGCCAGGTGGTAACAGAAGACGCTTGCTGGAAGGAAGGGATGGAATGCCATACCTGGATAATGATTTCCTGGAAAAGGTCGTCGTGATCTATTATGGTATATGCCCTTACGACTTTAAATAAAAGTCCCTTATGCCTTTGCAGCCATTCTTTCAGTATCTCCAGTTGTTCGTTTTCGCTCACTTAAAGATTGTTTTGGTAATTAGTACGCTAAAGTGCCCGGGTTCTTACAGGAACAGAAAAATAATTATTTGCCACGTTCGCAAAATGCACGGTAATTGTCGCGTTTGGCCCACAAATATCAATGCAGCAGGGTATATATTTGTGCGGTAATTAAAAAGCAGGTATGACAAATAAAGAAATAGCAACCTTTTTTTCCGGTGGCGAATTTGAAAAAGTGGAGGCCCACCTGGCGGAAAATATTGAATGGAATATCTACGAGCATTTTCAGCAATTAAAAGGTAAGCAATCCGTCATTGCATTCGCCGAAAATGTTGCGCAGTATTTTCAGTCGGTCACCACAAAATTCGACCTGTTCGGAATCGTTGAAGAGGCGAATACGATCGCTATTTACGGGCATGCTGAATTTATCAGGGCAGGGGAAACAGTCAATAAATTTAATTCCTTTTATGTCTATGAATTTTGACAGGATGGAAAAATCACAAAGGTTTATTCCTATTGCAATTCTTATAAGCCTTCCTGAAAAAGTGGGGATAGAGAAAGGATACTATCATTGTTATACTGTTAAGGCCTGTTAAAAACGACAAAAATTACCCTGTTGTTTTGCCCGCTATTACCGGGAAACAAGGGTCTGACTGGTTATAGAATATAAAAATAGCCTTCCGGGAGCAAAAATTCCTACTCCGTCCGCAGGCTTTTCACCGGGTTGATAATCGCCGCCCGAATGGATTGAAAGCTGACCGTAACCAGCGCTAAAAGCAAAGTAATGGCGCCCGTTATCCCGAATATCCACCAGCTTAGACTGGTCCGGAAAACATAATTCTGCAGCCATTGATGCATGGCCCACCAGGCCAGGGGTGTGGCAATTACAAAGGCAATCGCTACCAGCCGGATAAAATCTTTGTTGAGCAATTGTACAATACCGCCGATACTGGCTCCTAAGACCTTGCGAATGCCGATTTCCTTTGTACGCTGCTCCGCCATAAAAGTTGCCAGTCCGAATATTCCCAGGCATGCAATAAAAATGGCCAGAGAAGCAAATACAAGGACGATTGTGCCAACCCGTTGATCAGACTCATACATCTTATCAAAAGACTGATCCAGGAAACGATAGCTAAAGGGCATACCGGGCGATATTGCTTTCCACAGCGCTTTTACCTGTGGGATGATTGCGCCAATATTGGCTGGCCTGATTTTGAACGATGCAAGGCCAGGGCTTTTATCGGTCCGGAATACCAGGGGGCCAATATCCTGGTGCATGGATTCATAATTAAAGTTTTTTACCACGCCAATGATGGGAAAGGCAACTGCTTTGCCGCCATCAACCAGGTACATATTATGGCCGATGGGATCTTTGTACCCCAGCATCTTTTCGGTTGTTTCGTTAATGATCAGGGTGGATTTATCGCTCCCAAAATCGGGCGAAAAATTTCTTCCCTTCACAAGGGTCATGCCCATGGTGGCCAGGTAATCATAATCGATATTCCAAACCTGTGCATTAAAATTATTGGAGGCGGTAGGCACCGGATCCTTAGAGAAATTCCAGGCGTTGCGGTCTGCATTGGCAACAGGTAAAAAAGAACCAATCGTTCCACTCTTCACGCCGGGCAATTGTAATACGCCGGTTTTAAAAGCATCCACCCTTGTACCCAATGCGTCGGTACCATTAATGATCAGTATTTGGTCTTTGTTAAACCCCAGGTTGCGGTGCTGGATATAATGGAGCTGCCGGTAAACCACCAGCGTTGCAACGATCAGGAAAATAGAAGCTGCAAACTGGAAGACCACCAACACACTCCGGAGGCCCACGTTTTTACTACCCAGTTTCAATTTGCCTTTTAATATTTCGATGGGCCTGAAGGCCGACAGGAAAAAGGCCGGGTAGCTGCCGGCCAGCAATCCTATTACAAAGGGCAACGCAATCAGGAACGGAAGAACAGAAGCTGATAAAAGGCTTTGTGGCGGTATTGATTTTCCTGCCAGTGTATTTAATGAAGGCAATACAAGATATGTCATCACCAATGCCAGCAGAAGAGACAATGAGACCGTCAGGATAGATTCAACCAAAAACTGCCGGATGAGTTCTTTGCGCCCGGTACCCAATACCTTCCGGATGCCCACTTCTTTTGCCCTTCCGGCGGAACGGGCCGTGGTCAGGTTCATAAAGTTGATACAGGCAATGAGTAAAATAAACAATGCCACGGCTGTGAAAATATAAACATAGAGTATGCTGCCCGGCGGGTTTATCTCATCCATCGCGGTTCCATTCAAATGAATTTTTGTTAGGGGAAGCAGGGAGAACCGCATCTTGTTGCCCGCCTTCTCGAATTCGGCCAGGCTATTAATGTTCATCTCCTTGAATGCAGGCAACTCGTAACGGGAGATATATTGAATAAAATTTCTTTCAAAAACTTTATAGTCTGTTCCATGCTTCAATAACAGGTAGGTATAAAAATTGATATTGCCGATCTGCCCCCAATGGTAATCGAGGTTTTTCATGGGAAATAATAAATCGAAATGAAAATGCGAGTTTTCGGGAATGTCTTTGATGACCGCTGTTATTTTGTATGGCACCAGCTTATCATTCTCTTTTACTTCCAGTACTTTGCCCACCACAGCAGACATCCCGGCACTTATTCCGCCAAAATATTTCGCAGCCATAGAAGCGGTTATCACAACCGTATTGGGCTCGTTCAGGGCTGTCTTTGTATTGCCTGCCAGCGCAGGGAGTGTGAACACGTTAAAAAAGCTGGAATCAACATAAGCAACCCGATCTTCCGTTAAGTATTCGCTGCCGCTTTTGACCAGTTTTTTAGAAAACTGGTTATAGATCCGGGTATATTCCTCCACCTGCGGATAGTCTTTTTTTAGGAGCTGGCCCATCATATCCGATGTCTGCGCATCGTGTATATACTGCCCTCCCCAGCGTACTTCTATATTTAACGTGTAAATGTCTTCTGCCCGGGAATTATACCGATCAAAGCTCAGTTAGTCTAGCACATATAAGGCAATCAGCAAAAAACAGGAGAGACCAATGGCCAGGCCGGCCAGGTTGAGGATGGAATAAGTCTTGTTGCGCAACAGGTTTCTCCACCCGATGGTAAAATAATTTTTTAGCACAGTGCCGATTTTACAGCGTTTGCACCAATAAAGATGCCAGCCCATAATGCGCTAATAATCATTTATATACATTTGTTATAGCAGGTGAGGCGTACGGTTCCGATACGCCAGCTGTATGAGAACGAACAGCGCCTGTATGTACGAAGATATGTTTCACAACTGTACCTCGCGTGTCCATTCATCTTTTAGAACAGTACGAAAGCTAAAAGAAAAACGGTGCTGAAAGCATTTTTAATTTTTCCTTGTTGCTGCTAAGCACTTGTCAACTGCTTGCTGGTACTTTTCAGTCTGGTTAAAATTTGGCCGTAAAATTTCTGTTGCCGTAAAATCAGTTTGTAAACTTTTTATTATGCAGTTGCAATATTTGTCAACGTCATTTGTCTTCTCCATCTCGGAACCCCTAAGGCTTTCTTTGATTTGAGCTTTGATCCCTTCAGCCATTCTCGGGGTAATGGTCAGTTTTGTTGTGCTGTCATTTGTTGCCGATTGTGAAATACAGTCCTGGAATTAGGTAGCTATCAATGCTTGTTTATCTTTTGACATATCCGCCCAATTGCCTGCCTTCAGCTGGGCGAGTTTTTCGGGATCGGCTTTTAAGTCTTCGTAAAGTTTTGGTATCAGGCACTTGCAAAGCAAAACGGTATTAACTGAATTGCCCAGTACTTTTGTATTGGTTTCCACGCATGCTTTAATGGGGATGGTGACGCCTTTTTCTACTTCAACTGTTGGGCCCTGGTCTTGTTGGCACCCTGATAAGAAAAACAAAAGGATGAATAAAAATAATAGCGGTTTCATTTGTTATATTTTTGGTTGGGCCGGTTATCCAGGCCCGGTTACCGAATAAAAGGTTTTATTGTTGAAGGGGACTTAAAAATAGACTGTATTTGGCAGGGGCGAGCTTCTTCTCACCGATACGGGCGAAATTAATATGCCCGGAATAAAATGCCGGCACCATCCGTCATTTTTCTGCAGCCATCCGGGCATGATTTATTATATTCGGTTTATGAGAAAATTTACCCTTGGATGTCTATTGCTGGTGCCCACTTTTACAAGCGCGTTTGCACAAGGCCGTCGCGAAGCGGGTGCCGACCAGGCACCGAAAGATTCGGTGGTAGAGCGCATCCTTCAGGAAGAAAAAAATAATTCACAATTACAGTTGCTGGCGCACCAGCTTTTCGACAGTGTGGGCCCGCGGCTGGTGGGAACGCCACAGATGGACGCTGCGCGCGATTGGGCGCTGGCCAAATACAGGGGTTGGGGGATTCCTGCGGAGGCGCAGAACTGGGGTGTCTGGAGAGGATGGGAAAGAGGCATCTCGCATATTGATATGGTATCACCCCGTGTGCGTACGCTGGAAGCAACACAGCTGGCCTGGTGCCCATCGATGGGAACGAAGACAGTGACAGCCGGCCTGCTGATCCTGCCAGACCTGGCAGATTCTGTGGCTTATGCTGCCTGGCTGCCTTCTGTAAAAGGAAAATTTGTAATGGTTTCTGTGCTGCAGCCAACCGGCCGTCCGGATGATAACCTGGAACAGTTTGGTACGGCCGAATCGGTTCAAAAAATAAAAGATCAGCGCAAAGACATGACGGATAACTGGAACAACCGGATCAAAAAATCAGGCTATACGGCACGCACCCTGCCCCTGGCGCTTGAAAAAGCCGGCGCGGCAGGTGTTGTCAGCTCTTATTGGTCAGCTGGTTTTGGTGTCGACAAAATATTTGGCGCTTACACTAAGAAAGTGCCTTCTATTGATATCATGCAGGAAGATTATGGTTTGCTGTACCGCCTGGTGGTTTCAGGGGCCGACCCGAAAATCAGTGTACATGTGGAGTCCAAAGAAAGGGGCGAAGTACCTGCCTTTAATGTAGTGGCAGGTATCAGGGGTAGTGAAAAGCCGGATGAATATGTGATGCTGTCGGCGCATTTCGACTCCTGGGATGGTGGCTCAGGCGCTACGGACAATGGAACCGGCACGCTGATGATGATGGAAGCAATGCGCATCCTGCAGAAAGTATACCCGCACCCGAAACGAACGATACTCGTAGGCCACTGGGGCAGCGAGGAAGAAGGCCTGAATGGATCAAGGGCATTTGTAGAAGACCACCCGGATACGGTAGGTAAACTGCAGGCGCTTTTTAACCAGGACAATGGTACAGGCCGGGTAGAGAATATGTCTGGCCAGGGTTACCTGCATGCCTATGAGTACCTCACGCGCTGGCTGAGCAAGGTACCATCGAATATCCGCGATTCCATTAAGACTACTTTTCCGGGAGCACCGGGTGGTGGCGGGTCCGACTTTGCGTCTTTTGATGCAGTGGGCGCGCCGGGCTTTTCATTGGGCGCGCTGAACTGGTCTTATTTTAATTATACCTGGCATACCAACCGGGACACCTATGATAAAGTAGTATTTGATGATCTTGCCAAAAATGTGGCGCTGGTAGCCATACTGGCCTATATGGCAAGTGAGGATCCCAAACGGGCTTCAACGGAAAAAGCAATATTACCCATCAACCCAAGAACAGGTGAGCAAACAAAATGGCCGGCACAAACAAAGGCGATCAGGAGGGGAGGGTTGGATTGATTCGTAAAATCAAATAATTTTTTTATGCTATCAGTTATAAACCGTCGGTTATAAAATAACGATTTTGTTAGCATTTTATAATGACCCGAATAGGATTAATGCTGGCATGCTATCATTAACGGTTCATTATTTTCTTATCTCATACCAGAGTTCCACCACGCCGTTTTTGTAAGCCGTTACCTCTTTGAGGTGCAATGCCTGTTCCTGTCTTAACTGGTCAAAAAACAGCAGGCCATCACCCAGGATGATGGGTAAAACGGATAACCTTATTTCGTCTGCCAGTTGTAAACGAATAAAATCTTTTACAAGAGAGGCGCCGCCTACCAGCCAAACATTTTTATAAGCTGGTTTCAGCCGTTCATGTACCAGTTCGTTCAGGTCGCCGGCATATATGTCAACGTTCGGTCGCTCCACCGGCAAATTTCTATGCGATAGTACAATGGTGGGGATATCACCATAAGCCCAACCATATGATTTCGACAGTTCCAGGGCGTGCTCGTAAGTGTGGGCGCCCATGAGATAGCAGTCGATGATGGTAAGAAATGCTTCCATGTCTTGTTTGGTAAGTTCCACGCCTTTCTCATAGCGGTCAGCTGTCTCAAACCAGGAAACGCTGTTGTCTTTTTTGGCAATCATTCCGTCGAGGCTGGAAACCATATGTATTGTTAATGTAAAAGTGCCGGTTGTCATTGGTTGAATGGTATAGTTGAACGTTGTAAGGACTAGCTGTATTTGTTGCGCAAGGGAAAATGACATTTAAAGTAAAGACATCAGTAGTTCTGTTTCGCATTTGGATTCATCATTTGTCCAGTGTCCGTATATTTCAATATAGGGCAGGCGGGTTTCCAAACCTTTGCTTTTTAATTCATTTCGCATATGGGTGCCAACCTGTTTTAACAGGCTGTAAGGGCCAATATGTTTATAATAAGCGTGTTTAAGTAAATAGATATTCTTTTCTTCCAGCAGGTAGTTATTGGCCGGAATATCCGTAAGCACTACGCCTGCAAACACCTTATCGTTTGTTTCATAGACCCAGGTATTCTTCCCTTCATTTTTAATATTATTGTCCTTAACGACCTGCCACATACGGCCGGATAGTGCAAAGGCAGTTCCTGCATAGTCTTTGTTGGCAGCCGTTCCTGAAAAGCCATAAAGGGTTAATGCAAGTGGTTGGATAATTATTTCGATAGTCATCTCAGGCTATTATGAATGTTTGGAAGATACTGCTTTCGTTGTCAACCCGGCCAGGTTCTGTGTATGGGCGTGCAGGATGTCAGGGTCTGTCATAGTTCGATAATTATCGAATACAAGCTGGTTGTCGATTCCTGCTCTCATAGATTGATTTGCAATTTTTGGCGACTATATACATTGTAACACAGGCCATTTAATGAGTTGTTTTTGGGAATGATGCATCAAAAATAGACAAATACATCTTTCAAAAATATATGCAGGGCCTGGGAAAGTTAACTGTAAAAAATGCTAATTCAATTTTCAAATAATATTCAGGGAGCATCTTTTGTCAAATAGTCCTTTGATTAACCTAATCAGGTGCCTGAAAAAGAAATCGCATAACCATAAACCACCCTATCGCCAGGCCTGCTATAACTGACACAATTGTTTTGAGTAATAAAAGCCTTTTTGTTTTTTTTATCCAGATGCCATTGGTAAGCCCGGCAATTAGTAAGCCGGCGAAAAAATATAACAAAATCATGCTATTACTTTTTCTTTTTCAATTTTTTTTTAGCCCTAACCATTTTCACCTAAAAATCAGGATAATACCTAGGGGAAATTTCATCGTAGAAGAAAAAACAAATCGAACCTGTTCTATCCAATGCTTCAAAATAACTGAAAGAAAGGAATGCAGCAAATACAGCGCGCTGCCAGCAACTGTGGGGTATGGTTGCCGAATGGGGTCATCCCGCTGCTGGCAGGAAAATTATTTCACTATAAATTTGGGTAGTCAAATAACTACGCATATATTTGTAGTCAAATAGCTACACAATGAATTTAAGAAGGGATGTTTTTCAGGCCATCGCGGAGCCCACCAGAAGGGCTATACTATTGCTGGTGGCTTCACAAGCCATGACAGCAGGGGCCATTGCAGCCAACTTTGACACGGCAAGGCCCACTGTTTCAAAACACCTGCAAATACTGATTGCCTGTGAACTGCTGGAACAGAAGCAATCGGGCAGGGAAATTTATTACCACCTGAATCCACAAAAAATGAAAGAGATAGCAGATTTTATTGAACCGTTCCGCCAGCTGTGGGATAACAGGTTTAACAAACTGGAGACCATCATGAAAAAATACCAACCAAAAAAATAATACCAGATGGAACAAAAGACAAAAATCCAAGCCGAAGACGGGCAACAGGAAATAGTGATTACCCGGGCATTTGATTTGCCCCTCGAATTAGTTTTTAAGGCTTATACGGAAGCGGATCTGCTGGAACAATGGATGGGAACAAAAGTGCTGAAACTGGAGAATACAAAGCATGGCGGCTGGCAGTTTGAAACAACGGATGCAAAAGGAAATGTGGTATTCCGGGCCAATGGGGTCATCCATGCATTTGTTCCGAATCAGCAGATCATTCGCACATTCGAAATGGAAAACACACCCTTCCCGGCGCAACTGGAGTTCCTGGAATTTGAAGCAACCGGCGAAGACAGCAGCCAGCTAACAATGAAGATGGTGTTTAAATCTGTAGCGGACAGGGATCAGATCCTTCGCCTGCCCTTTGCGCAAGGGATCAATATGGCACATAACCGCTTGCAGGATACGCTCAATAAGTTTAAATAATCGCCATGACAAAGACGAACAAAATCATTTACTGGATAGCGACCGTGTGGCTCTCGCTGGGAATGGTATCTACCGGCGCGCTGCAGTTGCTAAAAGGAAAAACAGGTGCAGGCGGATTGGATATGATGGAACATTTGGGTTATCCTGGTTATTTTTTAACGATATTAGGTGCCTGGAAAATATTGGGCGTAGCAGCCATACTGGTGCCTAAATTACCCCTGTTGAAGGAATGGGCTTACGCAGGCTTTTTCTTTGCCATGTCGGGCGCGGTATTTTCGCATATCGCTGCAGGTTCCGCCAGCCAGCTGTTTCCTTCTTTGCTGCTGCTGGTCTTGACCCTGTTATCCTGGTATTTCAGGCCTGCAAACAGAAAATTATGTCAACAGCTAAAATATAATAGATAGCATGTCCAAACCAACAGATGTTGATGGTTATATTGCCGGCGCGCCGGCGGCGGCCATACCGCTGCTTACGAAAATCCGGGAATTAATAAAATCAGCTGTTCCGAAAGCGGCGGAAGGAATCAGCTGGGGCATACCTTTTTACAAATACCAGGGTGGGCTAGCCGGTTTTGCCGCCTATAAAAACCATGTTAACATTGGTTTTGCCACGGGCAAAATTGATGATAAAGACCGTGCCATGCTTGAGCGCAAAGGGTATAAGACCGGCATACGGACCGTCCAGATCAAATTTGATCAAACGATACCGGCCGCAGCGCTAAAGCAAATGCTGCAAGCAAGAGCGAAAATGAATGAAGCAAAAAAGCGGTGAACCAGCCGCAGAAAGCGTAAGATTTATTAACTTATTTTATCTTAACTTATCAATAAATCTACGGTATGAATCCTACAGTTGATTTCTTTTTTCACAAAGCCAAAAAATGGCAGGAAGAAATGGAGCAATTAAGAGCGATCATTCTCGACTGTCAGCTGGACGAAGAACTGAAATGGGGCGTTCCCTGTTACAGGTTTCAGGCAACGAATATTGTTTTAATACATGCATTTAAAGAATACTGTGCGTTGCTATTTTTTAAAGGAGCCCTGTTAAAAGATGTAAAAGGCATCCTGGTACAGCAAACGGAGAATGTGCAGGCCGCGCGCCAGGTTCGGTTTACCAGCGTGGGGAAAATCAAGAAATTGAAATCGACCCTTAGCGCTTATATCTATGAAGCAATAGAAGTAGAAAAAGCAGGTTTGAAAGTGAATCTTAAAAAAACAACGGAATTCAAAATGCCGGATGAGTTCAAAAATAAGCTGGCAGAACTTCCAGCCCTGAAAAAAGCTTTTCATGCATTGACCCCCGGACGGCAAAGAGGTTACCTGCTTCATTTTGCTGCACCA
The DNA here is from genome assembly GCA_964245425.1 of uncultured Flavihumibacter sp. Lineage (GTDB taxonomy): Bacteria > Bacteroidota > Bacteroidia > Chitinophagales > Chitinophagaceae > JACMLD01. Next base: position 397 of record CAXTMV010000114.1, on the reverse strand, counting down.
AAACAATCCAAAACCAGGGAAGCAAGAGTAGAAAAAAGCATACCGCAGATCCTCAGCGGAAAAGGCCTGAATGATTAGTGCAGGCCACTGCAACCCTTGTTGTTGTTTATAGTTGATGATTGTGCGGGTTGTTTAACGCTTCATTGAAATTTCGATAAGCCGGGTATACGGCTTTTAAGACTTTCTCAATAATAAGTCCGTTTATTATGGCAATAGGGATGAACGACAATGCTATTGTTACAGGTATTATTATCCCGTTTTTATTGAGTTCAGCCGCATAATAAGGCCAGCTGTCAGGCAATAGCTTAACACCCACTATAATTGATAAAACAAGCGATGGCAGCAGGTGCCCCCATTTGCAGATCCGGTCAACGGTATAATTTGATAAAACATCGGC
>CAXTMV010000113.1:0-16100 GCA_964245425.1 uncultured Flavihumibacter sp. | reverse complement strand
TGAATTAATGAGGTTGTAAATCTTCTGTCAATCCAATCTGGTGACATCGTACCCTTTAATATTACAGCCGCCCCCGGGGCGGCTTTTTTATTGCCATGCTGCCAGCGCCAGGCATCATCAGCACCCGGTTAGATGCCGAAGACATATGTTATACCCGTAAAACATGAGTTCACGCCTTCCGTTTATTCTTTATATTTGAAACTTTAAAAATACGGTTATGCATCACCCGGGATTGATTTGTTTTCTGCTGTTAAAAATGGTGCTTCCCGGCCTGTTCCCTGCACCGGTGCAGGAGGCAGGAAATAAGTTTAACAAAAGCAGTTTCTATGCGGCCATGAGGGGTAAAGAGGAAGCGGCTGTTGATAAACAAATAGCCTTGCTGGCAATAACGGCCATTGAAGAAAAGACGGCCTATGAAGGGGCTTTGCTGATGAAAAAGGCTGGTCTTGCCAGCGGACCCAAAAAAAAGCTTGATTTGTTTAAAGAGGGTCATGAAAAGCTGGAGGCTGTTTTAAACAAAGACAGCAGCAACACTGAGTACCGGTTTCTTCGCCTGATGATACAGGAGCACGCCCCCGGTATACTGGGCTATAAAAAACAAATCGAAAGCGATAAAAGGTTTGTAAAAAATAATTATAAAAAGCTGTCGCCCGTAGTACAGGAGGCGGTGGTCAATTATAGCAAGGAATCAAAGATTTTAAAACCGGCCGACCTGTAACCCGATTGACCATGCAGAAGAAAATATTAGCCATCTATTATACACAGTCTGGCCAGCTGGGGCATATTGCAGACAGTTTTACATCGGCATTCAGGGACGCCGGCGCCCTTGTAGAGTCGGTGCAGGTGCAGCCCCGCCCGTCTTTCGACTTTCCATGGAGTTCAAAGCGTTTTTTTGATGCCATGCCAGAAAGTGTGCTGGGCATACCGGTAGAACTGGCACCTTTTGAATTAAAAGAAGATTCTTATGATTTGATTATTTTTGCCTACCAGCCATGGTTTTTATCGCCCAGTATTCCGGCAACCGCTGTATTACATCATCCATTATTCAGGGCCGTTTTAAAAAATACACCTGTGATAACCCTTATCGGTGCCAGGAACATGTGGCTGAAGGCACAGGAAAGGGTGAAAGAGGCGATCCGGCAGTATGGGGCCAACCTGGTAGGAAATATAGTATTGATCGATAAGAATAACAATTTTGTGAGTGCCATTACGATTGTATACTGGATGATGAATGGAAAAAAAGACCGGAAATGGGGTATTTTTCCAAAGCCGGGGGTGGCCGATGAGGACATCGCGAATGCCCGGTTGTTTGGCAATACGGTTCTGCCATACCTGAACAATGGCAACTGGGCTGCCCTGCAACCGGAACTGGTGCAGCTCAAAGCGGTAGAAGTTAAGCCAGACCTGATGTTTATTGAACCCAGGGCTGTGAAGATTTTTAATATCTGGGCGGGTTTTATTGTAAAGCGTAAAAACCGGACCGCCTGGTTACTGGTATTTAAGTATTACCTGATGATTGCTTTATTTGTGATTGCCCCCATTCTTTTAATTATTAATACATTGCTCTTCAAACCATTTTTGAGTAAAAGCATCAATAAAAAGAAACAATATTACCTAGCAGTTAATTAACCATTATTGTAGATGTCGTTTAAAGAAGTGTATATTACCAATACGGCCAGTTATTTGCCAAACGAGCCTGTTTCTAACGATGAAATGGAGGAATACCTGGGATTGATAAATGCCAAACCTTCCAAATCGAAAAGAATAGTATTGCGTAAAAATGGAATCAAAACAAGGTTTTACGCCATTACCAAAGATGGAACGCCTACGCATACCAATGCCGAAATGGCGGCACTGGCCATCAGGGCGCTGTTCAATAATAATCCGGCAGGTCTCAAATCTTTCCAATTGCTGAGTTGCGGCACTTCTTCCCCCGACCAGATAATACCCTCGCACGCCGTAATGGTTCATGGATGGTTGCCAGAAACAAATGCTGTTGAAGTGGTATCGCCTTCCGGCGTGTGCTGTGCAGGTATGCATGCGCTTAAATATGCCTGGATGGCCGTGCGCACCGGTGATGTGGAAACTGCAGTAACCTCGGGTTCCGAAAGAATTTCACGTGTACTGCGCTCGGAAGCTTTTGAAGATGAAGTGCAGAAGCTGGCACAGCTCGAAGAAAATCCCTATATCGGCTTTGAGAAGGAATTTTTACGGTGGATGCTATCAGACGGGGCAGCGGCCTTCCTGTTATCCAGTAAAAAAAATGATGCCGGTATCAATCTCCGGATAGAATGGATAGAGGGTATCTCTTATGCCAACAGCATGGAAGTGAGTATGTACATGGGCAGTGAAAAAACAAAGGAAGGCATATTGAAAGGTTATATGGATTATACGCCGGAAGAGATCAGGCAGCAATCCATTTTAAGCCTCAAGCAGGATGTTAAACTGCTGAGCGAATTTATTGTTTCTAAAGGCACCGTTAAGCTGAAAGCTATTTTTGAAGAGAAAGGGATTACGCCTGCCGACATCAATTATTTTTTGCCGCATATGTCGAGCGAATTTTTCAGGAGCAAGATTGCCGAGCACCTCGAAGAGAATGGATTGGGCATGGCGGCGGAAAAATGGTTTACCAACCTCGACAAAATGGGCAATGTGGGCGCCGGTTCGGTTTATTTAATGGTAGACGAACTGTTCAGAAGCGGCCTGCTTAAAAAAGGAGAAAAAATTTTGTTGCTGGTGCCGGAAAGTGCCCGCTTTTCTTATATGTTTTCGCTGCTGACGGTATGCTAGAAGCTGAGCGAACCAGGGGAAGGAGCGCACGGCACAAGGTAAAAAAGATCGCACAGGGCTAACAGAGAAAACCCGGGTTTCTCTTTTTCTCTGTTAGCCCTGTGCGATAATACTTCCAACATGAAGAAAGAAAATATACCGCAGGATGTCAGTGCACTCGATAAGGTTTCAAGGGAGGTTTGTTATGCAACTGACGCATCCGGTAATTATGTTACTGCACTCAGCAGCGGTTGGGAGGTAAAAACCACTGCGCTGGATCTGGCCTGGAAAGATATTGAAGCCTCCGTTGCAGACGCCCGTCAGCAGGTATTGAACGGAACGGCCAGTCCGCTGTTGTATTTTATGCGATTGCGCTTAATGGACACCGGTATAGTGAGCGCCTATTCGGGATTTTGGAAATGGCAGGTTAAACGCCACCTGAAACCAGCCGTTTTTAATAAGTTACCAGAAAAAAAACTACAGTTGTATGCAGCCGCCTTTAATGTGTCTGTAACAGAACTTAAAACGATGAATGTGCATGAAGGTTAATTTTGAACACTTGCAGGCAGCACATTGCGAAAATGGCGTTACTTCCAACCTGCTTTCCATGGTGGGCGTTCGCAATATGACGGAGCCCATGGTTTTCGGAATCGGCTCAGGTCTTTTTTTTATTTATATCCCCCTGTTAAAAATAAACAACGGGCCGGCCATTGCCTTTCGCACACAGCCCGGGCTCATCTTTAAAAGAACCTGCAAATCACTGGGCATCCCCGTTATAAGAAAAAAATTCAGCTCAAAGGAAGAAGCTGAAAAATTCCTGCTGCAATGCCTGGAACAGGGCCATGCCGTAGGCTGCCAGGTGGGTGTTTATTACCTGTCTTATTTTCCCAAAGAATACCGGTTCCATTTTAATGCGCACAACCTGATAGTATATGGCAAAGAGGGCGATCATTTCCTGGTAAGCGATCCGGTTATGGAACAGGTGACCACTTTAACCTCGTATGAACTGGAACGGGTTCGTTTTGCAAAAGGACCGCTGGCGCCCCGTGGCCAGGTATACTATCCCAAAGAAGCAAAACCAGTGAGCGATGACCAGATCAGGAAAGCCATTGTAACAGGCATTAAAAGAAATGTACGCGATATGCTGTACATACCGGGTAATTTTGCCGGTGTCAGTGGCATTGCCTATACCGGTAAAAAAATAAAGAAATGGCGCGACAAACTGGGTGTGCACAAAGCCGGCCTCTACCTGGCGCAACTGGTGCGCATGCAGGAAGAAATAGGTACCGGTGGCGGCGGGTTCCGGTATATCTATGGCGCTTTTTTGCAACAGGCCCACCTGTTTCATCCGAATGATGCCCTGCTTCGCATCTCGGAAGCATTTACGACAGCCGGCGACCGCTGGCGGGCATCGGCCGTACAGGCCGCGGGCATATACAAAGGCAGGATTGGCAGCCAGCAAGATTTCGATACCATGGGCGATTACCTGCTGGAGATAGCCGAAATAGAAAAGCAGGCATTCAGGGCTTTGTCAAAAATTAAATGGCATTCATGAACCAGGCAGCTGTTTGCATAGAAAACCTTGCGTTTACCTACGCGGGGCAACCGGCACCTGTTTTCCAGCAGCTGGCGCTGCAGGTAAATGCAGGAGAACGCTTTGGGTTGTTTGGCCCTAATGGTGCTGGCAAAACAACCCTTATGAATTGCATGACGGGTCTGCTTTCCTTCCAGGCCGGCACGGTGTCGCTACTGGGCAACCAGGTATCCCCCCATCATAAATCCGCCAATAGAATTTTTGGTTTTGTGCCGCAGGATTTTTCTTTTTACCAGGAGCTGAGCCCGGCAGAAAACCTGGCTTTTTTTGGTGCCTGGTATGGACTGCAAAAAAAACAAATCAGGCAAAGAACAACCGAGCTGCTGGAAGTGCTGGGCCTGGCAGCGGTGGCCGGCAAGCAGGTACAAAAATTCTCCGGCGGTATGAAACGCCGGGTAAACCTGGCAATCGGCGTATTGCACAACCCGCCCATATTGTTTTTAGACGAGCCAACGGTGGGCGTTGATGTGCAAACCAGGCATGCCATTATTGAATACCTGAAAGAACTGAATAAAAACGGCACTACTTTAATATACACTTCGCACCAGCTGGGCGAAGCAGAAGACCTCTGCAATAAAATTGCCTTATTCGATGAAGGCCGCATTATTGCACAGGGTACCCTGCCAGCGTTGCTGGCAGCCAACGATGAACAACACCTGGAAGGGCTGTTTATTAAACTGACCGGCAAATCTTATCGCGATGCGCATCATTCATAGTCATAAAGCATAGTTCGAGCGTTCGTTTGCCGGAAAAGTTCAACGTTCGCAGGTCAACGTTCATTTGCGCAGCGGTTGCTGCAAAAACTAAGAACGGATGAACTTTCAAGCTGGCGGCCAATAAACGTTAATCTTATGTTCAAATTAAGGGCTACGATAATTAAAGACATTCGTATTTTAACCCGCGATAAAGTGGGTCTTACCCTGATGTTTGTAATGCCCATCCTGCTGGCTATTGTGATAACGGCCATACAAAACGGAACCTTTGAACTGGTTAATGATAACAAGGTCCCCCTTTTACTTTGTAACAAAGACACGGGCACGGCCGGCCGGCAGCTGGTACAGGCCGTTCAGCAGATCGGTATGTTTCAGCTGAAACAGGTAACCGGCAGCGAAACGGAACAACAAATAACAGACCGGATGCATGCAAAAGATGCATTGGTAGCCATCGTTATCCCCCCTGATTTTTCTGCTACCATGGAGGCCGCCGCGGCCGGTATTTCTGCCAGGGCATTGAACCGGTTTGGCATGCAAACCGATACCGGCCACACTATTGCTGCCGTAACGCCCGTAACACTTTATTATCACCCTGTGCTGCAGCAGTCTTTCCGCTCTTCCATACAGGGCGCCCTGCACAGCGCGCTGCAGCTGGTAGAAAATAAGCAGGTGTTAAAGAACCTGTATTTTTCACTGAACCAGCAGGAACTGCCACCCGCCTTTGAAAACGAAATGAAAAATAGCCAGGCAGGTATTACAGAAATACCTGTTTCAAGAAATGGCAGCCGGAACATCCCCAATGCAACACAGCATAACATACCCGCCTGGACCATTTTTGCCATGTTCTTTATTGTTATTTCGCTGGGCGGAAGTGTGGTCAGGGAAAAACTGAATGGCAGTTTTGTGCGCCTGAAAACAATGCCCACCAGTTACCTGGTGGCCTTATTATCCAAACAAATTACCTACCTGGCGGTTACACTGGTACAGACGGCGATCATTTTCTCCATCGGGGTATGGTTGTTTCCGCTGATGGGTCTGCCGGCCCTGAATATACCCCAAGACAAATGGGGATTGCTGGTGGTGACAATTGTTTGTGGCTGGTGCGCGGTGAGCTATGCCATCTGCATTGGTGTTTTTGCGCAAACACAGGAGCAGGCCAATGGTTTTGGCGCGGTATCAATTGTATTGCTGGCCGCCATCGGCGGGATACTGATACCCAGTTTTGCTATGCCGGCGTCTTTCCAGGGCGTGATGAAATTGTCGCCCCTGCACTGGTGCCTGGAGGCTTTTTACGGTTTATTTTTAGAAGGCGGAAAACTTAAAGACGTATTGATGAATATTTTAACCTTATTAGGTATTACTTTGCTGATCCAAACCCTTACACTCTTTGCACTAAAAAGAAAAAACCTGATTTGACATCTATATAAAGAAAAAATGGAAACAGCACAGTTAAAACAGCAGCTTAAAAAACAAGTGGTTGAATTTCTGAACCTGATAAATGTACAACCGGAAAACATCAAGGATGATGAACCGCTGTTTGGCGTCGGGCTGGGACTGGATTCCATTGATTCTATTGAACTGATTGTTTTATTAAGCAGGGAATACGGTATCAATATCCAGGACCCAAAAGAAGGCCGGAAAGTACTGGTGGACATTAATACCATGGCTGACTATATTGAAAAAAACAGGACGAAGTAAATTCATTTCATTGAGCAGGATTTTTGTTACAGGCATGGGGATCATCAGCGCTATTGGCAATAATGTTCCGGAAAACCATGCGGCGCTGATAGCCGGAAAATCGGGCATCGGTTCGCTCGAGTGGTTTGCTACCCGGTATGCCAATAGCCTGCCTTTCGGCGAAATTAAAATCAGCAACGCAGCATTAAAAGAAAAACTGAAGGCCGCGGTCCCCGGGCTTACCAGAACCACACTGCTGGCCCTGCATGCTTTTGCCGAAGCCATCGCAGACGCAGCACTGGACAGCCGGCAATTGCACGGTTTTGATACGGCCCTGGTAGGTGCCAGCACCGTGGGCGGTATGTGTCTCACAGATGAATTATACCATGATGCCAATACAACAGCGCAGGGTTCCGAATACCTGTCTTCGTACGATTGTGCTTCCGTAAATATTTACCTGCAGGAGCGATACGGCCTGCAGGGCATTATCAATACCATCAATACCGCCTGCTCCTCTTCTGCCAACGCTATTTTATACGGGGCAAGGCTTATTAAAACCGGTTTGGCAGAAAGAGTCATTGTAGGCGGCGTAGACAGCCTTGCAAAATTTACCATCAATGGATTCAATGCACTTCATATTTTATCGCCTGAAAAATGCAAACCCTTCGACGAAAAACGTGCTGGCCTGAATCTCGGAGAAGGTGCTGCCTTCCTGGTACTTGAAAAAGAAGAAAATACGGCCGGTAAAAAAGTATATGCGGCTTTGTCGGGCTATTGCAATACAAACGATGCATTCCATCCTTCCTCTTTATCTGATGAAGGCAACGGCCCTTATCTTTCGATGAAAGGCGCGTTGGAGATGGCCGCCATCCCGGCAGAACAAATCGATTTTATTAATGCGCATGGTACCGGCACAGAAAACAATGACCTGGCAGAAAGCAATGCCATGCGCCGGCTGTTTAATAAGGTACCTGCTTTTGCATCTACCAAACCCCAGACCGGTCATACCCTGGGTGCGGCCGGCGCCATTGAAGCGGTATACAGTATCATGGCGCTACAGCACCAGGAAATACATGCAGGCCTTAATTTCAGCGAGCCAATGGCAGCAACGGGCTTGCAGCCGGTAACCGCCTATCAGAAAATGCCCTTGCGGAATGTGATGTCAAACTCTTTCGGCTTTGGGGGTAACTGTACGTCGCTGGTATTTTCCGAGGCATAAGGAATTGGGTTTAGGTTGTAAAGTATAATGTGCAGCGGTATAAGATGGTATGTGTTTTCTGCTTTTTGAACCATCGAACGTTGAACTTTTTTGAATTGTGAACTTTTATGTTGTATATCCACCATATATCCTGTATTTCTCCGCAGCAAACCTTTGCTGCAGTTGATATTGACCGGCTACAGGAGGTGGTAGATAATAAATTCAGGGCAATAGAGCCCTCTTATGAACGCATACCGTCCGGCATTTTACGCAGGATGGGAAAAGCCGTCCGCCTGGGCGTGGGCAATGCCCTGGCGCTGCTGCAAAACCATACCGGTACCATTAACGGCATTATCATTGGTACTGCCAATGGCGGCATGGAAGACTGTATAAAATTCCTTAACCAGGTGATGGAGTACGATGAGGGAATGCTTACACCCACCAATTTTGTACAAAGCACTACCAATGCCATTGCCGCGCAGATTGGTTTATTAACCGAGAATAAAGCCTATAACAGTACGCATGTGCACCGCGGACTGGCTTTTGAAAATGCATTGCTGGATGCAGGTATGATGCTGGCGGAAAATAAAGACGATCATTACCTGTTAGGCGGCATAGACGAAATCTCTACCTACAATTATAATATCGACTACCTCGGCGGATGGTACAAGAAAGAACCACTATTGGCAAAAAACCTCTACCAGTCTGCCAGCAACGGAAGCCTTGCCGGCGAAGGCGCTGCGATGTTTGTTGTAAATGGCCATAAAGAAAATGCGGTGGCCAGGGTGGTGGCTATACAAATGCTGCATACGACAGATATTGCTGTAACGACAGCACAGCTGCAGGCTTTTCTGCAAAAGAACCTGCCACCGGGTAAAACAGTTGATGTGATGCTCTCCGGTGAAAACGGTGATGCCCGTTTATCTGTTTATTATGAAGCCTGCGAAAAGATTGCAGGTGCCGGCGTTACCATTGCCCGGTTCAAACACATGTCTGGAGAATACCCTACTGTATCTGCCATGGCCCTCTGGCTGTCTTGTTATATTTTAAAAGAACAATATTTGCCGCAGCATATGATTAAATATGATCAGCAAAATGTGATCTTTCATTACATCCTCATATGCAATAATTACCGTGGCCGGCAACATAGTTTTATACTGGTGGAAAAAACGGGCTGATCAGTGTGTTGAATAATTTTGCCTGCATGGGTCGTTGGGCCACCGATCATGTATCAATCATTTTAATGACCGATCGATCTCACCCATCATTTATCCTCAATACAATTTAAGCAGCAATTCTTTGATAGGCTGGTACCTGGTCCAGGGAATAAAGTGGTTGGCATCCGGAAAGATCAATTCATGCACCGCTGCTGCGTGTACCAGCATTTTTTTATCGTACTCAATATTGGCCGGGGGTACCATGCTGTCTCTTAGTCCATGTACGATATAAACGGGACAGGTAATTTTTGGAAAATCATCCTTCAGGTAAACCAGGTCTTTTTTCAGGTACCACAGTTCTTCATTGCAGGGGCGCAGGGCGCCGGGCACCAGCCAGTTGAGCGGGGTCTTAAAAATGACGGGCCGCCATTTCTCCGGCTTTTCCTGGGCGGGATCGTTGGAGCCGGCCAGCAATACCAACCCGGCTATCTTACCCGGGTTATCGGCGGCGAGTTTAATAATCATTGGGCCGCCCATGGAATGACCCACCAGGAAAACAGGCTGCCCGTTTTTTAGCTCTTCCAATAAAGGGCTGATGATGATGGATTGCTCCGCCAGGTTAAGGGCCTGTCCGAAATCGCTGTAACCAAATCCCGGCCTGTCAATAGACACGAGCCTGAATTTTTGCAGCAGCTCTTTATCAGCCAGGTATTTTTCAAATGCATCCCAGCTGCCGGGGGTTCCATGTACAAAAATGATGGTGGGCAAATCATTGCTGCCGGTTTGCACGTAATGTAATCTCCATTTATTTACCAACAGCGTTTTTGTAACGGCTGCTACGCCAACAGCGCTGAATTTTGCCATTGCTTTTTTATCGCTGGTCCGGAAGGTCAGGCAGCTTTGGGCCAGTACCACCCATATTACCAATACAACGCTGATGATGATGGATGTCTTCATTAGAAAACGTTTCATGGTAAAAAAGTATAATAAAAATGCTGGACCCTCTTTATCAGGCAAAATAAAAACCGTTCCTGAAGGTAGAACGGCTTTACGGTGCGAAAAGTCATATAAACGCTATTTAAGGCTTCTTTTTGATGGGTGGGCCTGGTGGCTGTCGCCGATCCCTGTTATTGTCGCCACGCGGCGGTTGCCCCCCGTTATTTGGTGGTGGCTGGTTGCCGCGCCCCCTTGGCTGGGGTGGCGGGTTATTCGGATTATTATTACCGCCTCTTGCCGGTGGCTGGTTATTGCCGCTGCGCGGCGGCTGGTTACCACTGCGTGGTTGTGGTGGGTTATTAGTGGGCCTCCCTGACTGACCGGGATGACCGCCGCCCCTTTGTTGTTGTGCCGGACCGCTGTGGCCCCCGCCGCGGGACTGGTTACCACGAGGCCCTTGCTGCGGCCGGCTTCTGCGATCGGCTTTTTCCAGGGTGTTCAGGCTGATCTGGCCCACCAACTCCACAAAACCGGATTCACTTTCCTTAGGTTTATTGGTCGTAATATCTACCGCTTCCAGCTCTTCAGGAATAATGCCCTGTGCGTTCAGCTGTTTAATTTTGCGGACCCTTTCTATTGCTACAGGATATTGTTTGTTGCTGTCTGGCAGGGTATACCACATCAGGTTTTTGAAAATATCTTTTTTTACCAAAAACGCATTGCCGCGGACAACCTGCAGGGTATCTGCATTGTCGGGAAAATGCTGCAGCGCATCCAGGTAGGTATCCAGCTCATAATTAAGACAACATTTTAACCTGCCGCACTGGCCGCTCAATTTTGTCTGGTTAATGGAAAGATTCTGGTAGCGGGCAGCCGTGGTATTTACACTTTTAAAATCACTGAGCCAGGTACTGCAGCAAAGTTCACGGCCGCAACTGCCGATACCCCCCACTTTGGCCGCTTCCTGCCGGGCACCGATTTGGCGCATTTCCACTTTCACCTTGAACTCGCTGGCAAACACGCGTATCAGCTCCCGAAAGTCTACGCGGTCATCTGCTATATAAAAAAAAGTGGCTTTGCGGCCATCCGCCTGTATTTCCACTTCTGTCAGCTTCATATTCAGCTTCAGTTGTTTGGAAATGGCCCTGCTGCGAACCAGCGCATCCCTTTCGCGGGCTTTATTCTGCTTCCAGATTTCGATATCGCGATCGCCAGCGCGACGTAATATCTTTTTCATCTCGGGGTTGAATTCATCCCCGCCTTTTTTCTTTAGCTGCAGGCGAACCATTTCACCTGTCAGGTTCACCTCTCCCACATCAAAACCGCTTACGCCTTCTACGGTAACTAGCTCACCTTTTTCAAAATATTGCAGGGAGGTATTGCGGAAAAAATCTTTCCGGCTGCCTTTGTTAAAACTTATCTCCACTACTTTGCAGGCACTCTCCGGATCTGCAAATGGCAGATTGGCCAGCCAATCGTGCACGTTTAAACGATTGCATCCACCCGTGCTGCAACCTCCATTGCTTTTACAGCCATTGGGTTTGCCTGTACCACAACTTCCACAGCCCATATAATAATTTATTAAAAATGAATAAATGCTATTGCGCGTAAGTTCACCTACAGGTAAAATCATCCGCTGCAATAACTATGTTTAAACATTATAAGGGGGAAATAGTAGACCCTGCAGTTGTTCTTTGTTGGATCATCGTTGCGTCGCACAGTTGTGCTGTAGTATGCAATTCAGCAAAAAGCAAGATTATATATTACTGCCTGACATTCAGTATTCTTCAATTTATTATACGGCAGTGCAACAAATGGTCAACAGAATTTCAACTACAGACCTGCACAAAATCATCCACACTTTATCCACCTTACAACTCAATTGACCAAAAGTAGTGATTTATCTGCAATGATGTGATAGAGTTTAATGGTAAGGGCATGGAAGAGCATCTTTCCGTGGGCATTGCGTTCAATGTAGTAGGCCGCCTGGTCCAATGCTTCAATAATGGCCTGTTGCTGGGCGATATCTGCCAGTTTATTCAGCCGGATCGCGAAATCGCGCTCTTTTTCGGGCATATTCTGGGCATGGGGGCTGGCCGGACCCATTGCGCGCAGGCGAACGCTCTGTTCAAGCAGGTGGTTAAAATAGCGCAAAAATTGCTTTTGCTTTTCCCGGCCCAGTTTGCCGATTTCTTCAATCCATTTTACCTGGGCGGCCGGACCAGTCTTTAAAGTAGCATTCAGCCAGTCGCGCAGCAGGTCTTGCCAGTCTTCTTCCGCGTGCTGCAACAGCTGTAGCGCTTCCCGGTAATTGCCTTCGCTGATGCTGGCCACCTGCCGGGCCTGGTCTTCGGTTACTTTGGCCCTTTCTACCAGGGCATCGGCTATTTGCGCTGTGCGCAGGGCGGGTATTCTTACCAGCTGGCAGCGCGACAAAATAGTAGGTAATACCTGTGATTCGTTTTCTGCCACCAGTATGAATAAGGTCTCCGGCGGCGGCTCTTCGATCAGTTTTAACAGTTTGTTGCCGGCATGGCCCAGGTATTCAGGCATCCACATAACCAGTATTTTATAGCCGCTTTCAAAACTCTTCATGCTCAGTTTGTGGATAATGTCGTTGCACTCGTTCACCGAAATATTGCCTTGTTTGTTCTCCGCGCCGATGAACTGCAACCAGTCGAATGCATTGCCATAGGGATATTGCTGTATGAATTCGCGCCATTCGCTGATATAATCGGTGCTCAGTGGTTTATCGCCCGGTTTGCGCGGCACCACCGGGTAAGAAAAATGAATATCCGGGTGAATCAGTTTCCGGGCTTTGCCACAGGAGGGGCAGCTGTTACAGGAGTCGGCAGCCGTTGGTTGGGAGTCGATGGTTGGTAGTCCGGCGCCGGCTGGTGCATCGCCAAATAAAGAGGGTGCCACGGCGGCTTTTCCATTTACGGTATCACAAACAATGTACTGTGCAAAAGCAAGTGCCAGCGACAGGGCGCCGCTGCCCTCTTTGCCTAAAAATAACAGTGCGTGGCTCAGCCGGTTGTGTGCTACCAGCTCTGCCAGTTGCTGCCTGGCTTCCTGCTGGCCAATAACGTCTTTGAATTGCATTCGCAAATATAAGCAGGGTTTAAGGTTGAAGGTATAAGGTGTTGGGTTTTGCGGCGATGCTGCGCAAACGAACCTTCAATCTTAGACCTTCCGCCTTAAAACGTCAACCCGTACCCAGTTTCCAAATCATTCTGTAAATTGCAGGCTATAAAAACTCTGTAGCTATGGCGATTTTTAAATCTGGTAACCCTGCATTAAGCGAAAAGACTTTTCAGCAAAGTATAGTGGTAGATCAATCGGAAGTAATGACTGAAAGGGGCACCCTGAATAAATTTTTTCTTTTGTTTTTATTGGTGATGGGCACAGCAACTTATACCTGGCGCGCTCACTCGCAGGGGGTGGATGTTACAGGCTGGATGATACTGGGTGTTATCGGCGGTCTTATCTGTGCCATTGTGCTGGCCTTTAAACCAATGTGGGGTGCTGTGCTGGCGCCTTTATATGCATTGTTTGAAGGTGCTTTTATAGGCGGTATCTCAGCCATGTATCATTTTGCTTTTAAAGGAGTAGAACAGGGCAGCACGGCTGGCGGCGGCATTATCATGCAGGCTGTTGGACTCACTTTTGCAGTAGTGATTGCCATGTTTGCCTTGTACCGGTTTGGTATCATAAAGGCAACCGAAAAATTCAAATCTGTTATTATTACTGCAACCGCCGGTATTGCTGTTTTTTACCTGCTGTCAATGGTATTAAGCTTGTTCCATATAAATATGCCGCTGATTCATTCAAGTGGTACAATGGGCATTGTATTTTCACTGGTGGTAGTATCCATTGCAGCACTTAACCTGATACTAGACTTTGATATGATTGAAAGAGGATCTGCCATGGGTTCGCCTAAATACATGGAATGGTATGGTGCATTCGGTCTGCTGGTAACCATTGTATGGCTGTATATTGAGATACTGCGCCTGCTGGCTAAAATGAACAGTAATAAGTAAGTAATAGTGATAATAATAAGTGGTAAGTTGTAAGTCCAATCGACTCGCAAAAGGGCTTATAACTTACCGCTGATTAGTCAACTCCTAAAACCCGTCTCCATCCAATAAGTTGCCTAACCCTCCGAGTATACTGCCTTCTTCTTTTCTTTTGCCAAACTGCGGACTGTAAGAAATGATCTTGCTGGCCAGGCGGCTGATGGGCAAAGACTGCAGCCAGACCTTGCCTGGTCCGCGCAACACAGCGAAGAACAGACCTTCACCGCCAAATATCCAGTTGCGGACGCCCCGCACCAGCTCAATATCAAAATCAATACCGCCGGTATAAGCTACCACGCAACCGGTATCCACTCTTAGCAATTCACCGGCCTGTAGTGTTTTTTCCACCACGTAGCCACCTGCATGCACAAACGCCATGCCGTCGCCTTCCAGTTTTTCCATAATAAAACCTTCCCCGCCAAAAATACCGGTGCCCAGCCGGCGCTGAAAAGCAATGCCGATGCTGACGCCTTTGGCAGCGCAAAGAAAAGCATCTTTCTGGGCAATGATCAGGCCGCCCAGTTGCTGCAGATCCAGGGGTATTACTTTACCTGTGTAAGGGGCTGCGAAACTCACTTTTCTTTTGCCCGTGCCGGTATTGGTAAAAGCAGTCATAAAAAGGCTTTCACCCACCAGGATGCGCTTGCCGGCAGAAAACAATTTATTCAGCAGGCCGCCACCCTGTTGATTGGAGCCATCGCCAAAAATACTTTGCATAATAATATTGTCATCCATCATCATAAAGGCACCGCTTTCTGCAATAGCGGTTTCATTGGGGTCCAGCTCTATTTCAACAAATTGTAATTCTTCACCAAAAATCTGGTAATCTATTTCATGATTATTTCTCATGGTCGTTTTTTTATGAAGATAAACCAGAATCAGGAATTGAGAATCGGGAATCGGCAATGGCGCTTTTGCAACGGTAAGCGCGCTGAAAATACCGGTAGAAACAATTCATTCCCAAAAAAATTAAGTCCCGCTTAAAAATGACGAGTGGTTGAATGTTGAGCCATCAAAAACCTTATCTTGTTCAGTCACACCTTTTAAATTAGCATTATGAGAAAACTATCCCTCCTTTTATGTACGGTATTGCTGTACAACCTCGTCTGCGCGCAGACAAAGCTGGTTGAAACAGTTACTAAAACCGGCGATGAGCTGGTGATTCCTTACCAGAAATATGTATTGGGTAACGGGCTTACCTTGATTGTGCATGAAGACCACAGCGATCCCATTGTACATGTAGACGTTACCTACCATGTTGGTTCTGCTAGGGAAGAGATCGGCAAGTCCGGCTTTGCGCATTTCTTTGAACACATGATGTTCCAGGGCAGCGACCATGTGGGCGACGATCAGCATTTTAAACTGGTTACCGAAGCAGGCGGCACACTGAACGGTTCTACCAACCGCGACCGCACCAATTATTATGAAACCGTACCGAGTAACCAAGTAGAGAAAATGCTCTGGCTGGAAGCAGACCGGATGGGTTTTTTGCTGGATGCGGTAACACAACAGAAATTTGAGATACAACGTGCCACGGTAAAAAATGAACGCGGCCAGAACTACGATAACCAGCCTTACGGACTGGCGAGCGAAGTGAGCGCCAAAAATTTATATCCTTACGGTCATCCTTACTCGTGGTTAACCATCGGGTATATTGAAGAGCTGAACAAGGTAAATGTAAACGATCTGAAAAATTTCTTTTTGCGCTGGTACAGTCCTAATAATGCCACGCTTACTATTGGCGGCGATGTTAAAGCCGCTGATATGGTTAAGCTGGCAGAAAAATATTTCGGCCCGATTCCGCGTGGACCGGAAGTAACACCTGTAAAAGTTGAACCGGTAGTACTCGACAAAGACCGTTATGTTAGTTATACCGATAACTATGCAAAAGTACCGCAGTTAAGGATCGTTTATCCTACTGTTGCGGAATACAATCCCGATGCACCGGCGCTGGGCTGCCTGGCCAGTGTACTGGGA
>CAXTMV010000112.1:14937-16110 GCA_964245425.1 uncultured Flavihumibacter sp. | reverse complement strand
GTTATTTACTTATATATTTTTATTTGTACAGGGAGGATTAGCTAACGGACAATTATTTCTCATCAATAATCCGTCATCTTTTACAAGAATCAAACAGGTAATTACGATAAAAAGAAAAATATTTGGTGAAATAGACAACAACTTATTTCCAAATGTAAAAAGTCGTAATCATATACTAATAAGCCAGCTGGTCGATGAGAATAATGATGGCAAATGGGATATCTTGCTGGTAGAAATAAATATTTCAGCGCATGGCAAAGATACATTATCAATTAGTTGGGTAAAGCACGGTGCACAGAAGTTATTCAAGAAATGCGCCAATGTTTACATGAGTATGCGTTCTGAGACAAATACTCCTTCACCGGAAATGATTACCGCGACCAGGTATCGGGGGTTCTCTCAAGATATTGCAAAACCATATTATCAGATGGAGGGACCGGGCATCGAAAACGATAAAGTAGCTTTCAGGGTATTCTTCGATTACAGGAACAGTAAAGATATATATGGCAAAATTGTAGACACCCCGGTTCTCGAAGATGTTGGTGTTGGTGCCAGCTGGCATGATCTGCAATCCTGGGGTATGGACATTTTCCATACTGGTAACTCTTTGGGTGCTGGTGGTCTTGCAGTTTCAGAAAATAAAAAAATCATCCGCCTTGGTGATGCGGATACTTCTTTTTACCGCGCCCTTTACGATGGGCCTTTACGTGCGGCGTTTAATTTAAAATTTAACAATTGGGATGTGGGAACAGAGAAAAAAAATGGTAGTGAAACTATTGTAATGACGAAAGGTAATTTTTATTATAAAGATGAGATCCAGGTCGATCTTAATAAAAATCAGCAACTGATAGCCGGTATCGCGGATTTTGGCGCCAGTACGCTTATTTATAAAAAATGTAATAAGAGATTTAGCTATCTGGGAACTTATGGGAGACAGGCAGAAGGTACTAATACTAACCTCGGGGTTGCCATTATGTTTAGTTCAAAGTATTATGATAATTATTACCCTGCTGATACGACATCCATTATTCCTAACACATCCTATGTACGGTTGAAATCATCTGCGGGTGAGAAAAAGTTCATTTATTTTTTTGCTTGCTGGGAGAAGACTGACAAACGTTTTTCTACGCAGAAAGGTTTTGAAGACTATTTAATGCAGGAAGCTGATGCACT
>CAXTMV010000112.1:0-14927 GCA_964245425.1 uncultured Flavihumibacter sp. | reverse complement strand
CAGTAAAACTTATCTACAAATAATTACAGTAAGAGTCATTATGGATAGAAGAAACTTTGCAGGAATATTTTTATCTTTTACAACAGGTACATTCTTATCACCTCTGCTTGCCAAGAGTAATTCTGTGAGTATTTGGTCAATAGACAATCATCTTGGATGTAAAGATTTACCTGAGGGCATGCCCGTCAACATCCGGCGGCTGATTCAAAATGTACTAAAAACTCCGGTTAAATCTGTAAATACTGATTGGGACGGGACTATACAGATAGAAGGTTTGCTGCGCTTTTCAAAACGTGGTTATATGGAGGGGTTAGAATATGCTAAAAAATGGTTCAATTATCATGTTGAATATGATGGCAAATTAACTGACGAAGAATATTATAAGCAATATGATGGCCCGCATGCAAGGATATTGCGAGATGGGCCACTCACATTTGTTATTTACTCGGCGAACTTGGGGGTAGCGTTTCCAGTACATGAACTCTACTTGCAAACACGCGACGCAACGGCTAGACGCGTCTGCATGGATGTGGCAGATGCTATACTGCATTACGCCGGTCGCGACAGGTTTGGGATGTTAGCTCATGATGATTTTAATTACACTGCTTTTGCTATTCCGGATACGGCCTACTGGGCCACGCGTGCCAATGCCATTGCTGCTTCTTTGTCTAATAATGAAGTGAAGGGCGTTTACTGGAAGCAGGCCATTTTCCAGTTGCAACAGGGTATAAAATATTTTTTTGATAAGGAAAAAGAAGTTGTTCGAACCGGTTTATTTAAAGGAATGCCCAGCACAACTTACTGGTGCCGTTCCCAGGGATGGCTTATATGGGCCATTAGCGGTCTACTTCGTTATTTACCTGAAAACCATTTCTATTTCAAAGAAGCCGCTATTACAATGAAGTTGATAGCTGATGGTGCCGTCAAACATCAAACTGATAATGGCGCTTTTCATGTGCTTGTAAATGATGCGTCGTCACCGGAAGAAGTGACTGGCGTGGCCATGGTGTTGGCGTCTATTAAAGAAGGAATGAGAAAGGGGTGGATACCTGCTGATTATAATCAGTTCTGTAATAAAGCCTGGCAATTTATACAAAAAAGTGTGGATGCGGAAGGTAAATTGCACAATGTATATACCGGATGGGCTGTAACTGCTGAAGAAAAAAAAACCGATGACATGGATCGAAATTTCAGAGGCTTTGCAGTAGGTATCATCATAGTTGCAGCAGATGAAATGACAAGATAGCAGATCAAATTATTGTATCTTTTCAATCAGCTGGTTAGTTTAAAATGATAATCAGATAAAAACCTTAGTGATACTTTTATGCCGGTAACCTTTATTTCCGTTTCGCACCTCGAAGCCACAAAAATTATTGATGCCATATTAAACAGAGCGGGCACAGATAGCGGCAGCCCTGTAGCGGCAGCCGTAGTCGATTGTACAGGGCGTTTGATAGCATTTGCGGCCATGGACAATGTGATGCCGGCCAGCATCAAACTGGCGCAGGCAAAAGCCTATTCAGCTGTTTTGGGGAAAAGAGATACGGTCTATTGGGCATCCACCAAAAAAAATAATGATCAAATCGATTTTGATATGCGTAACTGGACAGACGCAAACTTCACAGGTTTTACCGGTGGTATTGTTATTTCTTTTAACAATCAAATTATTGGTGGAATAGGAGTTAGTGGAAGAAAAGGAAAACAGGATTCAAACGATGTATTGATGCAAGACAATGAACTGGCATTATATGGAAGATCGGTTTTGGAACTCTAATACAATATGTATGATAAAAAGACAATTACCTCGCACAGATATTATGGTGTCTCCCATTACGTATGGCGCTTTTGCTATTGGGGGATGGTTTTGGGGAGGTGCTGATGAAAGTGATGCCATCAAAGCAATAGAAACCGCTTTGAGCAACGGAATTACTACTATTGATACAGCACCTGTCTACGGTATGGGGCATAGTGAAACAGTTGTAGGAAAATCCGTTCGTGGCAACAGGACAAATGTGCAAATCCTTACGAAATTTGGTATGCGGTGGGATACAAAATACGGTGATTTTGCTTTTGATACAAAAGACAACGACGATATTCCGGTTAAGGTATACAAGTTTAATGGAAAAAAAAGTGTTCTTGAGGAGTGTGAACGCAGCCTGAAAAGATTGCAGACTGATTATATTGATTTGTTTCAAATGCATTGGCCCGACAGTACAACGCCTGTGGAAGAAACAATGGAGGCACTTGAAACATTAAAGCAACAGGGGAAAATACGAGCAGCTGGAGTCTGTAATTGCCCTGTAGACTTATTGTGGAAAGCAGATAAGGTAACGGACGTTGTGACTAACCAAGTTGCTTACAGCATGGTGAACCGAGGAATCGAAAAGGAACTGGTGCCATATTGCCTGGAAAACGGAATTGGCATTCTTCCGCATACTTCTCTACAAAAAGGGTTACTGACTGGTAAAATAAAACCAGGTCATAAGTTTGGTGATGGTGATCACCGTCTGACTAATAGTTTTTTCAAAGAACACAATCATGCGGAAATAATGAAATTACTTAAAGAACTCCAACCGATAGCTTCTGAAAGAAATATTAGCCTTGCGCAATTAGCCATTAACTGGACCATGCAGCAACCTGCTGTGACTTCTGTACTGGTAGGGGCGAGGAATGCTGCACAGGTTATAGATAATATCCAAGCTGCTTCATTTAGCTTATCGGGAGCGGAAGTAGTGGCCATCAACCAAATTTTGGAAAAGAATTTTGAATTCTGAAAAAGCTATGACAAAATTATCGCTGAAAGTTTTTACGTGGTTAACAATACTTTTGTTTTTCATAGCAATAGTATTGTTTATTACCAAACATAATAGTGGTGGAGGTTTATCACTTGGCTTATTCTGGTTACTACTTGCGGCCTCTTTTATGCAAATAGCTAGATTGAAAAGATTTTCCTATACTCTGATTATTCTTGCAGCTGTAACTATTTCATTGACTTTTCCGCAGTATTTCATTCGTGCTGGGTCTTTTGAATTTAAAAGATTTATTGTTCCCCTATTACAACTTATTACATTTGGCGTAGGTTGTACAATGAGTTGGGATGACTTATCTGGTGTGCTGAAAATGCCGAAAGCTGTATTTACGGGAGTTATTTGTCATTATACTATTATGCCGTTTGTTGGGTTTTCAATTGCAAAAATATTTAACTTCCCCCCTGAAATAGCAGCAGGTGTTGTGTTGGTAGGTTGCATGCCCAGCGGCCTGGCCAGCAATGTTATTGCATTCATCGCTAAAGCAAACCTGGCTCTATCAGTTACTATTACTGCTGTTTCTACCTTACTGGCACCTTTGCTCACGCCTTTGTTAATGAAATTATTGGGCGGTCAATTTGTTCCTGTCAATTTTTTGGAGATGCTCTGGGATATTTTAAAATTAGTCATACTTCCCATTATCATTGGTGTACTAATTAATGAGTTTTTTCACAAGCGTGCATTATGGATAGATAAAGTAATGCCTAAAATTTCAATGGCGGGTATTACTTGTATTATTGTAGTTATCACCGCAGCTGGAAGAAACAATTTATTGCAAACTGGGCTGACCCTGGTGGCCGCTATGTTCCTGCATATGACCGTAGGATTGATGCTGGGCTACTGGGGAAGCCGATTTCTTGGCTTGTCAGAATTAAATGCGAGGACGATAGCTATTGAAGTGGGAATGCAAAATGGTGGGTTGGCTTCCGGCCTGGCCGCTCAAATGGGTAAGATTGCTACCATTGGATTGGCACCAGCAGTAAATGGCCCAGTAATGAATACAACCTTTTCACTTATAGCTACATGGTGGGGAAGTAAGCCAATTCAAGAAGTAAATGAAGCGCACGATAATAAAAATGAACCAGAAAATATCAATAAAGCACCTTCACCTTTTATGAACATTGATACCAACGAAAATTGAATTTTGTAGATAGTTGAATAAATTGATTACATAACAAAACGGAATATTTCGATGATCGCAATAAAAAAAAATATGATTACTGCAGTTTTTTTTGTAGTGTTCAGTCTAAGTGCTGCTTATTGCCAGGAAAAGCTTCCGGTGGATTATGTCGACAATCGCATCGGCGCACTAGATAATGAATCCAATTGTGTTATTGGACCACAAATGCCTTTTGGCTCTATTAATCCGAGCCCACAAACCAAAAACGGTGAGGATGATGGGTATAGTCCCAATGAACCCATCAGGGGTTTTGGACAGTTGCATGTCAGCGGTACTGGTTGGGGAACTAATGGGCAAATATTTATATCGCCCCAAACTGGAGTGGCAGTGGGCGAGACCGAGCATGATTCTCCAAAATCAGGTGAACAAGCTTTTCCATATGAATACAGTGTTACCTTAGATCGGTATCATATTGGCGCCAAATTTACTCCGTCCTATCATAGTGTGCTTTATCAATTTACTTTTCGGGCATCCGACAGTTCTAATATTTTATTAGACATAACCCATAATATTCCTATGGACATAAAAACGGTTATTGGCGGTTCCGTAATAGACGCTAACGTTATGATTGACGAAAAGGATAATCGCATCATTTCAGGAAGTGGCATTTATAGCGGCGGTTTTGGCGGCGGTGCGTATCCTATTTACTTTTTCGCTATGCTGAACAAAAAACCGCTTCAAATAAGTACTTGGCTGAACGGTGTTGTCTCAACTGGTAGCAATACGCGCCAGCAAGCTGAAAAAAATGACAGGGTAGGGGCTATTTTTCATTACAGAACCAAAGACAGAGAAATTATTTACCTGAAGATTGCTGTATCGTATAAAAGTATTGAACAGGCACGTCAATGGCTGGACGCAGAAATACCTGGTTGGGATTATGAAAATCTGCGCTTACAAGCGAGAAGCGCCTGGAATGATGCTTTGAAAAAAATAGAAGTAAGTGGTGGAACAGAGAAAGCAAAAACTATTTTTTACACAGCATTGTATCATGCTCAGTTAATGCCCCGTAACCGGACCAATGACACCAAAACTTTCGGAAAAGATATTCCTTTTTGGGATGACCATTTTGCTGTTTGGGATACCTGGAGAACTGTATTTCCCCTGCATGCATTAATCAACCCAGCCATGGTAAGCAGCACGGTGAATTCCTTTATTGCAAGGTTTGAAAAATATGGTGTAGTAAGAGATGCATTTGTTAATGGCAACGACATGCGTTCGGAACAGGGTGGCAACAATATAGACAACATCATTGCGGAAGCTTATCTTAAAGGCATTAATGGCATTAATTGGGACAAGGCTTACAAGGTATTGAAATTTGACGCAGACAACGAACGGCTAGGGAGTTTTATGTGGAGGAAACAAGATAGCGCTAACAATACCTATATGCAAAAAGGATGGATTCCCGCCGGAATAATGTCTTGTTCAATGACACAGGAATATGCTTACAATGATTATTGCATAGCGGAGGTGGCTAAGGGCATGGGTAGGAAGGTCGATTATAAAAAATATTTATGGCGTAGCGGGCAATGGGTTAATTTATGGAACAAAAACGCAGAAAGTGATGGTTTCAAAGGATTTATTATGCCGCGGCTGCGAAATGGGGAGTTTGTTTCAATTGATATCAAAAAATATCCTGGCTCCTGGAAGAATGATTTTTACGAAGGCACTACCTGGACTTACTCCTGGTTCGCACCCCACGCATTTATAAAACTGGTAGAACTGAATGGTGGTAAAGAAAAATTTGCGGCCAAACTTGAATATGGGTTTGAAAACAATTTGATCGATTATAGTAACGAACCGGCTTTTCTTGCAGTGCAGGGTTTTCATTATGCAGGCAGGGATGACCTGAGCAGTTACTGGGTGCGAAAATTGATGAGAGAAAGGTTCACAGAAAAAGGAGTGCCAGGCAATGACGACAGCGGTGCCATGAGTGCCTGGTATATTTTTTCGGCGATGGGCTTTTTTCCTAATGCGGGCCAGAACATTTATTACTTAACAGGACCGTTATTTAATAAAGTGATTTTGCACCTTGGAAACGGCAAGGAACTGGTAATTACAGCTCCGAAGGCATCAGAAACCAATATTTACATGAAGCATGTGTTGCTCAACGGAAAAAGAATCACATCTGCTATCATTAGTTATGATGATATTAAAAACGGTGCAACGATTGATTTTGACATGACAAATATTTCTTTATCAACAATCAAAAATTAACATATGTGCATAAGAAAGAACATAGGTTTACTTTTTACATTATTACTTCTGGTGCTTGGGGCCTTCAGCCAGGGCCCAAATGAAAATACACTTAGCAGAGCAGAAAAGAAAGAGGGGTGGATATTGCTTTTTGACGGTAAAACATCAACTGGTTGGATGAAGTATGATGGCAGTTCTTTCCCAGAAAATGGATGGGAAATAAAAGATGGCATTCTTACGATCAAAGAAAATCAAAAAGCTGGTGACATTGTAACAGCAGAAGAGTATTCTGATTTTGAATTGGCGGTTGATTTCAAAATTGGGGCAGCGTGTAATAGCGGGATTAAATATTTTTATTCTGTTTATCCTACCGGTGGTGGTCTTGGAATGGAGTATCAGGTAATGGACGACAAGGGAGCTTCTGATAACAAATTGGCAAACCATTTATGCGGATCGCTGTATGACATTTTTCCTGCCGATGAAAAGTTAAAAAAATTACACTCCCTGGGTGAATGGAACCACGTAAAGATTGTAAGCAAAGGCAAACATGTTGAGCATTGGCTTAATGGAATAAAAATACTTGAATTTGAAAGGGGTAGCCAGGCATACTTGGATGCTGTTGCTAAAAGCAAATATAAAACACAACCCGTTTTTGGTATGATTGAAAAAGGCCGTATTCTGCTGCAGGACCATGGGCACGAAGCGTCTTTCAGGAACATAAAAATTAGGAAATTATAAGACATGAAAATAACCGCCATACATCTATTCTTCGTGCTACGATGTAACTTTTTACTGCTTTTGTTTTTTACCTCGTGTTTCCATCTCTGTGCTCAAAGAAAAAAAATATACATCGCCAATGATGACCATACAGATTATATGTGGACAGGTGATGAGGATACATATAAAAAGGCATTTTCAGAAATGTTGGACTACTATATTAAACTAAATGATTCAACTTCTAATCTTCCCTACAATCTGCAAAGTAAATGGAATTGCGATGGATCTTACTGGGTTTACAATTACAAACAAACCAGAAGTGCAGTACAATTCGACAAATTAATCAGCCAAATCAAGACAGGAAAAATCACAGTACCTTTGAATTCAATGATTGTATTAATGGGTGCTGCGCCTGCGGAAGCCACACTGAGAGATATGTATTATGCTGGTTCATTGGTGCGTAAATATGGGCTTGATTTAAAAATTGCTTTATATATGGAAGATCAGGTTTTACCGCTTGGTTTGTCATCTTTGTGGGCAGGTGCCGGCGCAAAATATTCCTGGAAAGGAGTTTGTGCATGTGCTACGAAAGTAAACGGACTGGAAAGGCAGCGTCCGCAGATGTTCTGGTATAAAGGTCTCGATGATCAGAAGATTCTAATGAAATGGTATTCCGTTAATCCGTCCATGATTACAAAGCGAAAGGAGTACCGCTATGCACTGGGCACTTACCTGGAAGCATCCAATCAGGCAAATGCTATTGTTGATTGCAAGGCGCTAATGAATGAATCATATTACCCTTTCGAAATTTCTGCGGCATTTGGTAAAGGCGGTGATGATCTGAAAACATTGACCAGCAGTTTTCCAGCAATAGCGAGAGAAAAATCTGATTCTGCTTATGAGATAATCGTATCAAATGAGACAGATTTTTTTAATGATTTTGAAAAACAATATGGCCAGTCTCTACCTTCGGAAACGATTTCTTCCGGTACTACAGAGTGGGGAAATAGTTTTGCCTCTCTGGCAGAAGTTTCTGCCTCTGTTAAACGATCGGTTGAAAAATTAAGGACGGCTGAGGCTTTGTTTACTATGGTGGCTTTAAAAGATAAAGATTTTGCAGCTGATTTGACTGATGCAAAAGAAAAAGCCTGGCTTGCATGTGGTATGTATTTTGAACACGACTGGACCGCAGACGGTCCGCATATAACCAGAAAACAAAGAGCAGACTGGCAACGAAAAACAGCTACCATATTTAACAGTTACGTAGATACGTTGTATAGCAGGTCGCTGAAAAGGCTTGGACAATTAATTTCAAGAAATGGGGCTAATAATGAGTCTTTCTATGTTTTTAATCCCCTTAGTTGGGCGAGAACGGATTACAGCGATTATCCTTACCAGGGAAGCGCATCGATCTCAGTTGTGGATAAAACGAATGGGCGGGAAATACCGTTTCAAATCATTGTAAAGAAGGGTCAGACATATCTTCGTATCATGGCAGAAAATATTCCATCTCTTGGCTATAAAGTTTTTGAAATAAAAAATAACGTTGGCAAACCTTTTCTTAGCAATAAGATTAATGTTACAGACAGTACTCTGGAAAACGAATGGTATAAAATAAAATTTACTGCCCAGGGTGTAATCAGTAGTTTAATAGACAAGCATGATAACAGGGAATGCATTAAACCAGTGAACAAACTTTATTGCAACGACATGGGATCAGCACTGTCTCAAGAAGGTGATAAGATAAAAATAGAAAATTCGGGAAATGTATCTGCTACACTTACGGCATTTTCTTATAATCCAATAAAACACATCACAAAACTTACGCTTTTTGGCGGTAATGATCGTATAGAAATAGAAAACTATATCCTGCAAAATTTGGATGCCAAACCAGTCACTTATTCTTTTTCCTTTAATCTTGACAAACCAGATACGTGGCATGAAGAGGCGGGTGCCATCCTCCATGCAAAGATTAATTCAAAAGGCGGGCATTACGCCGATACGGCCAACAGGGTAGACTGGCTTGCGCTAAATCATTTTGCGGATATGTCTGATCAAAGCAACGGTGTAATACTTTCGAACCGCGATGCCTATTTTATGAAAACAGGAAATAGCACTGTAAGTCAACTGGACGATACTAGTGCTCAAATCAATGTATTGGCAGCCGGCCAAGTTGATAATGGGTTGGGTATGGTAAATCAGGATGGAGATAGTTATTTTGAAGATTTCATGGCCTTAAAACCTCATCATGGACAATTTGTTGCGTCAGAAGCTATGCGTTTTTCTATGCAGCACCAAAACCCTTTGGCAGCTGGTAAAATAATAGGTGGAAAAGAATATGAGGGAAAACAATTTAGTTTGTTCAATATTTCTGATCCAGATATAATGGTATGGGCGTTGAAACCTGCTGAAGAAGGCATTGAAAAAGGTATAATCATGCGGATATGGAATATGGCTGATATTAATAAAGCAGTAACCATTTCAGCCGACACCGGGATTGAAAAGGCTTTTAGCACTACACATATTGAGACGGGGGATAAATTCCTTACAGTTAATAAATCAGGATTAAATACAATTGCAGGCCATAACCGTCTGCAAACATTCAGGTTATTTCTTCCACACAAGCTATAAATTAAACACTATGTCAAAACAACTGTTAACAGGAGAACAGATTGCTGCATATAAAAAAGACGGCTTTTTAGTTATCCCAGAATTTTTGAGTAAGGCAGAAGTTGACAAATTGTATCATATTGCCACTGAAGATGATACCATGAGTAAACATTCTTATAATGTCAATGATAAGAGTGGGAAAAAATCAAAATTGGCTTTGTGGTTTACACCTGGCAATGATGCATATGGCTTATTGACCAGAAGTAACCGGATTATAAACGCGGTAAATCAATTATTGGATGGTGATGCGCCGCTTTGTCATTTTCACAGTAAGCTAATGCAGAAAGAACCTAGAGTAGGCGGCGCTTGGGAATGGCACCAGGACTATGGTTATTGGTACAAAAATGAGTTCTTGTTGCCGGGGCAAATGATCTCAGTAATGATTGCTATTACCGAAGCCAGTAAAGCAAACGGTTGTCTGCAAGTGATTAAGAGTTCACACAAAATGGGTAGGGTAGAGCATGGTTTTGCCGGAGAACAGGTAGGAGCATCTCAACGTTACGTTGACCTGGCGTTGAAAACCATGGAGCTAATATTTGTGGAAGTGAACCCGGGTGACGCATTATTCTTCCATCCCAATTTATTGCACCGGTCAGCAGCCAATCTTTCGGAAAATTTACGATGGTCGCTAATCTCCTGCTATAACCGGCAGTCCAATATTCCCTATAATGAAAAATCAACGTCCTGCGTAATGGCCTTGGAGAGTGTGCCAGATGAGGCGCTGCTGGAATGGGAAACGGGAGGTTTAAAAGATGGAGCGGATTTTCTAAACAAAGAACAGGACGTAACATTAAAATAAAGCTCGATAATGGCTATGGTTGTACCATTCGCAGACAGTCAGGTAAACAAACCTGTAAGGTATCGCTCCAGATATATTTATCCAATTTGTATTGTGGTGGCACTGGGCGGTGTTCTATTTGGTTTTGACTTGGTTATTATAGCCGGAACCATTCCTTTTTTTACAAAAGTTTACCACCTCAACGCATTCAATACTGGCTGGGCGGTTGGTTGTATCAACGCAGGTGCCGCGGCTGGTGCATTAATAGCAGGTAAACTAAGTGATGCCATTGGGCGTAAAAAATTACTGTTGATCTGTTCTTTTCTTTTCGCACTTACTGGCCTTGCGACAGGATGGGCAACAAATTTCACCTTTTTTATTATCGCGCGTCTTTTGAGTGGAGTCGCGGTTGGAGTAGCTGCCTTGGTTTGTCCGATGTATATCGCAGAGTTATCACCTGCTTCTATACGTGGAAGACTAGTAACTTTTTACCAATTGGCAATTGTGTCTGGCTTGATGTTAGCTTATTTTTCTAATTATCTGTTGCTAAATACAGGCGATAATAATTGGCGATGGATGTTTTCCTCGCAAACCATTCCTGCTTTGTTGTTTTTTGGCGGATTGTTTTTTGTTCCCGAAAGCCCCCGCTGGTTAATTAAAAATAATCGGGTAGCCGATGGAACTGCAATCCTTGATAAAATAGGCGGATGTGAGTATGGTAAAACAGAATTTTCAGCTATCCAAAAAAGTTTTTCAAGCGAGGTAAAAGAGAGCATCAGTGATTTATTTAAAAAAGATATTCGGCATATTGTTTTTCTAGGCGCGGCGGTAGCTTTTTTTTCGCAGGCCGACGGTCAGAATTCTCTTCTTTCTTACTCAGCTGTTATATTTAAACAAGCGGGAATGGCAGAAAATGCCGCTTTTCTTCAATCTGCAATTATCGGGGTGATTAATTTTATTTTTACTTTTATCGCTATTATGTTTATTGACAAAATCGGCAGACGAAAACTGTTGCTTTGGGGCTCGCTGCTGTTAAGTGGAGATGCATTGGCGCTGGCATATTGTTTTTATGCCGGGGCACCTGGCTATTATAGCCTTATTTTTGTATTAGGATTTATCGCAATATATGCAGCAACTTTGGGGCCGGTTACATGGGTAATGCTTTCAGAGATATTTCCTAATCGGGTTAGGAGCAGTGCCATGGGCTTAGCTACACTTGTTTTGTGGATTGCTAACTTTATTACAACCGCATCATTTCCCATTCTAAAAGCATATTTTGGGTTGCACATTACGTTTGCCATTCATGCATGTATATGTTTGCTTTATTTTGTCTTTATTAAGATTAGAATACCCGAGACAAAAGGAAAGTCATTGGAAGAAATAGAATTGCAACTCACTGCGAAGAAATAATTTAATTTCCAATATTAAGAATGGATACAGCATTGCATTTTTTTTGTCCGCGCTGGGGAAGTGAAGAAATTCCTTTCGATCAATTTTTAATCAATGTTAAGGATGCGGGATATGATGGGGTGGAGATGAGCCTTCCCTTCGACGTAAAACAACGAACAAAAATAATATCTGCCATAGAAAAGTATGGTTTAAAATTGATAGCCCAGCATTGGGAAACTGTGGACTTTAATTTTGATTTGCATTTGATAAACTATCAAAGGCATCTGGAAAATCTGGCTTCAGTAAATCCTTTGTTTATCAATTCCCAAACAGGAAAGGACTATTATTCAATGGAGGAAAATGAAGTTCTCATTAAGGCAGCGGCTGAAATAAGTGCCTCCACGGGCGTTGCGATTATCCATGAAACACACAGAGGGAAATTCAGTTTTGCTGCACATGTAACAAAAACTTATCTGGAAAAAATTCCTTCGCTTCAGTTATGCCTTGACATATCGCACTGGTGCTGTGTGGCAGAAACGTTGCTGGAAGATCAACAAGAAGCTGTTGAGCTGGCAATACATCATACCCATCATATTCACTCAAGGGTAGGATTTACAGAAGGCCCCCAAGTAATGGATCCCCGCGCCGACGAGTGGCGTTTGGTGGTTGAACAACATATCGCATGGTGGGAACAAGTGGTTTATAAAAATACGATGGAAGGTAAACCCACAACTATCACTACTGAGTTTGGACCTTTTCCTTATTTGCAGCATCTGCCATATACCAATACACCTATTTATGATCAGTGGGCGGTAAATGTATATATGATGCGACTGCTACGTTCAAAGCTGATAATATGAAAATGATTAGTTGTTTGCTAGTGCTACCTGAATTTTTTTTGACCTTTTGAATTGTTAAGAAAGCAAATGCTATTGGTGACCGTGAAAAGTTTATCCGAATATGTAATTAACAAAAATACAATAATGAGTATTGAACCTGAGAAAATAAAAAAGGCCAATCGAAATTTAATTATTGTTGTTGGTTTGTTGTTATTAGGGTTCGTTGTATTTCTGTTGTTGAAATATCAGTCAGATAAAAATAATTCCATTGTTATTGAACACGATAAAAGCAACGAGATTACTGCTACGGACTCATTATCTTCCAATTCTGCTGCAATTGGAAAGAAAATAGATTTTTTACGTGCGATCCCCATTGGAAACAGTTTTGCCGATACACCACGGATTGCTAATATTGCCGCCACGGATCTTGACAATGACGGATTGCTGGATGTTATTGTATGCGATATGAAAACCAATACTGTTTCATGGATAAGGCAGTTTCCAGTCAATGTATATACAGAATCAATTATAAGCAGCGAATTGAAAGCACCAGCCCATGTGCAGGTAATTGATTTTGACGGAGATGGTGACAAAGACTTGATGATAGCGGTACTGGGTGTGTTATACCCGAGCAATGAAAAAATAGGTTCGGTTGTGGTGCTGGAAAATACAGGCAAATGTCATTTTAAGGCGCATGTTATTGCAGAAAAAATAGCGCGGGTAGCTGATGTACGGGCTGGTGACCTTGACGGAGATGGCGATATGGATCTCGGAGTTGCGCAGTTTGGCTATAATGATGGCGAAACCCGCTGGATTGAAAATAAGGGTAATTGGAAATTTCAGAGTCATGGTCTTCAAAATCTTTCCGGGCCGATCAATGTTGTGCTGTCTGATATAGATAAGGATGGTGATTTGGATATTGTATCTGTAGTGAGTCAGGAATGGGAAGAAATTTATTGTTTTATAAATGATGGGAAGGGCCATTTTAAGCCGAAACTATTATGGGGATCAACTAATGAAGATTTCGGGTCCAGTGGAATATTTTTGGCTGATATTGATAATGATGGGGACGATGATATTCTTTATACCAATGGAGATTCTTTTAATTATACATCGCCTGCTGATAGGCCCTGGCATGGTGTACAATGGCTGGAAAACAAAGGCAATTTAAATTTTGAATATCACCGTATATGCCATTTTACAGGCGCTTATAACATCCGCCCGGTGGATATTGACAAAGATGGTGACGATGACCTTTTCGTTGTCAGTGCTTTTAATGTATGGGACAACCCGGGAGCGCGAAGTTTTATCTGGCTGGAAAATACAGGTGGTATGCATTTCACAAAACATGACATTGCCAGTTCGCCCACGCATTTAATTACTCTTGATACAGGCGATTTTAACGGAGATGGTCTTATAGATTTTGTCACAGGTGGCATGCACGTATATCCACCGTATAACCGAATGGGGAGAGTGACTTTATGGATAAACAATGGTGCGCTATCTTCGAAAAAATAATCATGATGGCCTTCGTGAGGTAAGCGCCGAAAAATAATCGATATATTCTTTTGATTTGTTAGCGTCCTTTGCCACGCTGATCGTTCTATTAATATACTTGACACAATTTTTTTTATCTCCAAGGTAAAGGTAAGCGGTAGCTAAATTTTTACCTGCGGACAACTTTGTTTCGTATACACTTTTATAATTAAAAAATGCCCTTTGGCAATACATTATGCCTTCCTGCAGATTTCTGCTGGTAACATCGGGACATGCAATCAATATCCTTCCCAGGCCTTCGAGTAAAAAGGGTTCATTGGGATAAAAATTAAGTGCAGATCTGAAATGACTTATGGCTTTTGGCCAATTTTTTTGTTCTATGTAAAAATCGATCAGGGATTGATTAAAAAGTAAGTCTTTTGGATCTAATTCATAGGCCATTTCGTAATCAAGGACGGCCGTATCGGACAGTAATCGCTTGTTTGCCAAGAAACCCGCCAGCTGAAAAGTTTCCGGCGAAGCCGGTGATTGTTGTTTCAATAACTTGAAATATTTAATGGCCATTTCGTCATCTCCAATTATTAGGAGCAGGCGTATATTATCGGCAATAATTTTTTGGTCATTTGGATTTTTTTTCAACAGTTCATTCATCATAGCAATCGCTTCATCTTTTTTACCGCGGTCAGCCAGCCATATGGCTAGCGAAGAATTTTTTGGCAATAATATTTTAACCTGGTTGAAGTATTTGAGTGATTCTTCCAGGTGCTGTCTGTTATATAACAGGTCGGTAGCGTCCATTAAGACTTTTGCGTCATTTTTAAAGTAATTAAAGTGTTTATCAAGATAAGACAAAGCTT
>CAXTMV010000111.1:0-16167 GCA_964245425.1 uncultured Flavihumibacter sp. | reverse complement strand
CACCAGGTTATTCTTTTCCGGAAAGAAACCTACTGCCGCCGCGCAAAGCGCCAGGCGGTCTGCACCAATGGTTTCAGGCTTGCCCACAGGTGTGGAAAAAGGAAGTTTGGTAAGGTGCGACAGTTTATGAAACTGTGTGCGTTGTTGCAACAGTTCTTCTATGCCTGCATCGTGGCTGATGACCGAAGATAAAATTGACTTCGATGGCCGGTATTCGTTTACGATCTTTTCCAGGGCCATAACCGGTTCGCCTTCCAATACGCCGGAGCTTGTCTGATCGCGGCCATCAAAGATCGCGTATTTTAAACGGGTGTTGCCGAAATCAAGGCAAATAGTAAGAGACATAGATTTGGATGGATTAACAGGATTAGAATGATTGTCTGTTGCAGCGCTATACCACTTTTTTGCAGGGGATAAGGATTAATTGATTACAGGGATGTCATTAACCAAAGCGTCATTCCGCATCCCTCCCATCCTTATCGTCTACGTTTTATCCCCAATATCGAAATCCATCGAAGAAAGGTTTTTAAAATGACCATTCAACTTTATTTTTTCCTTCAGCTGATCCATTTCAGCCATTACCGGCAGCACTTTTGCCAGGTGCCGTTTCAGGTATTCCTGCCTTTGTATTTCCTGCAGTAATTCCAGCAATTCATATTCGCCACCCAGCGACAGACCCGCATGATGGGCAATGTCATAACTCTTTAAATCGGCATCGGGCTTGGAAAATTTTTTTTCCACCTTAAGCTTGTCGTGCAATTCGCGTACTGCCTTCACCAGCTTATTCATCAAATCCTTTTTTCCTTCATCTTCTATGTTCTCAGGATATTTTACAATGGCCCCGCTGTATAATTTATCCGGCACCTGCTTAATGGTTTCCAGCACCCGGAAGACTTTTACCCCGGTTGTTTTTATATCCATTTCGCCGTTTTCATACGTACTGGTAATCTCGTTTATTTGTACCAGGGTACCCATTTCATTTAGCTGGTTGTTAATGATAACAGGTATGCCAAACATTTTTTTCTCCGCAAAACATTCTGTTACCAGCTGCTTGTAACGCGGTTCAAAAATATGCAGGTTCAGGTTTTCACCGGGGTATACCACAATGCCAAGGGGAAATATGGGAATAAAATTGATCATGGCCAAACCTGAAAATTAATAAAAGATTGTATAAGTGCCGCTATTAGCTGTTAACTATTAACCGCCAGGCAAAAGAACTTTGAACATCGAACAAGAAACCGGAAGCCACGCAACAAATTACTTAACCTCCTGCATTTCTATCAGCCGTTTATAAATCCCCGATTTCAGCAGCAACGCTTCATGCGTGCCGCGTTCTGCAATCTCGCCACTTTGCAATACAATGATCTCGTCTGCATGGCGTACGGTAGATAACCGGTGCGCAATTACCAGCGAGGTCCGGTTTTGCATCACGTGATTAATCGCATCCTGCACCAGTCTTTCGCTTTCCGTATCAAGTGAAGAAGTGGCTTCATCAAATATGAGTATCGGCGGGTTCTTCAGTACGGCCCTCGCAATAGTGAGGCGCTGCCTTTCGCCGCCGCTGAGCTTACTGCCCCTGTCGCCGATATTGGTGGCAAACCCTTCTTCCTTATTGGAAATAAACTGGTAGGCATTGGCCACTTTGGCCGCCTGCTCAACGGAATTATTGTCTGCATCCTGCTTTCCCAGCATAATATTACCTGCAATGGTATCATTAAATAATATCGGTTCCTGCGTAACAATGCCCATCTGGTTGCGCAAAGAATGCAGGGTATAGTCTTTTATGTTGATGCCATCAATCAGCAATTCACCACTGCTTACATCATGAAACCGCGGAATCAGATCGGCCAGCGTAGACTTACCCGAACCGGAAGAACCCACCAATGCCACTGTCTTTCCTTTTTCAATGGTGAGGTTGATATCTTTTAAGATGGTTACGTCTTCATATGAAAAAGATACATGCCTGAATTCTATACTGCCGGCAAAAGCAACCAGTTCCTGTGCCCCGGGCTTATCAGTTATCACTACCGGGGTTTGCAGTATCACCTCCATGCGTTTAATGGCTGCACTGCCCCGTTGGGCATTGTAAAAGGCGGTCGACAAAGCTTTTGCCGGGTTAATGATCTGTGTAAACAAAATAATATAGGTAATCAGCACATCGGGCTGCACTTTATGATCGAGTACCAGCTGCCCGCCAAACCAAAGCACGGCGCAGGCCGTCATGATACCCAGGAATTCAGAAAGCGGAGAAGCCAGGTCTCTCCTGAAATTCATTTTATTGCGGATGTCGTTATAATCTTCATTGGTCTTAAAAAAGCGGGTGCCCAGCAATTTCTCTGCATTGAATGCCTTTATTACCCGCAGGCCCGACAATGTTTCATCCAGCATAGACATCAGCAACCCCATATGTTCCTGCGCCACGTTGGACTGGGTTTTCAGGCTTCGGCTTACACGCCCGATGATAAAACCGGTCAGGGGCAACAGGATCATTAAAAACAGCGACAGCCGGGGACTTAATAAGACAAGGCTGGTCAGTATAATTAAGATGGTCATCGGTTCTCTGATCAATCCTTCCAGTGTACCCATGATGCTCCATTCTACTTCATTGGCATCATTGCTCATCCGGCTGATGATATCGCCCTTGCGTTGTTCTGTAAAATAACCAATGGGCAGCACCAGCAACTTCGCATACATGTCTGCGCGCAGGCTGCTCATGACATGGTTCCTGATGGGCGATACCAGCCGCATGCTCAGGTAATAAAACAGGTTCCGGAACAAGACGGAAATAATGATCAGTATACAAATGGCGGCCAGTGCATATCCTTCACCATGATCGCGTATCAGGTTGCTGATATGGTATTTAAAAGATTCCAGCAGTGAATTGACAGACAAATGAAAAACCGGTTTTACGGTGATTGGTTTTTGCCTGCCGAACAACAAATCAAGAAAAGGGGCCACGCTGGCAAAAGAGATGAGCGAAAAAAGGATCGATAATAAATTGAATATAAAATAAAGGACGATGTCCCTTTTCTGGTCGCGCAGGTAAAAAAGTATCGTGGAAAAACGCTTCATTGCATTACAGATGATTCATAAAAAACTGCAAAGTAACTAATTTACCGGCAAAGCACGGCAACGATAATATGGCAACATCATTATTAACGGTTCCTATACAATTATCATATACTGGTTATACAAAGCAGGCCCATTTTAGTTTTAAACTTTATCTTGTGTTCTTCTTTGTACGGCCGGTATAAAAGACTGCGGGCAGGTTTAAAAGACAACCAGATGAAAATAACGGGTTTTACCATCATCAAAAACGCTGTGCTCAACGATTATCCCGTTGTAGAGGCCGTGCGCTCCATATTACCGGTGGTAGATGAAATGATCATCAGCATCGGTAAAAGTGAAGACAATACGGAAGACCTGATCAAATCCATCGCATCCGATAAGATCAGGATTGTGCACTCCGTATGGGATACCCACCTGCACAAAGGAGGCGAAGTACTGGCCATCGAAACCAATAAAGCCATGCAGGCCATTGGTGCAGATGCAGACTGGCTTTTTTATATACAGGGCGATGAGGTGGTGCATGAAAAATACCATGCTGCCATAAAGGAAGCGGCCAACCGCTATAAAGACGATAAAAATATTGACGGCTTATTATTTAAATACCTGCATTTTTACGGCACCTATGATTATTTTGGGGATAGCCGCAGATGGTATAACCGTGAAGTGCGCATTATCCGGAACGATAAAAGCATTACCGCTTACCGCGATGCGCAGGGCTTTCGCCGAAACGGAAAAAAATTACCGGTAAAGCCAATCGATGCGTATATCTATCATTATGGATGGGTGAAAAGCCCCCAACAAATGATGGAAAAACAGAAAAATGTAATTGAATTATGGGTAGAGAACAAGGAAGACTGGAGCAAATTGCAGCCCGGCGATTTTTTTGATTTCAGCAATCAATACGATTCATTGCAAAAGTTTACCGGCACCCATCCATTGGTTATGCAGGATAGAATAACAAAACAGCACTGGCAGATCGAACTGGATACGCAGAAAAAATATTTTTCGGCCAAGGACCGGGTTTTGCACTGGATAGAAAGAAAAACGGGCAAACGGCTGTTTGATTTCAGGAATTACAGAATTGTTTAATCATTTGAACCATACGCCGCAAAATATTATTATCAGCCGCACAGACAGCATTGGCGATGTTGTTCTTACACTGCCCATGGCGGCCGTATTAAAAAAATTCTTTCCGGCTGCCAATATCGGCTTTATCGGCAAAGCCTACACAAAACCGGTTATCAGCGCCTGCAGGTACATCGATGCCTTCATTGACCGGGAAGATTTTCTCGCCCAACCCGTTACTATCTGCGGTGCAGCACCCGATGCCATTCTTCATGTATTTCCGGACCCTGCCATTGCAAACCGTGCACGCCGGCTGGGCATACCATTGCGCATTGGCACCACCAATCGCATCTACCATTGGTTAACCTGTAACAAACTGGTAAAGCTGAGCCGCCGCCATTCTAATCTGCACGAAGCACAACTGAACCTGAAGCTGCTGGAACCATTTGGATATAAAGAAAATCTTTCCTTACAGCAAATTGGCCATTTATTTGGGCTTAGCAGGCTGCAGCCTTTGCCAGGACAGTTCGCCCAGCTCCTGCACCCGGCTAAATTTAACCTGGTACTGCACCCGAAAAGCCAGGGCAATGGCAGGGAATGGGGCCTGGATAATTTTGTTGAACTGATCCGAATGTTGGATAAGGATCGTTACCATATTTTTATTTCCGGAACAGAAAAAGAAAGGCCCTTGCTGCAACCACTTTTTAAAGAAGCAGGCAACAGGGTAACCGATATTACCGGCGCCATGAACCTGGATACCTTTATCGCCTTTATTGCCGGTGCCGACGGACTGGTGGCCAGTGGCACCGGGCCACTTCATATTGCAGCTGCACTGGGCAAAGCGGCCATGGGTATCTTTCCGCCCATTCGGCCCATACATCCCGGCAGGTGGGCGCCACTGGGACCAAAAGCAGCTGTTTTTGTGTCGGGCACAGACAATTGCGCTGATTGTAAAAAGAATAGCAGTCAATGTCACTGCATCCGCGCCGTATTACCCCTGGAAATAAAAAACAAACTGGATAAACAGGAAAAATCAACCGGATGAACGGCCCCTTGATCATACAGGAAATTATAGCCGGTAACATAAAAACACTGGCCAGAACCATTTCGCTGGTAGAAAATGGCAAAGCCGGCTATGAAGAAATACTACAACAATTGCCATCCTCCCAAACAAAAATAACGGGCATTACCGGGCCGCCAGGCGCCGGTAAAAGTACACTCGCAGATGCACTGATCGCCCAGTTGCTGAAACAGCAAAAAAAAGTAGGGGTGTTATGTATCGATCCTTCTTCGCCCTTTAACCATGGCGCTTTGCTGGGCGACCGCATAAGGATGAACCAATGGTATACCCACCCGGATGTCTTTATCCGTTCACTCGCCAACAGGGGCAGCCTCGGTGGACTGAGCCCCAAAATAATTGAGATTACGGATCTTATGAAAGCAGCTCCTTTTGATCATATTATTATAGAAACGGTTGGGGTGGGCCAGAGCGAAGTGGAAATTGCCGGACTGTCTGATACAACGGTGGTGGTGCTGGTGCCCGAAGCCGGCGACGAGATACAAAACATGAAAGCAGGATTGATGGAAATTGCCGATGTATTTGTGGTAAACAAGGCAGACCGGCCCGATGCCGCACGCTTTGTGAACAACCTACGCCAGATGCTGGCGCCGGCATTCAGGGAACCGGGCAAAATACCAGCCATTGTACAAACCATTGCAGCTGCCCAGGAAGGCATTGCCGAACTACTGGAGAAAATTCAACTGCAGCAGCAAGCGGCTGTTTTCAACCCTAAAAAAAATTGGCTGCTGGCAGAAAAAGCCTACCAGCTTATACAATTCAAAAAGATGGAGGGCATCAGCAAAGAATATCTCGCCGTGCAGATCCACAAAAAACAGGCAGCCCCCGATTTCAATCTTTACCGGTTTGTACAGCAGCTGCTGGAACAAAACCATTCGCAAAAATTTACTTGATGCTAACAAACATCTTAAAGCAAAAAAGAATTTTACGCAGGGGGGAACGCTTTTTTACGGCTAACAATAAGCCCCTGTAACGAAAGAAGAGGCGCATGCGCCTGACATTATTCCACAGCGAGAAATTTTGATAACTGGCCAACAGTTGCGACAAAACCTTTTTCTCGGTTATTTTTTCCGGGGGGCAGGCCGCGCAAAAAGCCTGCATTCGGTTACGTATATCCGTTAGTTCGATTGTTTTCTTCTCTCGTTTTGCCTGCTTTTTTTTTCGCTTTATGCCCACCACGCCAAAGAGGTTGGCATTGTGCTGCCGGTACAATACCAATGGCTCGGGCAGGTATTGTATTTCTCCGCATAATGTAGCCGTATAAGACAGCCACCAGTCGTGGGGTATCATGTCAAGAAAAGGCAATGCCTTATCCAGTAATGCTTTGCTGATAAGCGTAGCATGCCCGTATATTCTGCAGAACACCGCTTGCTGCAAACAGCTGTTGAAAGACTGGCAAACCACCAGGTCCGACACCCGGGTGCCTTTTTTCTGCAGGTCCTGGTCGCAGAGATCCGAATCGCAGTAAATCATGGGGTGGGTGCCGATGGCGGCTACCATTTTTTTTATTTTATCCGGCTGCCAATAATCGTCCTGATCGCAGCAGGCAATAAAAGCCCCATTGGCCAGGCGGCAGCCTTTTTCAAAATTCTTTATGAAACCCAGGTTGGATTCGTTTGTAAATATTTTGAGGGTCGGGTACCGGGCCGCGTATTCGTTTAATACCTGGATGGTGGCATCTGTACTGCCATCGTCTACCGCAATTACTTCTATAGGCGAATAAGACTGCAGGAAAACAGATTCCAGTTGTTTCGCCAGGAAAGCTTCTCCATTATAAGTGGCCAGCACTACAGATACAAGCGGTATTTCCATAATCAATGCAGCGTAAAATGAATTGTATTCAACCGGGTTTCAAAGTAAGAAAAATAATCAGCCTTTGTTATAAAATTAGTATTGAAAAAGATGCAGCATCCATTTTGAATGCCTGGTGGGCGTGGCTGCAGAACTAACCCCAGGTTTGATGTAGGGTCAACCACAAATAAAATACTACTTTAGCCACTGTGAAAAAGGATCCCATTATTGAACCGGCAGCATTGGTAACTGTTGTAATGTGCACCTGCAATGGCGGCCCCTTTTTGCAGGAACAGCTGGACAGTATTTTTGCACAAACCTTTACAAACATGGAGCTATTGGTGGTAGACGATGCCTCCACCGATGAGACCATGGAGGTGCTCCGGCGCAACCTGTACCGCTGGCCGGCGTTTAACATTGTTGAAAACAAGCCAAGGCTGGGCTATAATAAGAATTTTGAAAAGGCCCTGGGCCTGGCCGGCGGTGAATTTATTGCCATTGCCGACCAGGATGATATCTGGGAGCCGGGCAAGATTGAGTTATTGGTAAAAAAACTATCTGCAGATAAAGGGGCCATGCTGGCGCATGGCCATTCAGCCGTATTTGAGACCGGCCGGCCAGCCCATACCAGGAGTGTGGGCGCCAAGCGCATCCTGCAAGGGAACGATGTCCGAAAATTATTTCTCTTCAACCAGATCTCCGGGCATAATATGGTAATCAGAAAATCATTGTTATTGGCAGCTTTACCTTTCCCGGATACTATTTACTACGACTGGTGGCTGGCAGTGGCCGCCTGCTGCAAAGGTACCATCACCGGTGTTGATGAGATACTGGTGTATCACCGCAGGCATATCGCCAACGCTACCACGCTGCAGCACAAGGCCCTCTTTTACCAATCTGTGTTGCAACGTTTGCCCATTTTGCTGACAGTGCCGCATCTTACCGATCGCGATCGGCAATTTGGGAAAACCCTGTTACAAAAATTTTCTGTACTGGCGCACCGGAAAAGATCGGCGGCCGTTTTTTGGTATTTACTGAGGCACGCCTCCATTATTTTCTCGTTCAAGAAAAAGATCTTTCCTTATTTTTCTTATGTCAAACATGCAGCAAGGCTCGCCTCCTCGGCTACCCAATCGCCGTAAAATTGTATGGCAAGAATAGACAGTCAGGCGTATTGTTTTTGATCGACTGACCCAGCCTGCCTTTTACCCCTGCAGGGTTGTGGTGATTTTGTTATTTACCCCGGGCTATTAAAATTCCCTTCCGCCAGGATTGTTCCGCCGTTGTTAATGTTTTCAGCAACAACGGCGGAATCTGTGCCTATAGCGATCCTTAAGAGCAATTGGGGTACTATTTTTCTGCAAAAAACTCTTCGAATATAGCTAAGCGTTATATCAATGCTCATCCTCTATATCGCAGCCAATAGGCGCGCCGGGCGGCATTTCTTTGTGC
The DNA here is from genome assembly GCA_964245425.1 of uncultured Flavihumibacter sp. Taxonomy (GTDB): domain Bacteria; phylum Bacteroidota; class Bacteroidia; order Chitinophagales; family Chitinophagaceae; genus JACMLD01. The sequence goes on along the minus strand of CAXTMV010000111.1, from coordinate 7,712 downwards.
TGTACCGTAGGTTTGGCTTTATCGGGCGCTTTCATTCTTTCCAGGGCCAGGGTAAGATGACCGGCATACACATCGTCTTTAGCTGTTTTTTTCTGCTCTTCTACAAATGCTTTCAAATCGGCCAGCGCTTTCTGGCCGGCTGCTCTTGCTGCAAAGTTACCCGCTTCATCTACCGACAGCGACAGCAGGTAGGTCAGCAGCAACTGCTCGGTCTGCAATTGCACCAGGCCTTCCATACCCGTTCTGCGCGGCGCTTTCCAGGTATTTTCTACCAGCAGGTGCAGCATTTCATTTACGCCCAGTCCACCTCCAGTCTCATACTGTACCATACGGCTCAGCCTTTCGCTGTTGAATAAAAACGAAAAAGGAAAGTCGGCGGCCGTTTCGGCAGGTGCCAGCGCATCGAAAGCGAGGCCGGTCCGCTTTTTAAAGAGCTCCCTGGTAAAATTATATCCGGCGGGCCTGGGAGGTATCAGTTTGGTGATGGACTCCGGCAATACCAGCAGGGAAGGATCGATACAACCTATTACGGCCTGCAGCGCTTTTAACTGTTCTTCCCTGGGCAATGGCCTGGTTACGGTCTGTCCATCTCCGCGCAATGCATAGGTATAATACATGCCCCCTACCATTTTCGTAACGGCTTCCAGCTGGTAACGGTGAAATAAATAGGCCGGCACCAATACATCTTCCAGCATGGCCATGGGGGTGCCGGGCCGGATATTCTTTTCGCCGAAATGACTCAACGCAACGGCCCGTACTTTCATGACCTCTTTTAATTCAGCTACTGCATCGGTTCCATTGTCCCACAAGTGCGCCTGCGGGTGCAAACCACCGGCCGGCCTGGCATCGCGGTCGCTGATAAATTGCAACCCTTTTTTCAGGGTGGCGTCTGCCAGTACCTTATTAAGTGCGGCGGCTTCATTTTTGTCTTTTGAATAATCGCCGTATCCCCAGGTAATGGAGACCTTGTCCCATTCGCCGATACCGGTGGCATAGGCTTCTTTCAGATCAATGTCGCCTTTGTCATTCACCCTTACTAACGGTGGAGGGTAGTCCATTACGCTGGCGCGGTTATTTACGCTGGAGGCATAATTGTGCATCAGGCCAAGGGTATGGCCTACTTCATGCGCGGCCAGTTGTTTTAATCTTTCCAGCGACATCTTCAGCATCTTGTTGTCTGCCGGCATGCCATTTTCAAATGGCGCCAGTAAGCCCTGGGCAATCAGGTAATCCTGTCGAACCCGCAGCGAACCCAGCGATACCTGGCCTTTGATGATCTCGCCTGTTCTCGGGTCAACTACGGCGGCCCCGTAACTCCAGCCGCGGGTAGAGCGATGCACCCAGTTAATGAGGTTATAACGGATATCCATAGGGTCTGCGCTGTCTGGCAATACCCTAACCTGGAAAGCATTTTTATACCCGGCGGCTTCAAATGCCTGGTTCCACCAGGAAGCGCCTTCCAGCAGGGCACTGCGGATGGGTTCCGGTGTACCATTGTCCAGATAATAGATAATCGGCTTAACAGGCTCACTGATGGCGGCGCCGGGATGCAGCTTTTGCAGCCGGTGCCGGATGATAAAATATTTATCGATCGGTTCGGTTACCGGTGTGCTGTAGTCGAAAAAACTAACCTGTATAAAACTCGACCGGGCATCAAAACTGCGTGGCTGGTAATTATTATCGGGCAGTTGCACAAAAGAATGGTGCATCCTGAGTGTAATCGCTTCGGTGGTGGGCGTAACGGATTGTACAAAGGCACCGGTGATGCCATCATTGTTTATAAAAGTAATGGTGGCTTCCAGTTCCGTATTCTGCGGAAAATTCTTTGATCGCGGCAGGTATATGGCGCAGCGGCTTTTTTCGAGCGCGTAACTGCCCTGCTGACTGGCTTTTAGCCGATTGGATACTTTCATGGCATCGCGCAGCAAAAAATCCGTGGCGTCTACCAAAACCTTACCGTTGCTTTCTGCCTCTGCGGCAAAACCCCATAAAGTTGACTGGGCAAAGGATTGCTCTACCGCACGGCGTTCGGCTGCATCGCTGGTATTTGCGCGGTAATCGTAATTGATTTGCAACAGCAGTATCTTCCTGCCCACTTTTACAAATTTTACAACCGCTGTGTTGCCCAGCAGGCCCCTGTCGAGACCCACATCGTTTGAGCCCAGGGCGGCCGGCAGCGATGTCTGGTAAAGCAACTCGCTGTCGAGCCGGTTTATTTCCATCCATATTTTACCGGCATTCTCATCCCAGTAAAAATTAAGAAACCCTTCGTATTTTTTAAGGCCGGTTGTTTTCTCTTCTATAGAAGGGAGTTTCGGCTGGGCATGGGCGAGAGAGCTGATGAGTATCAGCAGCAGTACACAATATCGCATAGCAGTTATTTATTTTGAACAACAAGATACTAAAACAAAGTAAAGAGGCTTATGGTAAAATGGCCTTGCGGCGCCAGCGCTGCAAGACAGTTAGCCGATAAATATGCATAAAACAGGCAGACGATTTTTATAACCCGGCGGCGTGCAGTAGATGCAACCTGAAAAAAGTGTTACGCAAAAACGCGCAACTGCACAAATTAAAAAATGCCAAATGTGAAAAAAAACGACTTTTTTTTATCCTGTTAACCTAATGATTTGTTAAAAAGCGCTATATTGCCATCCTGCTAAACAATCCAAATCCTGTCAGAAGAATAAAAACGACTGCAAAACCTGTAATACAGACAGGCCCTATACAATACTATTTTACCATTCGTATGTAAGCGAAAAGACGCTGTTCAACAAGTTGACTGGCAAAATCTTCTTGTTCAATACGGGCTCGCTTTCGATCAACGTTGCCTTACGTATACTTTGTACGCGCTCCTATATGAATGAATTACTTTTCGTTCAGCATCAACGTTTCTATACATTAAACTTACAACTAACATGAGAAAACTTACATCGCTATGCGCTGCATTGTCACTATGCAGTGTGCTGGCCATTGCTCAGCAAAAAACCGTTGCCGGAAGGATAACGGATGACAAAGGGGATCCGATACCTTTCGCCACCATTGTTATCAAAGGCAGTAAATCGGCCATCGTTGCAGATGCCAACGGAGCTTTTAACCTGAATTTGAAAAATGCCAATGCAACCCTGGTGGTTTCCGCTACCGGTTTTACCGCAAAAGAAATTTCTGCTACCGGGCTTAAAACAATCGCCGTTCAGTTATCCGGTTCTTCGAGGCTGATTGAAGAAGTAATTGTTACCGCCGGCGGTATCAAAACAAAACGTAAAGAAATAGGCACGGCCAATACCGTTATCAAAGCCGAGCAATTAACAGCTGGTAAATCAATTAATATTGCGAGCGGTCTGCAGGGTAAAGTAGCAGGCCTGCAGATCAGCAATGTAGGCGGCGGCATCAACCCCAGTTACCGCCTGATCTTAAGAGGCCAGCGTTCTTTAACCGGTAATAACCAGGCACTGATCGTTTTAAACAATGTGATCGTTCCCAGTTCTGTACTGGGCAACCTGAACCCCGAAGATGTGGAAGATGTGGTTGTCATGAATGGCGCCGGCGCTGTTGCCCTGTACGGTTCCCAGGCTTCTAACGGAGCCCTGATTGTTACCACCAAAAAAGGTAAAAGAGGCATTACTTCTGTAACCCTTTCCAATACGACTACCATCGAGCAGGTAGCCTTCTACCCTAAAATACAAAAGAAATTCGGGTCAGGTGGTTCAGCTTACGGCTTGCTGGCAGATGGTACGCCTACTTTCAATTACCTGGAGAACCAGTCTTACGGACCTGCCTTCGATGGCGTAAAACGCCCCCTGGGACCAGCCCTGGAAGATGGTTCACAGGATTCTGCTTATTATTCCTACAACCCCGGGCACCAGAAATTCTGGCAGCATGGTGTTAACAACCAGACCAATTTTGCGCTCACCAGCGGCGACGAAAATTCTACTTTTTACATCTCCGGACAATATGCGAATGTAACAGGTACAACCCCCGGCGACAAGTATAACCGTGCTACCCTTAGCGTAAACGGTACCCGTAAAATCGGCAATAAAATCATGGTTGGTTATAATACTGATTACACCCAGAACCGATACGATATTACTACGCAGACCGCCAGCATGTATGCCAATATGCTGAACATGCCTTCTAACGTAGACATTACCAGGTACAAAAACTGGAGAACAGATAAATTTGCGAATCCGAACGGCTACTATAATCCCTGGTACCAGAATCCTTATTTTACAGCAGACAATTACCGCTCGCTGCAAAGGAATGATTACCTGATCGCCAATGTGGAAGTAAAATGGAGCCCCATCAATGGACTGGACCTGACCGCCCGCCAGGGCATGACGACCCGCAATTATTCACAGAAGAATACCGTGGGCCAGTTTAAATACACTGATTTTGCAAAGAATACCGACCAAAGCTCAAAAGCGGATATTTCTGCTTCGGTATATGATGCCAGCAACTACGTAACCAACTTGTTGTCTGACCTGTTTGCACAATACAATAAAAAAGTGGGTGATTTCGATTTTAAATTAATTGCTGGTGGCCAGTGGCGCCAGGATCAGGCAAAATACCTGAATACAACGGCAAATGGCCTGGTGGTACCTGGCTTATACAATGCTTCTAATGGCGTAGGTACGCCGGGTGTAAGTGAATCAAATTTCAAAGCCCGCCAGATTGGTGCATATGGCGATCTGCGCATTGGTTACAAGGGCGTTTTGTTTTTACACGGAACGGGCCGCAACGACTGGGTTTCTATTCTTGACCCCAATAACCGTTCTTTCTTCTATCCTTCAGCCGATTTATCTTTCATCGCCAGCGAAGCAATTGGTGCGCTTAAATCGAGCAGAACCGTCAGCTACCTGAAATTAAGGGGTGGCGTATCAAAAGTTGGACAGGTGAACCTGGGTAATGCCGATAATTTTGGCGCTTACTCTTTATTACCCATATTTGGCGCAAATGCCTATGGGTTTCCTTATGGAAGCCTGGCAGGTTATACGGTTGGAAACGGGTTGGTGCAAACAGGCCTGAAACCTGAAATTACCAAGGGCTATGAATTTGGTTTTGATTTGAACCTGTTCAGGGACCGCTTCACTTCCAACATAACTTATTTCAGTACCAAGACAGATAACCAGACCGTGCCTACCAGCATTTCTGCAACTACCGGTTTCGGCAGCCTGTTAACCAATGCAGGCCAGACATCGAGCAAGGGTCTTGAAGTAGCGATGCACTTTACGCCCATCCGTACCAAAGACTGGAGCGTGACCGTGGGTGGCAACTATACCTATCTCGACAATAAAGTTAATTTTATTCGCGAAGGCATTCCGCAGCTTTCATTGGCCACCAATGGCTCTGCCTTGTCTGCAGCGGTGGCCGGCCAGGCCTTCCCTGTTATTATGGGATATGATTACAAAAGAGATCCACAGGGACATGTTATCGTAAACAGTGTTACGGGTTTGCCCACCAAGGCTGATACAGTTTCTATTCTGGGCAATTCTGTTGCCAAACACAAACTTGGTTTAGACGGACAGGTTTCTTATAAAAACTTCCATTTCTCTGTTTTGTTTGATTACCGTGGCGGTTACCAGACATTCAATGGCATGGGTACAGAACTAGACTGGTCTGGTACCGGGTACAGAACAGCTGTATACAACCGCCAGAGCTTTGTATTCCCCAATTCTGTGATTGCCGATCCTAATAAGGCGGGCGCCTATATCAAGAATACCAATGTGGCCATTGCCAACGGAAACGGAAACAATGGTTTCTGGACAGACGATGTTAACAGGGGCGTTACTTCTAACTATGTAACGAACGGCGCATTCTGGAAATTAAGAGAAATAGCCATTTCATACGATGTACCTGCTTCTTTGCTGGCTAAAACAAAAGCCATCAAAGGCATCACCATCAGTGCCCAGGGCCGCAACCTGTTTATCTGGTTGCCAAAAGACAATATCTATACCGATCCTGAGTACAGCGATGCCGGTGCAGACAGCAATGGTATTGGTCTTACAGGCCTTGGCCAGACACCCCCATCACGTTATTATGGAGGTACCATCACTTTCCGGTTTTAATGTTAAACGAGACAGCGATTTATTGAAAAAAAAATTAACGTAACATGAAACGACTTAGTCTGATTATTATAGCGGGCGCTACGCTGCTGGCAAGTTCCTGTAAGAAATACCTTGATATTAATACAAACCCCAACAGCGCCACCTCTACCACACCGGAACTGATTATTCCGCAGGCACTCACGGGTACTGCCGCCAACCTGAACCAGTTTAATACCTATGGCGAACAGCAATCGGGCTATGGCGCCAATGCAGGCGGCTATGGCGGCTTTGGAACAGCCATCAGTTATAACTACAGCTCCAGCGATTACCAGGGGTTGTGGGGCACCACCTATGATAACCTGGAAGATTACCAGGCCGTGCTGAATGCAACCAATGGACAATTACCCCACTACAGCTATGCCAATGCAGTTGCTAGGATTATGAAAGCTTTAAGCTATGAACTGATGGTAGACGCTTATAACAGTGTGCCTTATACAGATGCGTTAAAAGCGGATACGGTATTAACGCCTACTTACACCGATCCGCTGGTGATTTATAAAGACCTGGCTGACCAGCTGGACAAGGCGATAGCCACTATTAATACGGGCCTTGCTACACCTGGCGTAGCCTTACTGGGTACTTCGGATGTGCTGTTTAAAGGAGATATGGTTAAATGGAAGCAGCTGGCCAACACCATTAAATTAAGGATTGTATTGTTTGGAACCGGTAAAGTAACTTTTACCAATACAACGTTTACCACCGATGGTTTTTTGACAACTGATGCCTTAATCAATCCTGGCTTTACCCGCGATAATGGCAGGCAGAATCCGAAATGGAACAGTTATGGTTTTGGCTATACCGGCAGCGATGCCACCAAATCATGGATACCTACCAAATTCATTCTTACTTTTTACAACGGCAATAAGCTACAGGATTCAGGCAGGGGAAAAGCCATGTATTACCTGTACCCGAATGTGGGAACCAACCAACTGGGTTATGAAAATGTGGATGTGCCCAAATGCCCCAGTGGAAGCTATTGGTACCCCAGCAGCAATCGGGTTGGCGCCAGCGCAGGCAGCACCACCGGTGCTTTAAAAGGACCTGAAGCAGGCTATCCGGTTATAACGGCAGCAGAAAGTTATTTTCTGCAGGCAGAAGCAGCTATGAAAGGAATGATTACCGGCAATGATGCCACCCTGTTCAAATCGGGTATTACAGCTTCTTTCAACTACCTGTATCAGCTACCAGATAATAAAACCCTGGTGGGCGACCCGGTAGCGGCTGCCAACCAGTATGCACTGGACAATCCCAATACTTACCTGGTAAATTATGCGATGGCCTCCACGGCGGCGCAGAAGCTGGAAGCCATTATCACGCAGAAATATGTGGCCATGAATTTTGTGAATTCCGAAGCAGCCTGGAATGATTACCGCAGAACGCATTACCCCACGATAACCGGTACCGCAGCAACTTCTACATTCGCATCGACTGTTTCCGAGAGTACCCGGGCAGACAAACTCCCTACCAGGATTTTATACCCGGTGTCAGAAGGCCAGTATAATCCCAAAAATGTTCCGAGGGGCATCAGTCCGTTCACATCCACCATTTTCTGGGCATTGTAAATTTTAAATCATCTTATTATTATGAGACATATAAAAGTTCTATTACTGG
>CAXTMV010000110.1:8786-16273 GCA_964245425.1 uncultured Flavihumibacter sp. | reverse complement strand
AGTAAAATAAACGATCAATAATTTTTTTCTACCAACAAAGAAGGCGCCACTGGCGCCTTCTTTGTTGGTAGTGGGTCGTCTCATTTAATAATGTGCAGGGCTTCTTCTATTATAACAGCCTGTAACCTGGTTACCTTCCCCAGGTATTCCCCGTCGATTTGGAAATGTACTTTTTTCCTTGACTGGATCGTCAGCGATTGCGCCTGGTACAGTTCTGTCTTCTCTTTATTATAGGGCTGATGGGTGACCATCATTTTAAAAATTTCAGCAAAGGAAACTTTTTTTATTATGACCACTTCAAAGACACTATCGTCGAGCCGACCGGCCGGGTTAATAACCGCGCCGCTACCATAACGGGTGGCATTAGCAATTACAATCATAGCTGCGCTGCGCCGGATATAAGTATCATCCATTCGCATGGTGACCTGCATCACCGGATGTTTCCACAACACTTTCCAGGCTGCTTTTATATAGCCCATCATACCGCGCCGGCCACCGGCCTCAAAGATTTTTACTACCGACGCATTAAAGCCGATATCGCTCAGGTGCACGCAAAGCTGGTTATTGATTCTCACCAGGTGGATTTTTTGTATATCATCGTGTAACAACTGTAGCAAGGCCCCGGGTATATCGGCCGGTATGCCCAGCTCTTTGGCCAGGCCATTGGCAGAGCCCGCCGGTAAAATGCCCATTATCTTACCGGATTGCAGCAGGCATTCCGCTACGATGCTTACCGTGCCATCGCCTCCGACAGCGATGACACGGTCGGCAGCCGAACTATTTATTTTATCTTTAAGCGCAGCAACACTGCTGCCCGGCAACAGGTAATGCTTTTCGGTTGCATAAGGCCGGCCGGTAAAAAAAGCATCAATATGCGCTGCCCAGTCCAGGCCATGGCTGCCGGAAACAGGATTAATGATAAACAGGAATGTGGAAGCGGCCGGGTGTTGCATACTGGCTCAGTAGTTGTTCTTTCAGATGAAGATAAAAATATACCAAAATTGTCAAAGGATTCCCGCAGCAAGAAATTTGTGAAGATATACCACGGTTATGGTTACCGGCACGACCTGTTTTTGTATGGCCACCTGTTTAACCGGAAAACGGTTGCCAGAAAAAGATACAGCCGTAACCTGGCCTCTAATATCATTTACCTGCTGCGCCTGTTTTTTGTAAGACCAATACCCCAGGCTGTTGTTGAACTGCATTGGCAGGACCAGGTACTGCAGAACAAAACGGAAAGTGATGGCTTTATCAAATTTGAATGGAATTCTTTGGCCATGGTGCCGGCTGGCTGGCACCCGGTAGAAGTGCAATATAAAGGCGATGGCGCCGCCATTATCGGCAGGGGAGAATTGTTTGTACCCCATAAAACGCAGTACGGCTTTATCTCAGATATAGACGATACCATTATGGTCTCCCATTCCGCAACGATATTCAGGCGTTTGCGGACTTTGTTTACCCGGCATCCGCACAACAGGCGCATATTTGAAGATGTTGCTGCACATTATGCATTGCTGGCACTTTCCAATACCACCGAGAAGGCGCCCAATCCTTTTTTTTATGTTTCCAGCAGCGAATGGAATTTGTATGATTACCTGGACGATTTTTTTTCTTACCACCAGTTGCCAAAAGGAGCGTTCCTGCTCAATCATATCAAACGCTGGACGGAATTATTGAAAACCGGCAAAACCAGCCATGACGGAAAATTGTTAAGGGTAGTGCGCATCCTGCAGGCCTTCCCTAACCAGCGCTTTATATTATTGGGCGATAATACCCAGCGCGATCCATTTATATATAAAGCCATTGCAGAAAAATACCCGGGCAGAATTTATGCCATTTATATCCGCAACGCAAACCCCGCACAGGAAGCCGTTACCAGGCAATTGCTGCAACAACTGGAGAAAGAACAGGCCCTGCAGACCTGCCTGTTCAACAGCAGCCGGGAAGCCATTGTGCATTCAAAAGCCATCGGCCTGATAAACGATGCTGCGCTGGTAAACGATCCCTACTAAAACCTGCTGATAACAACCGGTTTGCGTCAGAATCTTTATCTTGCCCTGCATAAAATTGTAGCACATGGTTGATCTGCCAGGGGATAAGCACCCCGAGAATATCTTTCTTCGCCTGCGGCCGCTTCATCGCCTGGGGATTGCACTACTCGCCGCCTTGATTGCTTATATATCCCTGCGAAAAATAATCTATGATCCGCTGGTGATGCTGATGGTATTATGGGATGTGTTCAGCTTTGTGGTGCTGGTGAATGGCTGGATTGTTTTTTTTACCTGCTCGCCGGCGCGGATCCGCAAGATTGCCAGCAAGGAAGATGGCAGCCGCTTTTTCGTATTTTTAATTGTATTGATTTCATCGCTGGCAAGCATGGTAACGGTGCTGTTCCTGGTGCTGTCTAAAAGCACCTCGTCAGACAGGGGGCTGTATATTGCCGTAGCCATTGCCGGGATGCTGCTGTCATGGATTATGGTGCATACTACTTTTTGTTTTCATTACGCGTATATGTATTACGGCGATGATGAAGACAAGCCCGAAGTACATGCGGAAGGGCTGGATTTTCCCGAGGAGAAAGCGCCCGATTACCTGGATTTTGCTTATTTTTCTTTTGTAATCGGCATGACCTTCCAGGTATCCGATGTGGTGATTACCTCGCGGGAAATGCGCCGGAAAGTATTAATACATGGACTCCTGGCTTTTGCGCTGAATACATTTGTGGTGGCACTCACCGTTAATCTTATTGCGGGGTTGAAGGGGTAATATCAGCCTTTAGTCTTTCGATAAACTTTATAAGGCAGCATTTTTTTGGCATCTGTCGACTATAGACCAAAGACTATCTATTGACTAACGACTGACAAAGGGCACTTAAACATAAAACTTACCATTTACCGCTCATGAGCCCCCATTCCATTCAAGATGTGATTACGAACCTGGATACTATTATCCAATGGAGCAAAGACAAACAAAGCCCGATGGGGTATTTTGCCACTTTGTACCGGCGAATGACCGTAGCCGTTATGCAGGGCATACAGAACAATGTTTTTGCCGATGGCCCGCGCATGGAGCAGCTCGACATCGTGTTTGCCAGTCGTTATTTGCAGGCCTGGGACGCTTATACCCATCAGCAAAGATGCAGCAATGCCTGGTACACCGCCTTTGAAGCCTGCAGCAATTCAAAGCTGATAGTGCTGCAACACCTTTTGGCCGGCATCAACAGCCATATCAACCTCGATTTGGGCATAGCCGCCGCCACGGTGGCCCCGGGCGATAAAATTTATGCATTACAGCCTGACTTTGACAAGATCAATGATGTAATCAGTACTTTAATGCAATCGGTGGAAGACGATCTATGCAAAATATGGTTTCCTTTACGGGCCATCAGGAGTGTTACCAATGGCAGCCAGGATATTGTCTTAAATTTCAGTATCGACACAGCCCGTAAAACCTCCTGGGCCAATGCGCTGGCGCTGGCATTTATACCGGAATCGATGCGTGATACCCATATCAATACCATGGATATGGCCGTTGTTGCCATCGCCAACCGGATCATCAGCCCGGGTATGCTGACGGAAATATTATTGTCGCCCGTAAGGGCAATGGAAAGCCCGGATATAGACAAGAACATCGGTTTACTGGCCTGAGAGAAGCTGCCAGGTATTGGTTCCGCAGGCAGTAGCTCAGCCGCCGCCGGGTATCCAGCATCCCTTTGAATCAGTAATAAAAAATAAGCTTTGAAGCCTGCTCACTGTTTTTTCATTTGGATCTTGCTGCTTGCTGCTGCTCCGTCCCGTGCGCAGTCAACAGAAGCCCTTCCCTGGTGGAAAAAAAATAACCTGCGGGTTATCCAGACCAACCTGCCGGATTATGAAGCAGCTACACTGAACCCCGACTCGCTGGTGGCCGACCTCCTGCATTATGCAGCCAATACCTTATTGATCAATGCGGGCGGCATCATGGCATTTTATCCAACCCAACTAGACTTTCAATATACAAATCCCTGTATGAAGCCCGATATGCTTGGCAGGGTGATTGCCCAATGCCACCGGCACCAGATAAAGGTAATAGTGCGGTTCGACTTCAGCCGGGTGCAGGAGCGAATCTTTAAAGCACATCCCGATTGGTGCTATATTTCGGCAAAAGGAGAGCGGATCATCAATACCGATATGTACGCGGTGACGGTTAATGCGCCCTATGTCCAGGAAAAAGCATTTAAGATAATTGCCGAGGTAATGGATAATTATCCGATAGACGGAATATTCCTGAATATGCCGGGCTACCAGGTAAATAATGCCTACGAAGGAAAATATTACGGGATTGATCAGAACGAATACGACAAAAAAACCTTCACTGCCTGGAGCGGCGGCTTATCCCTGCCAACGGAAGAAAACAGGGCCGATACCACTTACCAGCGATACCTGGAGTTTAAAAAAGAAACGGTAGATGACTGGCTGCGCCGCCTGGAGGAGATGGTAAAAGCAAAGAACAAAGACGTGGCCATTTGTACTTACTCCGATAAATATGTTGATATCATCCGCCACGAATCGCAGGCCAGCCCGCTTCCATACTGGCCCTACACGGCTTCCGATAATGTAAACAATGCCGGCCATTCTTTTCCGCACCATATTATCAGTAACAGCAGCATTCAGCAGATATCTTTCCAGAGCCGGTACAATGCCATAGAGCCGGAAGAAGCTGGCATACGGCTGTATGAAAATATTGCCAACGGATCCGGCCTTGATATTAGTATGATGGGCGATATGCGGGGCTATGAAGACGAGCGGAATTTTGACATCATCCATACAATTTATCATTTTCACAAAGACAATGAAGCCTATTTTGGCAACTATCGTTCTGTGGCGGCAATTGCCGTTATAGCACCCGGTGCCTGGCCCGCCGGCCTGCCCATGCAGGAATACCGCGGCATCCAATTGATGCTGAAAGAAGCGCACCTGCCCTTTGATGTGCTGGAAGATGCACAAATGGCTAACCTGGCGGCTGAGATAAAAAAATACAAGTTGATCATATTACCTGATATAACGTATCTGAGCGCCGCCGCGGTGGCCATACTAAAACAGGCGCTTACAACGGGCACGCATTTGCTGGCTACCAATACAACCCTGTCTGATAACCCTGAACAACTGCAGGAGATCTTTGGAGCTGTTATTGTTAACAAAGACAACGATGGCGCCGGCAACTATATCAGCCCGGTAAATAAAAGCGTGTTCCGTGATTTTAAAAAGCAAACCATGGTAGCCTGGAAGTATAATCTTGGCTTATACCGTTTTCCCGGGGCGGATACAGTATTGCTGCCCATATTGGCCAAGGGCCGGCCCGGTCCGCCGGAAATCATCGGGGGGCACGATGCAACCGGGTATTACGCCGTGGGCATAAAATACCATGGCGCGGCCAGGGCTGTGTTACTACCCGCCAATATCGGCCGGCTTTATTACCAGCAGGGTTACAAGGAACATAAAAACATAGTGCTGGATCTGATTGATTATATATTGCCCGATGCAGCTGCATTCATCCGCACCAGTTTACCGGAAAGAGTAGAAACCATTTTACAGGAATACAGCCTGAATATTCCGGCAAACTATGGCAGGCCAGGCAAAAATGGCCTTATACTACAGCTGGTAAACCTGACAGGCTTTAGCGGTAACACCTATTTTAGACCATTGCCGGTATTTAACAGGTCGGTTTCAGTTAAATGCAGTTTTAAACCATCCCGCGTATTCGGTTTGGTGAGCAGGGAGCCCATTGCCTTTACCTGGAAGAATGGGTATGTCAATTTCACAATAAAAAAGCTGGAAGGCTTTGAGAGCGTTGTCATAAAAAAAAGCTCGCCGGTTCGATAGTTCAAAGTGCCTTTGCGCAGCCGGCGAACTACGAACCTTTAACCTTCCTGAACTGGATGAATCAATAACGGGCCGGTACGCCTGCGGCTGGTAGAGATGCCTTGATGAACTGACGGATATCGTCGTTTGCAGTGGATAGATCCTGCTTGCGTAAATACATCATATGGCCGCTGCGGTAACCTTTCCAGCTAAGCCGTTCTTTTAGTTTGCCGCCCGGGTCCATCTGCCACATACTGTATTTGGCATTGAAATAATCGCAGGCACCGTCGTAATAGCCGGATTGTATCATCACATGCAGGTAAGGATTTTCTGCCATGGCCGCCCGCAGGTTGTCGCCGGTTTTGTTATTGGAATTGTCCCAGGGATAAACATTGCCGAACATCAGGTATTTAAAGTCGGTTTTATAATTGAGCTCGTTGCGGAGGTACATATTGATGGCGGGGGTAAAAGAATGCAACCATGAATTGAGCTCTGCATTGTAATCGGGTGTTTCACCGGCATCCTGTTTGTCGAGCCCCCGGTAACGCGAATCGAGTCGCCCGACGGTAAAGCCTTTATCGCGCAGCAATTCTTTCCAGAAAAAATCAGTCGGCACATTCAAATTATGCTGCAGTATTACGGTTGCTGAAAGGCCGGAATAATGCGCCATCTTTTCTGCTATGTATTTTCTTTTGTCGTCTGGTAAGAAACCGCCCTTGCTAATGGCGGGTATCAGTTCATTCATCGTAAAATCTTCCACTTCCGGCAACATATCGGTCAGATCCTTTTTCTGCAGGTCGGTCGACAACGCTTTATGGTACCAGGCGGTAGCGGCATAATAGGGCAGGTACAGGGCTGCCTTTACAGGTCCGTCTCGTTCAATGCCCAGATCGGTTGGCGAAACCAGAATAACGCCGTTCAGGTACATCCACTGGGCGTTTTGCAGTTCCAGTGCAAGACCCGAGACGCGGGCGGTACCATAGCTTTCGCCGATCAGGTATTTGGGCGACACCCAGCGATTGGTACGGGTAACAAAAGTATTTATCCAGCCCGCGAGGTATTTGATGTCTGCATTTACGCCGAAGAATTTGGTGCCGGGAATGTCTTTACTGACTGCCCTGGAATACGCCGTGTTAACCGGATTCACAAAAACAATATCGGCCACATCGAGGATCGAATTCGGATTTTCTTTTATGCCATAGGGCTGAACAGGATATCCCTCATCATCAATGTTCAGCAGGCGCGGGCCCGTATAAGCAATCTGCATCCATACAGAGGCGGAACCCGGACCGCCGTTAAATGAAATGACCAGGGGCCTGGCCGCCCGATCTTTTATGTCTGACCGCTCATAATACGTGTAAAAAAGACCCGCTATGCATTTGCCATCCTCATCCCATACTGGCATGGTGCCGGTGGTGGCTTTATAGGGAACGTGCTGGCCTTTTATGACCACTTCATGTTCGGTAATGACATTCCAGTCGGGATTGAAAACAAGGTTGGGCAGGTTCACTTTATCGGGGATCTCGTCTTTTACCGTAACAGGGGCCGGTGAAGCAGGTTTTTGCTGGGCCATTGCGGGAATAAACCATCCCGAACTGATAATGAAAAAGATAATTGCCTTGCTCATGTGCAGGTTTTGTATAAATG
>CAXTMV010000110.1:2671-8776 GCA_964245425.1 uncultured Flavihumibacter sp. | reverse complement strand
TCGCTACCGGAATGGCAGCCACCAACCGCTTAAAGATGTGCCAAAATCAGTAAACCATCAAAATTAAAGTGCCAGCGGAAAGGAGTCTGTATATCAAAAATGACCGCCAATGCTGATGCCGCCCCAGCGATGATAAAGGCCGGTACTGAACTCCCGGGTGAGATATGACTGTGAGTAGCAGAGGTAGAGGCTCCTGAAATTAAATACAATACCTGCATCTGCCTGGAAAGTGAACCGGGTTATGTCGCCTGCTGCAATAGTATACGGACTCGAATGATTAAAAAGGCCGCCCTGCAGGGTCGCATCGTATCCAATCAACTGCACACGCGACTGGCCGTAAAAATAATACTCAATCTTTTTTTTGCTTTTTGCAGCTGTTTCATAGGGGGCATTAAAGTGGCCGGCCATCAGGTTGATGCCGGTGCTGATTTTATCATTGAGTGTGCCCATATTGGCTTCCGCCGTGCCGTTTACCAGGAAAGCGCTGCCGGCATCGAACAGGTTTTTCTCGCCTGTAACACGATAGTTTATAATAACATCATTCTTAATTTGGTATTGCCAGCCTTTTGGCAGAGGATTGTTTGTCCAGCGGTGGATGCCTGTCTGTATCTCATTGCCCTGGGCTGCCGGCCCAATTACGCCGAGCGTTAGGGCAGAGGACAGGCGCTGCTTTTTGCTGCTGTCTGAAGCGATGGCAAAAAATCCCAGCGTGATACAGGATGAAAAAGGCCTGTCGCCATACAATATCGAATTGCTTTCATAACTGGTAGGTGTATACCCAAACAGGTTGGCCGACAAACCATATTGAACATAGCTGCCAGCAGGATGAAGCAGTATTTTTGAAACGGGTATTTTCTTCAGGGAAGGATGCACATATTCCAGCGTGATGCCCTGCGTATAATAATAATCTGTTTTGGTAAAATAATCATTGTCGTAATAAAGACGAAAATAACTACTGCTGTGAATGGTTTTGAAGGTGGCGGTGGGGTCCAGCACCTGGCAGGATAAGCGCCCGGCAGTCAGCATGCATGTACAAAACAAAAGCGCCGGCAAAAAGGAATATCGCATGCATTAATTACGATAAAGAATGGCAGCCAGATTGACGACGGCAGCCGAAGCTGGTTGTTGAAACTATATTGTGCCCGTAATGGGACGGGCTTAGACAAAATAAAACGGTTTTAAAATATTTTAGCCGCCTGTTTTTTTTATTGAAGTGGTTTGCTAACTTTATGGTTCACCAAAAAAAAGGAGGTATTCATGCAATCTACAGATAAATCATTGAAGCCTTCGGTTATTATCGCGTAGCCGGGCTGCTCATAAAATAATCTGCCGGCTTTGTAATAAGCCGGGGCCACTGAACACTGTTCAGTGGCTTTTTTATGCTGGGAGGACAAAGAGGTAACAGCGCGTGCAGCAGTCCAACAGATATCCTGCCAATTACAAAGCACCAGTGTAAAAGAGATGATATCGTTCTCTGTTTACGCTGGTGCTTTGTGCGATAATGAACAGGGCGAGGCTGCCTACCCTGCATCTTCCGGCATTCCGACTACAATTTAAAACCCACATTAAAACTCAACACCCGGTACTTATTCAGCTCATCGTCTGAACTACTGGTACCGGATTGCAATTTTGCAAGGCCCAGGCCATAGTTAACAGAAAAGAGCGCGAACTTAGACTGAATGCCTACTGTTCCGTTCAGGCCATAGTCGAACCTACGCATAATATTATAACCTGATCCTTCTTCTGAACTGGTAAAGGGATCGTCATTTGAAAATTTGATGCTTTGGGAGCGGCTGAAGCCAACGCCGGCTACCTGCCCTTCAATCTTATTATTGCCGGCGATACCAATACCGAGGTAAGGGCCTGCACCAAAGAAAAAGCTGGCCTGGTCGCCCAGTGGGATCTTGATGACGGCATTCACTGGCACCTCGATATAATAGGGTCGGGTGGTGGCCCGGTACCAGTTATTGCCAGATGTATTACCGGATTCCAGTTTAGCGCCTTTGCCCGTAAAAAATACGCCTGGCTGAATGGCAAAGAAAGGGCTGATGGGCAGGTCTGCCTGGAGGCCCGCATTGAAAGAAGGCAGCGTTTTATTGTCGTCTACATCACCATTTTTATTAATGGTGATATTGGACAGGTTAAAACCACCTTTTAAAAACAAAGATGGCTGGGTAGATTTTTGCGCGTAAGAAATCATTCCTGCAAGCATAATCACGGTTCCGATAGCAAGGATTTTCTTTTTCATTTGTCAAATTTTAATTTGAATACAGGTTTTCAAAACCCTTGCCAATGTTTTTACAAATGTGGCAGCCGCTTTATAAAATAAAAATATCGTTCGTGTGGAACGATATCAACGGCTTTCGGCGTATGAAAGACCTCAAACCAAAACTTTATTGTAGAAATTCAGCCCCTTCAACTTGTTACAGCCATTATCTCTTATATTGTAGCATCCATTCATACACGTTTAGACCATTTTCCTTGTACAGGGGGTCCAACGCCTGGGTCCAGGCATCATGGCCGTATTCGTTGAACAGGGTAAGCCTCGGGGCCACCACCGGTGAGAAACTATTGATAAGGCTAATGAAATCCGTTGCAACAGAAGAATTAATGGTGGGATCGTTTGAATTATGAAAATCCCATAGGGGTAAGCCACCCCGGGCAATATTTGAAGCATTGGTACTGCGGTCGTCACCAAATGATTCACCGGCAATCGGTGCCACCGCGGCAAAAAGATGGGTATAAAGGCCGCCCATTTCCGTGGTAAGTACACCTCCCATGCTCAACCCAGACATAAAAATACGTGCTGAATCGACCCGGTAATGTTTGAGTGCATAATCAACGAAAGAAAATACCATTGAGTCGGGTGGGTAGCCACGAAACTGGGGCGATAAAACGATAAAGGAATAGTTGGCCCCGTTTATATTGAAATTGGGGGGAAATTTCAGTGCGTTAATAACTTTTGCCACACCATCATTTAGCACCAGGGGGAGGTCTTTATCTCCATCGCCTACCTGCCCACCTCCATGTAAAAAAATAAGCAACGGGTATTTTTTGGTTGTAACGGCATAATGCGTGGGCAGTGCTTCATAAAAGCCGCCAATATAGGGATTGATATCGAGTGTGATCGGCCGCTGATAAGGAGGGGTGGTTTCTACCACATCATTGGGTGGGGGCGCCAGGGGCGCATCCGCATTTTTTTTACAACTTACCAGTCCAAGAACCAATAATGCAAGCGGAAACATTGTAAGCAGCCTTGGCATAACAGCGTTATTTAAAGTTGAACAGCCTTTTTTAAACCCGTACAGCAGCAATAAAAGGAAATGAATAGAAACTGTTCCCTTTCGGAAACAGCTTCTATTCATGTTTAGGAGGGGTATTAATGTTTAAAGAATGGTGCAACAATGGCCAGCACCTGGTCCCTGCTCAGCGGTTCGTCAAACGCTTCCGATGCCGCGTCTGCAGAAATAGCAAAAACATTGATGTTAACAATGTTTACGCCTGCCTGCGTGGTGAGGTCTTCCCCGTCGTAGCTTGGTTGCACAGCTGTGCTGCCAATGCCGCTCATCTTACCGGTGATCCATGGTTTTACATTGCCAATGCCTGATCCGTAAGCCTTGCGCAGGCCACGGATATGCGCGGCGTGGCGGGCTTCCACCGAATGTATCTGCAATGCAGCGGTCAGGTAAGCGCCGCCGCCGTCTGCCAGTATCTCTGCGGCCCTGCCTTTATACGCCCTTACACCGGTATCTTCAAAAGTCTGGGCTACAGCCAGAAAAGTGCCCCAGTCTGAAAACACGCTGGGGAATAAACCGCCGGCGGTAAAATCAAATTGCGGTGAAGTGGCCGGTGTTCCGCCTGCAGCTTTGATGGCCGTTGTCAGAAAAGCCACGTGCTCTGCTTCATGTTTTGCGATCAGCTGAATGCCTGTTAAGGTATCGCCGGCTGGTATGAGGCCGGAAGCCGCCACGCCTTCCTTATAAAATTCTGCTTCTGTGTATTCAAGCGTTAATGCATAATTCAGGATATCGATGACGCTGTCCTGCAGACCGGAAGCTCTCTTTGTTCCGCCATAGGCTTTCTGGAACATGCTGCCCAATGCCAGGGGAACGGCCGCCAGGGCAATCTTGCTGCCGATGCCGGCAAAGCTCTTCATGGCAGATCTGCGTGTGTCGAGTCTTTCATACACTTCCGGGTCAACCTTTTCAATTTCTTTAATGACGTTAAGTATATTCATTTTAGCTTTATTTAATTGTAATGAATCAGGATGAAGAATGCGGTTTGTTTAAGAAAGCCTTTATACAGGCAGGCTGCTGCCGTCTAATATTGTTTTAATGTATTTCTGGGCAATGGGCAATACCTCCGCAGGTTTTCTTGCATAGTCCAGCCCGTTCATGTCAATAATAGTGTCATCGGCAAAACTGTTCAGTTTTACCAGGTCGCGTATGTAGGAAGCATGACGTGCTTCTACAGAAACGATTTTACCGGCTAACAACAGGTAATCCGGACTTTTAATCAGGGCACCCGCACCATTATAGGCAGATACACCCAGGTCTTCAAAAGCCTGTGCCGTAGCCAGTACGCTGGCGCGTGAGGTAAAGTCGATGGTGCTGAAATCAAACTCGAGGGTGGGGATAGCAATACCCAGGGCGGTCAGGGCTGTTTTGAAAAATTCCCGGTGTGCAATTTCATGATCGCGGATATCTGAGATAAGGGCCATCTCGCTGGCGGCAATATTGCTGTAAGGCGCAGCCATGGCTTTGGTATAAAAAGCCGCTTCCAATTGCTCCAACGCAAATGCATAGTTTAAAATACCCCCATCGCCGCTGCCAAGGCTAACACTTCCATCGACCCTTGCGCTGGCATCGTTTTGTTTGGTACAAGCGGCAAGACCTGCCATTAGACCTGTGGCGGCGCCGGCATAACCGAGGAATCGTCTCCGCGAAAGGCGGGCCATCTCTTTTTCCAGTGAGGCTGTTAAGGTTTTTTCTGATTGAATTGTAGCCATTTTTTGTTTGTTTGATGAGTTAACAATAAAATATACCGCACGCGGTGGCGCTGAGATTTCTTTTCACTGGTTTATATAAGGATTGGATCAAATCGTTACAGGCAGAGGATTAACAGGCGCAAGGGTATGCGTGTTAAGGATGATTATTGGTTTGGGTATAAGAACCTTGCAAGCGGGTATTTGCCAGGTATAATTATTTAATTATGGGTAGGGTAAAGGTTCAGGCTAAGGAGTAAAGGGGTTATTTATATGGAAGGGTACTTAAAAAGAGATCGTATCCATCAGCTTATCAATATCACGCATCTTTTAACACGATTCAGTTCATATACGGGTTGTCTGTTAAAAGAGATTTAAAATGTTAATTTATTTTATTTTTTTTGAAAACCGATAGAACGCTTTACCAGCAATGGTTTTAGGGAGCGATCGTTATGCAGTTTTTGTATTAACCGGTTTTTAATCCTGAGAGAACAGAAGAAGAGAACAAAGAAAGCAGGAGCTTGTCTTTCGTTTTTTTTCGCGACATGTCATTTTTCTCTGTTGTCTCCGTTAGCGCTGTGCGACCATTTTTTACCTGCTCCCCGCTCTTTATCTCCTTATTCTCTTAGCTTTCGCGTCGCCCCCAAAAAATATTTCCTAAAACCTAATCTGCCTGAACCGATTCTCCGTACATTTTTTTTGCCCCCGTTGTTTGATGCTGCCCTGCGTAGGTAATTTCCCGCGCCGGGCAAAGGGTTTAAGGTTTTAATTATGCACTCAAAGATTCTATGCCGTCTATTAAGATAAAAGACGAGCCTAAATTCTATGTCAACTTCCATGGCGGGTATTCCATGGCCCTGGGGTCTACCTTTAAATTTTACCCCGACGATGTAAGTTCCATTGTGCTTAAAATGGCTGATAATAATGTAATATCTAAAGATGTTGCCTATAAATCAGTAAAGAAAGGGCTGGGAGAGGGGTTCCGGATAGGCGGCGGTATTTCTTACGTGCTGAACGATTATATTAATATAGGGCTCGACATTGATTATTTCCGCAGCACCATCCAGAAAACGCGCGACTCGTCTTTTAGCCAGACTTTTTCATCCGGCACTCTGTCAAGC
>CAXTMV010000110.1:0-2661 GCA_964245425.1 uncultured Flavihumibacter sp. | reverse complement strand
GGGCTATACGGAAAGAAATATTATTTCTTATGATGCCACCCTGTTAACCTTTACGCCAAACATAACGCTGAAAGCAATTTCAAGACCCAAATGGTTTTTATACAATAAGATTGGTGCGGTTATCACCATTCGGCCCAACAGTATTGAACACGATACCCACCAGTCTACATCTACCATGGGCTGGCAGGGCTTTACCAAAGATTCCAGTTCTTATACCGATACCCGTTACGAGTGGGGCATCAAGAACCCGTCTTTCGGTTTCAGCGGCGCCATTGGCGCGCAGGTAAAAATTACAGAAAGAATCAGGGTGTTTGGGGAAGTGCAGTTCTCGCATGTGGTATTTGTGGTTACCCGGCGCAAAACCACCAACTATACCGTAAACGGTGTGGAAGAAGTGAACAACCTGACGGTCAGCCAAAAAGAAATTGATTTCGAAAAGAATTTCCAGACCGACAACTGGATACCCGATCCCAATAAACCTGATAAAGCGGTTACCCAGCGCATCCCTATTACCTATGTGGGTATGCAGGCAGGTCTTGTATACAGGTTTTAAACCGGCTGTCCGGCCGCCATCCATTAAATCCATAATCAATCACTATGATCAAACAAGTTGAACAACCATTTACTTTTCCTGATTTTGCCCGCGTGCTGTTTCAGCATCGCAGAAGAGCCGGTGTATATGCTTTGTCTTTTATTGTACTTTCTTTTAACCTGTGTCTTTTCTTACAGGCAAATATGCACACGCCGGCTGCGGAGCGAACGATCAATGCCATTCAGCTGGCTTGTTTTGCCGTTATGGGGATGGTGAACGTATGGTTTTTTTACAAGCGCAATTTCCTGGCAGAACTGGCGCTGTCGGGTGCCCGGCTGGCGTTTATCTGTTTGTTGTTTATCGTAATGGCCCTGGTGCTCTTTATATATTATTATTTTTCGGGAAATGATGGCCTGGTAATGGTTTTTGCCAGCAGCGGCGCTTTTTTGTTTCCCTTTCTTATTTACCAGGGATGGATGGCTTTTATGCAGATACCGGAAAAAACCTACCCGGTATGGTTTATACCGAAAGAAGGAGACAGGGTGGGGGCCGTTGTTTCTTCTGCCCGCAATAATATGCAGGTACAGCTGAGTGTGGCACGCCGCCTGTCGGATGACCATGAATATGTGTTCCCGGTAACTACTTCGGGAAAACTGAAACTGGGAAAAATATTTGAGCGCTTTGTAGACGATCAGCTGATACACGGCCCGCATTCGGCTATTGAAACAGGCAATGGCCCGCAGCAGGTGTTCGGCTGGCAATTTTTTGAAACCAAATGGTCGGGCTTGTACAGCCGCTACCTGAACCCCGGCAAGAGCCTGTTGGAAAATAAGATAAAGCCCAATGCTACCATCCTTGTAAAACGCATTGCCAAAGAGCCCTGATAAAGAATTATTATTGTAACCAACCATACCCACTGTTATGCAACCGAAAAATCTTACCGAAAGAAAAAAGCGCATACTCACTTTTGCCGGCCTGTATGCGGCATCCGTTATTTTAATGTTCTTCATATTTTCTGCATTCGGTGTGCATCTTTCCACCACCGATCAGAAAGCCGGCCTGGCGGTAACTGCCGATCGCTCTGCCAGCATGGTCAATGAATTACTGCAGGCAGACAGCCTGCTGCATACCCGGTTGCGGCAGTTGCAGCAATCGGACGATGTATACACACTGCTGCTGGCCGATACGGCTTCTACCACCCTTAAAAGCAACGCGGCCGCAGAAACAGGCCTGTATGAACTTGCTTTCCAGAAAGCCATCGACAGCATTGACCGGGCATCCGCCAGTTTCAATGGCGATAAAGAAGCCATGTATAAAACCATGGTCAATTCATTCAAGTCGATTATGAGCAGCCGGGAGGCGTTAAAGAATATTCAGTCTTCGCTGGCTTCGGGCAAAACAACGCTGAGCAGCGGCCAGCAGGATATGTTGCATTGGAAGGCCGACCTTGCGAAAAAAGACAATGAACTGGCCCGCATGGAGACTGAGTTAAAATCCCTGCGTGGAAAAAGTTTTGTTCCGACGGCTTCTGTGGGCGCAGACGAAGCGCAAAAAGGAGAAATCGAATTATTAAAGACCGCTTTTGATGACCAGCAGAAGGAATACAACGATGTAAAAGAAAAATACAGCCGGCTTAAAACAGAGAACGGCAACCTGGCGGCTGAAATAGTTGACTATAAAAAAACTGCTGCAGCGCAGGGCGAAAAAGAAACAGCTGGCAATGTTGCGGAAACAAAAATAAATGCACTTGAACAGAAGGTGCAGGACCTGAATGCAGACGTTTATTTTGCCCGGGTAGATTGCAACCTGGCCAGGGCAGATGCGCAACAGATCATTTCAAATGCCAGGCAGCGGAAAGAATTATTATCGGAATCATTGGCCATGCTCAACAGCCTTTCTGCTTCGGGCGATGCAGGTATCCAGAAAAGGGCCAAAGAAAAAATTGTCCATCTTAATCGCATCGCCAATACGCTGCACGATTAAAATGAACAATTTTTCGTTGATTGCTTATTAAGAGAAAAAAAATAAACCAGGCATTAAAAGCGACTCCGGTTACGGTCGTTGTTGCCGCCATAGCCGCCGCTTCCACCACCCCTGTAACCACCGCCGCCACCACCACTATTTCCGCC
>CAXTMV010000109.1:13076-16308 GCA_964245425.1 uncultured Flavihumibacter sp. | reverse complement strand
GGATAATTTGTTTTTGCGCCGCCCATTTTTTTAGGGCAAAGGGGGCGATGCAAACGCAGGCCAGGCTCCAGCGGTAAAAGGCCAGGCTAACCGCCGGGAGTTGTTTTGAAATTCCTTTTGCCACCACGTAGTTACCCGACCAGATTAATACGGTTAGCATGCCAAAGCCAACTCCGGCATACACATTTTTTCTTGCATCATTCATTAGTAGGAATTAGGAATGGTAGATTTGGAACCAGGTAGCTGCCATAATATACTTGACAAAGGAATGCAGGCTTTAATTCCTACAAATGCGCAAAATCTGCTGCAAAATCTCCCTTCATGCGTTCCATTGGCGGGTTAAAATAGCCATATTTGACCTGCGGAAATTCCTCCTGTATCAATTCCTGCAATTGTTTTACGCCCATGCATTCGCCGGTTTCTGTTACGCCAATCTTGCCCAGGTACCAGTCTGGGTCTATATTGAAATTGCGCCATTGTATCATGCAGAGATCCGTTTCGCGTATCAGGTTCCGCAGGGCTTCGTATTCTTCAATGCTGTCTGTCATACCCGGAAAAACAAAATAGTTGATGCTTGTCCAGCCACCATAGCTGCGCACTACTTTCAGGCTTTCCACAATGTCTTCAAACTGGTAGTTATTGGGCCGGTAATAAGCCTCGTATATATTTTTTCGGGCAGAATTGGTGCTTACGCGGATGCTGTTGAGGCCGGCCTCGCACAGGGCTTTTACCGCATCGGGTTTGGAGCCATTGGTATTGATATTGATGCTGCCGCGTGGCGTGTGCTTGCGCATTTCAATGATGGCGGCGCGGATGGTTTCCCACATCAGCAGGGGTTCACCTTCGCAACCTTGTCCGAAAGACACAATGGGGTAAGGCGCCGACGCGAGGTGGGGCACGGTAAATTCTACGATCTCCTCTGCGCTGGGTTTAAAGGTCAGGCGGTCCTGGGTAGAAGGAATGGTTTCTTCCTGTGGTTGAAAAGAAATACAGCCAATACAGTTGGCATTGCAGGCCGGTGAGGTGGGAATGGGACATTCCCAGCGGGCCAGTGAAAGATTCCGGGCCGCAGGACAATTGTATGTCAGGCAGCAGTTTTGCATTAAATGTTTTACCAGCCGGTTATGCGGGTAAGCTTCCAGCAGATCTGCGGTGCCCGATTTTATTTTCGCATCGTCGTACCCGGCCGATTCCTGGCGGATGTCCTGTTCAATTCTTACCGCCGGCACATAAAACTGGTTGCTGTACCAGCCGGCTGCAGTATAACAAAACAGGGGAAGGGTGGGAGCATCGGCGGCCGTTTCGTAAGCGGCAATATACAATCCGGTATGCGCAGGCGGGATAAAAGCAGCTACCGCCCATCCTTTCTCGCACAAACGCATATCGCCGGTGGTTGTATCGATGCCAATACCCCGCCGGCCGGGCAGTTCATACAAAGAACCACCTTCGGGCAGTAGTATCCAGTCGTCTTCATCAACCGGGCAGGCATCCCAGCCGCTGCGGCCGGTTGCGTACAGGGTCTGGTCTTCAAATATATTTCCCTTACCATCTGAGTAAAGGAGAAAAGGAGCATGGGTCATAATAAAGTCTTTAGTCTTGCGGCGTCAGGCGTGCACCGACAGTCATTCGTTTTGAACCAAATATTCTGCCTATTCAGATCTCATTCCGCATCTGCGCGTTAAAGGTCTGACGTTTGACGATTCACGTTTGACGCCTCAGGCCTTCAGGTAATGCCTGCAAAATTCGTGAATTTGATCCAGTTCTTCGAATTGAAGATTGTGGCGGAGCGGGAAATGCTTTTTTTTGCTGTCGGAAGTGTGGATGCTGATGCTGTCGTAACGGATATCGATGGCATTTATGCGCGACCATAAGAAGAATTCGCTTTGCGGAAGGCCGGAAATGGTAATGCCGATATGATTGAATTTTACCATTTCATCGGCGCTTATTTTTTGCTCGCAGTAGAGCAGGTAACCGTATGCTCCACCCACCAGCAACAGCACTGCGCCCATGATCCAGTTGGTTTCTGTTAGCAGGATGGCGGCGGCGCCCAGGAATATGACGCACTCGATAAACCGGAAAACGGTATTCATTGTAGGCAGATCCTGCGCCAGGTTGCGATTGGCTACCACCACCAGTAATATATCCAGGCCAATGATCAGCTGGCACCAGAAATAGAGGTGGTTGAGTTTGGGCTGCTGCAACTGGTGAATGGCATTAACCAGTATCAGCAGGGCCGCCGCAAAATGAAGGAAGCGGCCCATGCGTTTCAGGTTCTCATAGGCCGGGTGTACAATGCTGATGGCAAGCCCGTTCATAAGCATTTTTTTTGTAAGATGCAAGATCGGCTAAAATCCACAACAGGATCGGCTACAGACTCAGCTGCTTTCTGCAGTAGTCATTAAACAGGTTTTCCGGGAGTTCTCTTATCCCGCTGATGGTTTCTTTTTGCAGGAGGCGGTTGTTTTTGAAGTCCAGTGTTAACAGTCCATCTTTTAAAATAATATTGGTAAGATCGGTCCATTGGTATCTTCTTTTGATAAAGCTGTTGATGGCGATCCCTGTATCGGCAAAACCAATTTCCAGGGGTTTTTTGGCCTGCCGTTCAAACAGGCCCATCAATGCAAAAGGCAGGAAAAGCCAGTTTAAGTAGGGCATGGCCAGCCAGGCAATGGCGGCAATGAACAGGGCGATGCTGTACGCGACCAATTGCTGTTGTTGCTGCCGGTAAATGTTATACGCCATCATAACGGCAATGGCCAGCCCGGCAAACAGGATTGCCATTTTTATATGCGCGGAAAAATATTGCTCCCGGAAGAAAAGCAATGCAGAAATGGTTAGTAATAATAAAGAGAACCGGTCTATGTATTGCCGGCTGGTATTTTTAAGTGTTACAACATACTCGTAAACCATAAGGGGATGGCGGATGTCTGATTTGATGATGTCGGATTTTGTAGCGTCCAACCTACGTCTCTGTTAAGCAACCAGTCAGCTGATGAACCGATCAACTAGCTGTTGCTCGCCAATAGCAGGTTACACAATTTCCAAAGTACCCTGGCGCCTACATTGGCATCCCATTCGGTATCGCCGGTACCTACTTCGCTTAAATCGAAGCCGATCAGTTGGCGGCCGCTGCCGATGAGTTGTTTGAGCAAGTAATAAATTTGTTCAATTTCCAGTCCGCCGGGCACGGGTGTGCCGGGTGAAGGCGTGATGGATTTCAGTCTGTCGCTGC
>CAXTMV010000109.1:0-13066 GCA_964245425.1 uncultured Flavihumibacter sp. | reverse complement strand
TATCTAAACTCAGGTATACTTTTTCAGGCAGGTGAGTAATGATTTCATCGGCCACCTGTTTCCAGTACTGGCCTTCATACTGGCGCTTCTTCAGCTCGTGATCAAAGTAAGTAACCACGCGGTAATTGCTATTGCTGATGTATTCCCATTCTTCATCGCAGAGATCGCGAACGCCCAGCTGCACCAGCTTTTCTATCTGTTCAATTTCATTCAGTGCATTGTACATGATACAGGCATGGCTATAGTTAAAGCCTTCATAATTCTTGCGCAGATCGGCATGGGCATCAATTTGCAGGATGCCGAAACGTCCGTGTTTTTCTGCAATGGCCTTCAAATAGCCCAGCGGTGTGCTATGGTCGCCGCCCACCAGGCCCACGAGTTTGCCTTTTTCGAGCAGATCCTTTGTTTGCTGGTACACCCAGTTGTTCAGGTACGTGCCGCCTTCATTGATCTCCTTGCGGCTTTTGCTCATGAAATTATTCTTTTCTACAATTTCACCTTTGGAGATATAGTCAATGTACAGCTCCGCTTCTTTCCGGAGATAATCACTTTTCATCAGCACTTTTTTGTCGGCGGGCCGCATATAGAAACCTTCTTTCCATCCATCACGGAGGTCGGTATCAAAAATATCTACCTGCAGGGCAGCTTTGCAGATATGGTCGCTGGCCCTGGCAGTACCCGCGTTGCTGCTAACCGTTACCTCCCAGGGAACGGGCAGTAGTACCACCCTTGATTCGTCTTCCGTAAAAGGCAGTCCAAAAATATTATTGTTAGGGTTACCGGCTCGGTTGGGGTCAAATTGGGATAGGTCTGCCATTGTAGTATATTCAGGTGACTAGAACGCTGCTTAGGTTAATGCAGTATCTCTTAGAGGCAAAATTATGGTAATCGGTTGCAAGTATAATAAACTAACAGTTGTTGGCAGCCGGAGCGGTGGTGATGTTGTGGTTCGCTGACGCTTGCAAATTCAAAGAAATCACAAAATCCCTGCATCCCAAAATCCCCGAGCGATCTCATCTTTTTTGGGTTAATTTTGCAACCGAAAAAGGATATATGAAGAAAACGCATATCGCTATACTGATTTTGATTGCTGCGGCCATAGCGGTGCTGGTGAGTTATACCGGCAACCTGACTACTTATGAAACGGTGGCTTCCGCCCGTCAGAAAGAAGGCAGTTTTGTTCGTCTGATTGCCAAAGTAGACCGAACCCAGCCGGTTGAATACGATGCCGGCAAAGATCCTAATTATATGAGCTTTACTGCGGTGGATACCCTGGGTAATACCACACAGGTTATTTTTCACAATGCAAAGCCACCCGATTTTGAAAAGAGTGAACGCCTGGTGCTAAACGGGCGCATGCAGAATGGCCGATTCGAATGCAAGGACATGTTGCTGAAATGCCCGTCTAAGTACAAAGACGATCCCAGCATCATGAAAAAGAACCTTACCATCACCAACTAATCCAGCAACATGAACTTTATTGGCGAACATCTTTTTCCCGGTCAGGCTGGGCATTTCCTGGTTATTCTTTCTTTTATCGCTTCGCTGGTAGCCACCATTGCCTATTTTAAAAGTACCAATGCCTTGCAGCCGGCAGAAGCCGCCAGCTGGAAGCGCCTGGCCAGGGCGGCTTTTATAACAGAATGCTTTGCCGTACTGCTGGTGTTCATAAATATCTACTATATTGTTTCCACCCACAAATTTGAATATGCCTATGCCTGGAACCATTCCAGCCTGGCATTGAGCCCCAAGTATCTTTTTGCCTGTATCTGGGAAGCGCAGGAAGGCAGCTTTCTTTTGTGGACGATCTGGCATTGTGTACTTGGACTGATCCTGTTATTCAGGGCCGGAAAATGGGAAGCACCCGTAATGACGGTGATCAGTTTTGCCCAGGTCTGCCTGGCTACCATGATCATTGGTTTGTATTTTGGTAATACCCGGCTGGGCATTAACCCCTTTATGCTGGTACGCCAACTCGAGAACATGCAGAATGCGCCTATTTTTAGCCGCCCCGATTATTTAAGCCTGGCGGTTATGAAAGACGGGCAGGGGCTGAACCAATTGCTGCAAAATTACTGGATGGTGATCCATCCGCCGATTTTATTCCTGGGTTTTGCTTCTACCATCGTTCCTTTTGCGTATGCGATGGCCGGTCTTTGGAAAAAGGAATATACGGGCTGGACACGCATCGCCCTGCCCTGGACACTTTTTTCGGCTGGCATATTGGGGCTGGGTATTATGATGGGTGCGGCATGGGCCTACGAATCGCTCACTTTTGGCGGCTTCTGGGCCTGGGACCCGGTTGAAAATGCCTCGCTGGTTCCCTGGCTGGTAATGGTAGCCGGCTTGCATACCCAGGTGGTGTACAATGCCACCGGCCATTCTTTAAGGGCCACTTACCTGTTTCTTATCATGTCTTTTGCGCTGATACTGTTTTCTACTTTCTTAACACGCAGCGGTATTTTAAGTGATATTTCGGTGCATGCATTTGTTGAGAAGGATATGAACTTTCAACTGATCATGCTGATGGCTGTTTTTATGATTCCTTCCCTGATCCTTTTTGGCAGGCGGTATACATCCATCCCCCATATTGTAAAAGAAGAAAGTACCTATTCAAGAGAATTCTGGATGTTTATCGGTTCGTTGGTGCTTTTCCTGTCGGCATTGGTGATCAGCTGGCAAACATCTGCCACTGCCATTTACAATAAGGTAATGAATAAGACCACGGCGATGCCGGAAAACCCGGAATTTGCCTATAATAAGATACAGATTTTTGTGGCCATCGTACTGGGCCTGTTAACAGCTTCCGTTCAATACCTGCGTTACAAGGATACGCCCAAGGGCGTTTTTATAAAGAAAGCGGGTATTCCTATCCTGGTGGCGGTGGTGCTGTCGCTGTTGGTCAGTTTCTTGGGCGGTGTTCATTTTCAAAAATTTGGCTATGGCTTTTTAGGCGCTATCCACCTGGCCATTTTTGCCAGTGTGTATGCCATCGTTGCCAACTCAACTTATATTTTCTGCGGACTAAACGGCAAACTAAAGGCGGCCGGCGGTTCCATTGCCCATGTGGGTTTTGGCATCTTATTGCTGGGCATTCTTATCACTTCTGCTAAAAAAGATGTGTTGTCAAAAAACAACGGCATCCTGCTGCCCTTCGATCCCAAAGCGAAGGAAGACCCTGCAGAAAACCTGACACTGATAAAAGGTTCCCGCACTGATATGGGCGCCTATTGGGCAACCTACCAGAATAAAGACAGTGTAGGGCAACATGGCAATATCACGTATTTCAGGGTCGATTTTGAGAACAAGCAATCGGGCGAAAAATTTACCTTGTACCCTAATTTCATAAAAGCCACCAAGGGGCAGGAGGGGGTTTCCGGCAATCCTGATTCAAGGCATTACTGGAACAAAGACATCTTTACCTATGTTAGCGCCACCAGCCTGGATGAGACCAATGATACTGCCGGGTTCAAAAAATACAATGTAAAACTGAAGGACACGATTTATTATTCCGGTGGTTATATGATCCTCAACAATGTGAGCATAAATCCCAGCGGCACAAAATATCATCCCGACCCCAGCGATACACTGATTGTGGCGGATATTGCCATATTCTCTTCAGACAGCCTGCGGTACCGCGCTACACCGGCCATTTCCTGGAAGGGAGCAAATGCCAGTTTTATACCGGATACCATTTTTGCACAAAACCTGGCCATTCGTTTCACCAGTGTAGACAAAGACACCCATGCTTTTGAACTGCAGGTAAAGGAATCCGCCAAAATGGTACCTTATGTGTCCCTGAAAGCATATGAATTTCCGCATATCAACCTGGTATGGGTGGGCACCCTCATAATGGTCGGCGGTATTGCTGTGAGTCTTCGCAGAAGGTATACACTGGCCAGGAGCCTGAAAGTGAGCAAAAGGCCGATGGCGGTGGAAAACCAGGCATAACCGTCTTTTTAGCAAATCGCTAACAGCACCGGGGGTTACTTTATGGTCTTTGTTAGGATTAACTAAAACCAGATTGTAATTTAGCGTATGGGCCTTCCCGCAATAAACAGGTTTTTTTTACTGCTTTTGTGCATACTTGTCGCCTTGTTATGCGGGGGAAGCCTGTCTGCGCAGCAGGACAGTGCCCGCATCGATTCCATCCTCAAAACCCTTCAGCAGCCCGTACTGGGCCCCAACGATACGGTAACGGTACCTGCCAAAATAAGCGAAGGCACTTTATTGCCTGCCGGCACCCTGGAAAATGTATGGGTGGTTAAACCGGCGCCCCCGGGCATGAAGGAGCGCATTGAAAAATGGACCCGCCTCCGCAATGCCGTATATGTTACCTATCCCTATGCCAGAAGAGCCGGCGCTATCATGAATGATATCCATGCAAAGATCGATAAGATGAACGAAAAAGAAGATAAGAAAGCATACATCAAAACCAGGGAAAAGGAACTGCGCAAAGAATTTACCGAACCACTCACCAACCTGTCTGTCTACCAGGGTAAAGTGCTGATGAAACTGATCAACCGCCAGACCGGCAATAATTGTTACGATATTATAAAAGAATACAAAGGCGGACTAACCGCGCGTTTATACCAGACCGTTGCCTTTTTTTTCAGCACCAGCCTGAAGCAACCTTACGATGCACAGGGCGATGATAAAGAGATTGAATCTATTGTAAAGGAAGTGGAACGGATGTACGGGAGGTAAAGTTGTAAGCTGTACCTGATACGTTTTAAGTCTTTTTACGGATAATAAATTTCGAGGTTCCGCCATTCGAGCGGAGAAAATAGCGCATTTACTTTTCTGCTGTCGCCTGTTTGAAAAAAGCGAACCAACGAACTTATAAACTGCCCAACGGTTTCTCCGAACTTTTTTCCAGGCAAAAGAAATTACAACTTAATTATCTTCTCAATAATGCCTGTTGTTGAAAAACCCTGTATAATCGGGTTGATAACCAGTTTGCCTCCGTTGGCGATTACTTCTTTTGCGCCCACCACCTGTTCGGGCGTGTAGTCGCCGCCTTTTACCAGTGTATCGGGCAGCAGGGCTGTAATCAATTGCAGCGGCGTATCTTCTTCAAAAATAACCACGGCATCTACCATCACCAGCGAAGCTATCAGCAGGGCCCGGCTGTGTTCATTGTTGATGGGCCGGTGAGGTCCTTTCAGTCTTTTGGTAGACGCATCTGAATTGATGCCGACAATCAGCACATCGCCCTCTTTGGCCGCCTGGCTTAAAGAGAAGATATGCCCTTCGTGCAGAATATCAAAACAACCATTGGTAAACGCAACCTGTTTTTGCATAAATTTCCAGCAGCTGTTTACGGTAAGCAGGGCAGGCAGGGTAAATATTCTCTGTTGTATGATATCAGCGTTTCTCATCTCTTTTTTTCCGGTTTATAATGGGCAGCAAAATTAAACTGAGCGATCCAAAAAAGATCACCATAAAAAACTGTACGCCCCACAAAAGCCACCCGAATGCAACACCCATGATCTCTGGCATATTATACAGCAACATGGTTTTCTGCACCGCGTAGGGATAGGCGCCGATTCCACCTGGCGCTACAATCATACCAATACTGCCCATACACAATACGGTCATGGATTCTTTTATCCCGTAAACGGCCGTCTCCTTCATAGCAGCCATGCCTACACGGATGGCGGCCAGGTACAATACCCAGATCAATACGCTGTGAAAAATGAACCAGCCTTTGTTTTTCAGGTAACGAATACTGTTAAGGCCATGCCAGATATTTTTTATGATCTCTTTTATTTTTTGCAGGAGGCTGACATGGGCAAACTTTTTAAACACCCATCTTACGATGCTGAAAAGGAGCAGGAGGGCCCCGATGATGACCAACCAGTTGAGGATTCTTCTGCCAGTACTGGTGCCGTTATTTACCAGCTTGTCCAACAGCTCGGCCGTGTAGCCGCCGATAACGGATATCTGCGAAACAAGGGTGATCATAAATACGATGGCCAGGCATACCAGGTCAAAGGTCCGTTCTGCTACCACGGTTCCGATCAGTTTGTCGGTAGGCACTTTATCATAACGGTTAATGATAGAGCATTTCATTACTTCGCCCAGCCGGGGTATAAAAAGATTCAGGATATAACTGACCAGCACGGCAAGGAAGGTATTCAGTTTAGAGGGATGGTAGCCCATCGGCTGCATGAGGATGCGCCATCGCATGGCCCGGCTGAAATGGGCGCCCAGTAAAATGAGGATTACCGGTATCAGCAACCAGAAATCTGCCCTCAGCCAGGCGGCTTTTATGTTCAGCCAGTTTTTATGATCCACTTTACCCAGGCTCCACCAAACCAGAAAAATAGCAAGGCCGGCAAAAAAAAGGTATTGCAGCAAGCCAAGTATTTTTTTGTTCATCTATGAAAAAAAATTTAGGATGATAAAAGTAAATGTAAACAGCATTTTATAATAATGGTTGCAAGCTAACAAGAATAAGGTTAGTGATGGATCAATTTTCAAACCGGGCCGGTTAATTGAGCGGCATATTATCTATCAGGCGCACGTCAACCTGGAACGCTGCCACCAGCGCCACTATTTTCTGCTGCCCGTTCCAGTTGGTTACCGGTTCCAGGGTCAGGGCATCTGCCACGGCTGCATAGTCGACCCTGAAATCGTAGGTTTCCAGCAAGGTCCTGGCCTGTCCTGTTAAGCCAGCGAGTTTACCCGGCTGCAGGTGTTTTTGCAGGTATTGCAGGCACCGGAAAATACCCACTGCTTTTTCGCGCGCCGCAGGGCCCAGGCGGGTGTTCCGGCTGCTCATGGCCAGGCCGTCGGCCTCGCGCAGGGTAGGGCATACCCGTAGTGTTACGGGCAATTGCAACAGGGCCAGCAGGCGGGTCACTACCATGCATTGCTGGTAGTCTTTCTGGCCCATGTACAGGGTCTGCGGCTGCACAATGTCCAGCAGGCGGTGCATGACCTTGCAGACGCCCTGGAAGTGACCGGGCCTGAACTGGCCTTCCAGTATTGTTTCCAGGTAACCCAGGTCATAATGGGCGGCCATATCATATCCGTTGGGATACACTTCATCGGCAGTTGGCCAGAAAAGCAGGTCGCAGCCTGCTGCCACCAGTCCCTCCATATCTTTTTCAATGGTGGCCGGGTATTGGTCAAAGTCTTTTTTGTCGTTAAACTGGGCGGGGTTTACAAAAATACTGGCCACGGTAAGCTCATTTTCGGGTTTTGCGGCGGCTATCAGCGCAAAATGGCCCGCGTGCAGGGCGCCCATGGTTGGTACAAAACCGATGGTTCTGCCTGTCTTGCGGGCGGTTTGGAGATAGGCTGTCAGCAGCCCGGTTTTTTTGAATAGAAGCATACTATTTACAATGAAAGTGCCTGTAATACTGATTTTTCGGTTTTAAAGCCTTACCTTTGCCCACCATTTTTTTTACTCTTTGCTCATTAATTTAAGCCGCGAATGTCAACAAAGAAAAGAATTTTATTCATAGCCAGCGAAATGTCCCCCTACCTGGAGATGACAGAGTTTTCCGAGATCGTGAATAAGCTGGCCATTAAATCAAATGACACTGGTTTTGAAATCAGGTGCATTATGCCCCGGTTTGGTGTTATTAATGAGCGGCGGCATCGCTTACATGAGGTGGTTCGCCTGTCTGGCATCAATGTTTCTGTTGATAACGACGATTACCCGCTTCAGATCAAAGTGGCCTCGCTGCCCAATGCCCGTCTGCAGGTTTACTTTCTTGATAATGAGGATCTTTTTAAGCGCAAATATATTTTTCACGACGAAAAGGAAAAATGGTTTGAAGACAATGGCCTCCGCGCGGTGTTTTTTTGCAAAGGAGCACTCGAAACCGTAAAAAAGTTTGGCTGGCCACCCGATATTATTCATTGCAGCGGCTGGATGACCGGTTTGATACCCTTGTACCTCAAAACGGTCTATAAAAAAGAACCTGTATTTTCTCATAGCAAGGTTATCTTTTCCATCGGTCAGAATACATTTAAAGAAAAGCTGGGGGCTGATTTCCTGAAAATTGCCAATATTAACCCGGCTTTTTTAAAGGATAAGGACCTGGAGGTTTTTAAAGATGCCAGCAATGCCGCCATGTTCCGGGGAGGTGCGGCCAGTGCGGATGCCATTACCTTCGGAGCAGAAAAAGTGGAGAAGAAGCTGGTGGATGAATTCGGCAAGGTAAAAGGCAAAAAAGTGCTTGCATATAACGCCGAAAGCGATTTAACCGATTATCTTCAGTTGTATACTGATCTGGCCAAGTAAATGGCCGCGCCTATCTTTCCCGTATTGGGATGACAACCGTCTTCACCAGCTTATTGCAGCCATAAGAATGCCTGTTTCAACTGATTGCCCGGCGTTAGAACTGTGCAGATAAAGTTAACGCGGTGCTGTGTAGCGTGCTGCTGGCTGCTGATACATGCAGCTGTCTTCGTAACAAAAAATCCTGCTTGCCTAATTATTTATTTATTTATTCCAAAATCTGAAACCGGCGATTATCTTTGCGCAACTGGAAAATACTGCCTGCAGCTACTGACATGGCTGACCGGAAGGTTTCAGGATTTAACCTTATTAATAACAGTCATTAAAAACAATTCTTCTCTATGCCTTATTTGTTTACGTCGGAAAGTGTTTCTGAAGGTCACCCTGATAAATTGGCCGACCAGATATCTGATGCCCTTATTGACAATTTCCTGGCATTTGACCCCCAGTCTAAAGTAGCCTGTGAAACATTGGTAACGACCGGCCAGGTGGTTCTTGCCGGTGAAGTAAAATCAAAAGCCTACCTGGATGTGCAGGAAATAGCCCGTGGCGTAATCCGTAAAATCGGTTACACGAAGAGCGAATACATGTTCGAAGCCAATTCCTGCGGTATCCTTTCTGCCATACATGAACAATCAGCCGATATTAACCAGGGCGTAGATAAAAAGAAGAAAGAAGAGCAGGGTGCCGGCGACCAGGGTATGATGTTTGGCTATGCTTCCAATGAAACAGACGACTATATGCCGCTTGCCTTGGACCTGGCCCATAAAATCTTAATTGAGCTGGCTGCGCTGCGCCGCGAGAATAAACAAATCAAATACCTGCGCCCCGACGCAAAAAGCCAGGTAACACTTGAATACGACGATAATAACCAACCCGTACGGATAGACGCTATTGTGGTATCTACCCAGCACGACGACTTCGACGCTGAAGCGAAAATGCTGAAAAAGATCCAGGAAGACATGGTGAGCATCCTGATACCCCGGGTAAAAGCAAAATATAAGAAATACGCCAAGCTGTTTAACGACAAGATCAAATACCATATTAACCCAACCGGTAAGTTTGTCATCGGCGGTCCGCATGGCGACACCGGTTTAACCGGCCGTAAAATTATTGTAGACACCTACGGCGGAAAGGGTGCACACGGCGGCGGTGCCTTCAGCGGTAAAGATCCCAGCAAGGTAGACCGTTCAGCTGCTTATGCCACCCGCCATATTGCCAAGAACCTGGTAGCGGCCGGCCTGGCAGATGAAGTACTGGTGCAGGTGTCTTATGCCATTGGTGTAGCACAGCCTACTTCCATCAACGTAAATACCTATGGCACGGCCAAGGTAAGTATGACCGATGGCGAAATTGGTAAAATGGTAGCAGGTATATTTGACATGCGCCCTTATTTTATTGAACAGCGTTTGAAACTGCGCAACCCTATTTACAGCGAAACCGCTGCCTATGGCCATATGGGCCGTAAATCAGAAGTGGTTGAAAAAACCTTTACTTCGCCCGACGGAAAATCGGTAAAGAAAAAGGTTGAACTGTTTACCTGGGAGAAGCTGGACTATGTTCCCAAAGTAAAGAAAGCATTCGGGTTAAAATAGAACAACGAATAATAAAAAAACCTCCCGCATCCGGGAGGTTTTTTTATTTTCGACCCATGAATGAAATGCATAACCCCTGGACGATACTGGCAGAAAAACCGGTATACGATAACCCTTGGATACGGGTGACTGAGTACGCTGTTCTTAATCCCTCCGGCGGAAAAGGGATCTACGGCAAAGTGCATTTTAAGAACCGGGCCATTGGCATTTTGCCGCTGGATGCCGCCCTCAATACGTACCTTGTAGGGCAATACAGGTTTACCCTGAACCAATATTCCTGGGAAATACCCGAAGGCGGCGGCCCTGCCGGCACGGAGATACTGGCCTCCGCCAAAAGAGAACTGCTGGAAGAAACCGGGCTGGTAGCAGCAGAATGGGTAAAGCTGATGGATTTTCACCTGTCCAACTCCGTTAGTGACGAGTACGGGCAGGTATTCCTCGCCAGGCAGCTGGCCCAGCATGCACCCGAACCGGAAGAAACAGAACAGTTACAGGTAAGAAAAATACCTTTTGAAGAAGCCTATGCGATGGTAGCAAACGGGCAGATCACCGATTCGATGTCTGTTGCGGCCATATTAAAAGTTAAACTGATGCTGCTGACCGGCGGCATCCAACCTTAAAAATATTTAATTGAAGCCATCATCTCTTATTATAGGCCGTCAGCCGCTGGTGGAAGCCATCCAGTCGGGCCGGGGCATCGATAAAATATTATTCCAGCGAAATGTCAGTGGCGAATCAATCGGCGAGATACGGAAACTGGCAAAAGAAAATAATATACCCATCCAGCAGGTGCCGCCGGAAAAATTGCACGGACTGACCAGGGCCAGTCACCAGGGCGTTATTGCTTTCGCCGCAATGATAGCCTACATGAACCTGCAAGAGGTTATCGACCAGGTGGTAGGTAGCGGCGATACCCCGCTCTTCATCATGCTGGATGGCGTGACCGATGTGCGTAATATCGGCGCCATTGCCCGTACCGCGCTTTGCTGCGGCGCACAGGCCCTGATTATTCCTGATAAAGGCGTAGGCGCTTTAAATGAAGAAGCCATTAAATCGTCTGCCGGTGCGCTCGAAAAAATACATGTTTGCCGGGTGAACAGTTTGATGAAAGCAGTAGATGAATTGCACCTGAACGGGATAAAAGTTTTTGCCAGTGAAATGACAGCTTCGGTTACCCTGCATCAATTGAAACTGGAGGAGCCGGTGGTGGTTATTATGGGCAGTGAAGACAAAGGCGTGTACCCTGCGCTGATGAAGATATGCGATGAAAAATTCAATATCCCCATGAAGGGTGATTTTGAATCGCTCAATGTATCCGTGGCGGCAGGCATGATATTGTATGAAGCCATGCGGCAGCGGATGTAAGGGAGCCTGTGTTACTGTGGAGAATAAAATGTGGCGGTTTTTACTTTTGCATTGTTACTTTTGATTTTTGAATTGCATTACATGACAGCAGACAGCCGCCACCAGGCATCCGCCATCCGCCTAATCGAATGTCCCCGCGATGCCCTGCAGGGCTGGCCGCATTTTATACCCACTGAAAAGAAAATCGAGTACATCAACGCCTTGCTGCAGGTGGGCTTTGATACCATTGATGCCGGCAGTTTTGTTTCTGCCAAAGCCATTCCACAGATGGCTGACAGCAAAGAGGTGATACCACGGCTCAACACCCATGCCGGTAATACAAAACTGCTGGCCATTGTAGCCAACCAGCGCGGGGCAGAAGAAGCGTTGACCTACGATGCTATCAGTTACCTGGGATTTCCTTTTTCCGTTTCCGAGACGTTTCAGCAGCGGAATGCCAACAGCTCTGTAGAAGAATCGCTGATAAGGGTAGAAGATATCCAGGAGCTGTGTATAAAAAACAACCGGCAGCTGGTGGTTTATCTATCGATGGGATTTGGCAATCCTTACGGAGATCCGTATTCCGAAGAAATTGTTTTTGAATGGGCGGACAGGATCGCGAAACTGGACATAAAGACCATTTCCCTCGCCGATACGGTTGGACTGGCCACGCCGGAACAGGTTTCCAGGATGACCGGTTACCTGGTAAAACAATTGCCTGGCCATGAAATAGGTGTGCACCTGCATGCATCGCATGATAACTGGACGGCCAAACTTGATGCGGCCTTGGAGGCAGGTTGCAGAAGGTTTGATGGAGCCCTCAAAGGTATTGGCGGTTGCCCGATGGCGGGAGATGAGCTGGTGGGCAACCTGGATACAGAAAAGATGATCAACCGGCTGGCGGCAAAAGGTTATCCCATTGATATCAATATGAACGCGCTGGCAACCTGTAGTCAACTGGCCGCGCAAATATTTGTGTAATGGAGATACGGATAACCAGGAATACCGGCAAGCCGCATATCATTTGTTATGAAAGAGACAATGGCACCACTACCTGGATGAAGGCAAGCGATTTTTTTGTGCAGCATGATCTCAGTCATTTTGCCCTTGAAAAGACACTGAGATATACAACAGCATTTATGGGCCTGCTGAACAATGGAATGGACATACATGACTTTGAAAACCGGGAAAAAAGAGGGCAGATCAACATTACACAGGAAGCCTGTTATGCAGAAAATATGGCCAACCTTTTTTTGATGGAAACTACCCGCGGACCGTTCGACCGTTTCAACGAAGTACTGGCAGCCGCTTTTACTGACATGCAGCACGGGTTTGCAACGCCGGTACTCCTGCAAAATGATATTGAGGCGGTTAGATCTTACCTGAACCAACTGGTCAACGAATGGAAGGCGCTGCCCGCAGGAGAAACGATGATACTTGAATATAAAATGGCTGATGGCTGATGTGTAGATGGCTGAGCTGCTTCGTCACGCAAAAAAAATCAGTCAGCAACACATTAGCCATTAGAGATAACAAATAGCAAACAACGTATGGAATTTCAGTTACCGATTACCATCCCGATCATGCCGCGGCCGATTACCTACCGCGACAGTATCCTACTGATCGGTTCCTGTTTTACGGAACATATTGGCAACCGGTTGCAGGATCTTAAATTTGATGTGTTACAAAACCCGAATGGCATTTTGTTTGATCCGCATAGCGTGGCGTCTGGCCTGCTGGCCTATATCGACAACAAGCCCTACACGGAAAATGATTTGTTTTACCTGAACGAACTTTGGCAAAGCTGGCAGCACCATAGCGTTTATTCTCATATCAACCAGGCGGATTGCCTGCAGCAAATCAACACATC
>CAXTMV010000108.1:0-16399 GCA_964245425.1 uncultured Flavihumibacter sp. | reverse complement strand
ACAATGAGTAATCTGCATGCCGCTGGTCGGATTGTTTTTCTGTGAGGTAACGCCAGTACCTGCGGGGCATATGTTGCAGGTGCAACTTCATATTTTTTCGTGCAGGAATATTAACACTTGAAAAATATTGTTGCCAGAGCTGCTGGTAAATTTCTTCCTGTTCATCGAGAACAGCTGCCAGTCTTGTGGTGTCGGCTGGATTAATAGAAAAATTAATTTCTACTTCCTCAACACAGTTGAGATCATAATACAAACCATATTTTCGCTTTGCATCATAAATCAGCCAGCGCTGATCTGCATAGCGGTTTTTGAAATGGCTGCTGATCAGCGGCAGCACATTAAAATCTGGTTGAATAATGGCGTAATATAAAGCGTCTTTGGTTAACTGGAAACGTACAAAAGCTTCCATGCGGTGTTTCTCCCGATCTACTTTCCGGCTAATTTGTTGCAGCATCAGCACATCCGGGTGTGCGTAGTTGTTTTCAACACCAAACTTTGCGCCAAGCACATAGCGGGTATAGCCTAACAAATAATCTTCCGCAGCGGGAAGTTCAGACAGAAAAGTTTTGTAAAACTGGTTAAATCCCTGCGGGCTCAGTTTTTCTTTTAATTTATTGAGTACCCTGGCTGCTTTTGCTTTCTCAGTTTGTACCTGGTGCAGGGGTCCTAATAAAACGGGCTGGGCATCAGCGGTCCGGTATATTTTTACATCGGACATTTTACCGTCATACACATCAAAAATGGAAGTCAGCAATCCTTCAAAACTGCCATCGTATACTAACACCTGCATCAGAATAATTTTAATTGAGGAGAGAAACCGGGTTTGTATTTACTATGGCCTTCTTCAAGTATAAATTGTTTTATCTGGAACGCCTGCCAGTCTTTCCGCTCAAAATTTTTCTCACAACAGACAAAATACCTGGCCCTGTTTATAGCAACGCCAATTTTTTTGAGGTGATCCCAGCCAAGTTTGCCAAATTTCCGTGCCGCATAGATTTTTTGTGCCGACTGAATGCCAATACCCGGTATCCTGATCAGCGAATGATAATCGGCCTGGTTTATATTGAGTGGAAAAAGATGCAGGTTCCGGAGTGCCCAGTTTAGTTTCGGGTCTACCTGCATATCCAGCAGCGGCGCATCGGGCGTTACAATTTCTTCCACCTTAAAATGATAGAAACGCATCAGCCAGTCTGCCTGGTACAGGCGATTTTCGCGTATAATGGGCACTGGCGTGCCAATGGCCGGCAGCCGGTTGTCGTTACTGATGGGTACATAGCCCGAATAATATACGCGCTTCAGGTTCATTTTCCTGTAAAACTTATCCGCCAGCCACAGGATTTGCAAATCTGATTCGGGTGTAGCACCAATGACCAACTGCGTGCTTTGGCCCGCGGGTGCCAGGAGGGGCGCTTTTTTAAAAATCTTCTTTTCATCACGATTTTGTATAATCGCATTTTTCAGGTATTGCATGGGTTTAATCATGTCTTCCCTTTTTTTATCGGGTGCCATCAGCGCAAGACTTGCCTTTGTTGGCATTTCCAAATTCACGCTCAGCCGATCAGCATACAAGGCCGCCTCTTGCATTAACTCATCACTGGCGCCCGGGATCGTTTTCAGGTGTATGTATCCGTTGAACCGGTGTTCGGTCCTCAGTTTTTTTGCAACGGTTACCAGCCGCTCCATAGTGTAGTCTGCATTGGAGAAAATGCCCGAGCTTAAAAATAATCCTTCAATATAATTGCGCCTGTAAAAATTAATAGTAAGATCTACCACTTCCTGAACGGTAAAAGCAGCCCGTTTTATATCATTGCTCTTTCTGCTTACACAATAGGCACAATCGTATATGCAATGATTGGTCAATAATATTTTTAGCAGCGACACACACCTGCCGTCTTCCGTGTAAGCATGGCAAATACCCATGCCAGTGGTGCCCAGCCCCTTTTTTTCATTCTTCCGGTTACTGCCGCTGCTGGCGCAGCTTACATCGTATTTGGCAGCATCTGCCAGTATAGAAAGTTTTTCCAGCACGCGATCGTTCATAACACTACTTTATTTAGCACAATATACTAAATATATTAGTAGGTTATTTTAACTGGTAACAACTTGCCTTATTGTTTAAGATTTATTCCTGAATTTCTGTATAGGTTTAATCAAACAGCGCTTCTGCGGCAGTTACGGATTCAGGTTTGCCTACATCGGCAAATTTATCGCCCGTATGGTCATAGCCCAGTATCAAATTGTCTTTGGCCAGTGAGAGATAGGTTTCTACAATAGAAAATTTCCCCTGCTGCGGGATGAGTGGAAAAATGCGTGGATCAAATACCACCACGCAACTATAAGCTCTTTCTACCAGTTTCTTTTTTGGGATGGCGATGATTTCATCGCCCGCTTTTTTATTACGCCAACCGCAGAGGCGATCGTATTCATCAAATAAAAAATAGCGGGATGTTTTACGATCGGTTACGCCAAAAGAAACAAGTGGTTTATAGTCTTTGTGGTAATCAATGAGGCGTTTCAGGTTTAGATCGGTCAAGATATCCGCGTTAATGGTAACAAAGGGTTCATCTCCTTCCAGCCATTGCCGGGCTTTCAGGAGGCCGCCACCGGTTTCCAGCAGTTCAGCGGTTTCATCGCTGATGGTGATCCGGCTGCCCCATCCCTTGTTGGCTTCTACGGCTTCCGTTACCTGGCTGGCAAAATGGTGAACGTTTACCACCACTTCGGTAATACCGTATTTCTGCAGGTATTCGATATTTCTTTGTAACAGGCTTTTCCCGTTTACGGGTGCAAGTGCCTTGGGATGGGTATTTGTCCAGGGTTTGAAACGGGTACCCAGGCCGGCTGCAAAGATCATTCCTTTCATACTGCTGTTGTTATGCGTTTGTTTAATGGCGGTAAACGGGTTGGTTACCGGCAACTCAGTTGGTCCAGTTTTTTTCTTCCTGTACAAGATGGTGCAGGTTTATTTTTACCTGGAACTTGTTTTTCAGGTGACGGGCCAGTGCGTCTGCGGCATATACACTTCTGTGCTGGCCGCCGGTGCAGCCAAAACTGATCATCAGGTTGCTGAAGCCCCGCTTTATATAATCCGTTACAGAGATATCAATAATATCGAATACACTGTTCAGGTAATCGGGCATTTTTGTGCGCTGCTCCAGGAAATCTTTTACGGGCTTGTCGCGCCCGGTTAATTTTTTGAATGCTTCAAAGCGGCCTGGATTTAAGATACCGCGGCAGTCGAATACAAAGCCGCCGCCATTGTCGGTTTCGTCGGGCGGAATGTTCTTGCGATAAGAAAAGCTGTTGATGGCAACTACCAGCGGCGCATCTGCTGCAGCCTGCAACGGTTCAAAACGATTCACCACCTCATCGCTGACACAAAAGCGCAGGCATTTTTCAAAAGTAGGCACGGCAATGCCCATTCGTTGATTTTCCGTTAATGCCTTCAGGTTGCGAAGGGCCAGCGGGATACTGGTCAGGAAATGCGCTTTTCTTTCAAACAATCCCCTGAACCCGTAAGCGCCCATTACCTGTAGCAGGCGGATGAGCACGTACCCGTTGTATTGCGCAATAAATATGTTTTTGTCTGCCGGTGTCTCCAGCAATTTGTTGGCTTCCTCGATATAATATTCCAGGAGGCTGTTTTTCCAGTCTTCGGGTAATTCGGCCCGGGCCTGCCATAACAAGGAAGCCACATCATATTGTAAGGCGCCGCGCATGCCACCCTGGTAATCTATAAAATGGACCTTATCGTCTTTTATCATTACGTTCCGGCTTTGAAAATCGCGGAACATGAAATGCTTGTTTTCGGTATGGGTCAGGTAATTGCTCAGGGCTTCAAAATCGTCTAGCAGGGCCTGCTTGTCGTAAGCATATTTCAGGGTATCCAGGAAATAATATTTAACAGGAGATCTGATAAAATGGCTTGCTTGCCGAATTCTTTGGCCGTTAAGCAATAATTGTAATCGATGCCCTTGCCTCCATGTATCTGCAGCTGTGCCAGCTGTTGCAGGCTTTGCTGAAAAAGGCGGTACACATAATCGGAGTAGCCATGTGCTTCCAGTTTGTTGAGCAGTGATTCATCGCCAAAATCCTGTTGGATATAGATAGTATGATCCTCATTCACGGAAAATATCGCTGGCACCGGGCAGCCGGCTTGTTTGAAATGGCGGCTGAAATAAATGAAAGTCTCGTTTTCTTTTATGTTATGGCCATAAGTAGCAATATAGCTATGGCCAGGACTTTTAATACGAAAATAGATACGGTCGCTGCCCGACTGTGGTATCTTTTCTACTTCGATGGCCTGT
The DNA here is from genome assembly GCA_964245425.1 of uncultured Flavihumibacter sp. GTDB lineage: Bacteria > Bacteroidota > Bacteroidia > Chitinophagales > Chitinophagaceae > JACMLD01. The sequence continues at coordinate 12,092 of CAXTMV010000108.1, read as the reverse complement.
TCTTTATTGACAGTGGCAAACAAGGTTTTTATATGGTCGATGATCTCCGGCATAAGCGTAAAAGTAGAATAATTTTTTATGATGCCGTGCCTGCCGGTCCCTGGCGAAAAACAGCAAAAAAAAGGAGCGGCTGATTTTCATATCAGCGATAGGGTTTATATTTGACAGACAGAGCGCTTCGCCATTACCATTTTGTTATCCTTTAGTTTTTTTGCAGTACCGTGTATAATCCCAGCTAAATACCTGTTGCCGGTGCAACAGGTCATCTCATCACCAAAACAACTTGTATGAAGCCTCAGAAATCGCTTTTGCTTATCCTGATCCTGCTTTTTTCTTTCTCCTTTATTTTTGCGCAGCAGCCTGTTACAGGCAAAGTAACCGATGCAAGAACCAGCGAACCGTTAAGCGGGGTGTCGGTAAAAATTAAGGCTTCCAAAGGCCGTGGCACTACCACCAACAAAGATGGAATGTTTACCATTACCGCAGCCAGCGGGGATGAACTGGAGATCAGTTTTGTGGGTCTTAAAACAGAAACGGTGAAACTGACTGGTGAGGCCAGCGTAAATGTGAGTATGACTGTTTCTGCAGCAGAATTAAATGAAGTGGTATTTGTAGGCACCAGGGGGGCAGCCAGGGCTAAAATTGAAACCCCGGTACCGGTAGACGTTATTAAAATAAACCAGGTGGGCCTTCCCACAGCAAAAATGGATCTGACTTCTGTGTTGAATTATGCCGCCCCTTCATTCAATTACAATAAGCAAAGCGGTGCAGATGGCGCCGATGATATTGATCTGGGTACTTTACGCGGATTAGGGCCCGACCAGACACTTGTTCTAATAAATGGCAAGAGAAGGCACCAGACGGCTTTTGTAGGATTATTTGGTACCCGTGGCCGCGGTAATTCTGGTGTAGACCTGAATGCATTTCCGGAAGCATCGGTAGATCGGATTGAAATTCTCCGCGATGGTGCTTCTGCCCAATATGGTTCGGATGCCATGGCGGGCGTTATTAATATCGTGCTGAAAAAAGACGTTCATCACTGGACCATCAATACCGGCTGGAGCGGTTATTATGATACAAAGTTCAATGCCCGTAAATTCAATGCGGGTAACCAATACATATCTGGTAATGCAATTGATGGCGGCAGCTATACCCTGTCTGTTAATAACGGGTTTTCCATTGGTAAAAATGGCGGCTTTGTTAATATCTCTGCCGACTTTCTTAAACAAGCTAAAACATACCGGCAGGCGGATACCGTGAACGCGAAGACAAATAAGAATTCGCTGCCCAACCTGAATACCGGCCGCAGGGCTTTCGGTGATGGTTCTGTTGCATCGGGTGGTATTATGTATAACATGGAAATACCTTTCAGTGCCAACGGGAGCACCACTTTTTATTCTTTTGGGGGCTATAATTATAAAGCTGCAGACGCATATGCTTATTCACGCAATTACAGCGCCCGGCCCGACCGGTTTCCTGCGGATGCAAACGGCAATATAATTTTTGTGCCTTCAATTATGCGAAATGCAAATGATGGCGAGACTTATTTTAACCCGCACATACAGACACATATACAGGATATTTCCCTGGCAATGGGCATTAAAGGAGAGCTGGGTCATCAATGGAACTGGGATTTGAGCAACACCATCGGCAGAAATGATTTTCATTATTTTGGCGACAAGACCTTTAACGCATCACAGATAGGCCAGTCTACGCCCAATCATTTTAATGATGGCGGGTTTAATTTTCTGCAGAATACCCTGAACCTGGATGTCAGCAAGGCGTTTAAGGGTGTGGCGCAGGGTCTGAACCTTGGCCTGGGCGCGGAGTACCGGTACGAGCGTTACGCGATCTATAAAGGTGAAGAAGGTTCTTATGCCAACTATCATCCCAATAATTTTTACTACCAAAACATTGCGGACTCTGCTGCCCCTGCTTCCGGGGCACAAGGTTTTCCGGGCTTTAGCGGCTCAGATGTAGTAGCCGCCAACCGGTCTAATATCGGGGCCTATGCAGATGCGGAACTCAATGTTACCAAAGAATGGCTATTGGATGGTGCGGTAAGGTTTGAAAATTATTCTGACTTTGGATCGGTGGCAACTTTTAAACTGGCCACCCGTTACAAAGTAGCCAGTAATTTTAATATCAGGGGTTCCGTAAGCACCGGTTTCAGGGCGCCATCGCTGGCCCAGATCAATTTCAGCAATACCCTTACTTCTTTCAGCGGCGGCACACTGGTGCAATCGCGTATTGCTAACAATAATGATCCCATTACAAAAGCGGCGGGTATTCCGCCACTGAAACAGGAGACTTCTGTTAATGGCAGCCTTGGTTTTTCCTGGAAGCCGTTGCGGAATCTTACGGTTACACTTGACGGCTATATAGTTAAAGTAAAAAACCGTGTTGTACTGTCAGGCTTATTTGATAAAAAAGATAATACACTGCCGGCTTCTTTTACTTCCCAGTTTCCTTCTGATGTATCTACAGTGCAATTTTTTTCCAATGCAGTTACCAATACGGGGCTCGATATCGTTGCTGATTATACCATTCACTGGCATGCAAGCAGCCTGAAGATATTGTTGGCGGGTAATGTGCAACACATCGCCATAAACGATATTCATGTGCCCTCTGCGCTGAACGATAACGACCTGCACCGCAAAACTTTTTACAGTGATCGGGAAGAGGCTTTCTTAAAAGCTTCCGCACCCAATGCAAAGGTGTCGATGGGGCTCGATTATACAATGCGTAAAATTGGTTTTGGGGCGCATTTTACTTATTACGGAAAAGTAGTATTGATGGGCTATGGCGATGGTACAGGTATTGACCCGCATGTGCCTTCCGATGCCGACCCCAATGTGCTGGTGCCGGAGGTGTACAATTATACCGGTAAAATAACAACCGATGTGTATGTGTCTTACAAAATTTCAAAAATGATAAGCGTTTTTGCCGGCGCAGACAATGTATTCAATGTTCATCCGGATTTTGGGGTAAACCCGCTTGCAAAGGGCGCTGCCTTCGATAATGAATCTGGCGGCCCCTGGGATTCTGTGCAAATGGGCTTTAACGGCAGAAGATTGTTTGGTAAACTGGCATTTAACTTTTAGGTATTCTTTCAGTTTGCATAAAAAAAGCCGGAAATATTTTTCCGGCTTTTTTTATACCAGGAGTGAAGTTTGATCTATTTCATAACAGCGGTATACAGGTCGTTTTTTATGGCGTAGATGATGATGCCGGCCGTATTCTTGGCGTTCATTTTTTCCAGCATTTTCATGCGCAGGCCTTCTACCGTGCGTACGCTCAGAAAAACGCGGGCCGCAATTTCCTTATTGGTAAGCCCATCGCAGATATAAACAATGATTTCCTTTTCGCGATCGGTAAATTCTGGCTTTACCTGGTGTTTGTAGGGGTTAAACTTACTCCTGGCCACCATTTGCGCCAGTTTGTGTGAAGTATGCTTGCAATAATATGGCTCGTTTTTATAGACTGATTTAACCGCATCAATCATTTCATGTTTATCTGCATTTTTCAGTAGGTATCCCTTGGCGCCCGCTTCCAGCATATCTACAATCAGGTCGTCTTCATCAAACATGGTCAGGGCAATAATACCGATGGTAGGATAATGTTCGGTAATATGTTTGGCGGCGGCCGTGCCGTCCATCCGCGGCATTTTGATATCTGTTATTACCACGTCTGGTTTTAATTGCTTTATCTGTTCTATCAGCTCTTTACCATCTTCGGCTTCTGCCAGCAGATCTATTTCTGGTTGTTTTTGCAGCATCAGCCGGAGGCCATCCCGGAAGATCTCATGGTCGTCTGCAATAATAACTTTTATGGTGCCATATGTATTCATAGCAAATAGTTCTATACCGGAACTTCAATGGTATAAGCAGTTCCTTTTTCCGGGCTGGAAATGCAACTGAATTCTCCGCCCATTATTTCGGTACGGCTCTGCAAATTACGAAGTCCTAAGCCGGAATTGTCACGAATTTTTGAAAAATAGTCAAAACCCACCCCATTATCGGCCGTCATCAGGAAAAGTCGTTCGTCTTGTATGCTTATCTTGATAATCAGCATAGTAGCTTTGGCATGTTTAAGGGTATTATGTGTTATTTCCTGTACGATGCGGTAAAGGTTGATTTCTTTGTCCTGTTCCAATTGCAATTCCTGTTCGCAGATAAATTTTACCGGCAGTTTGTAGGCGTCCTGGCTATGGTCTATAAATTCGATGATCGCATTTTTAAGACCTTTTCGCAACAAGGTATTGGGCATCAGGTCGTTGGAGATCTCCCGCAGTTTTGTGATGATGCTGTCTATATAACGGCTCGAGTTATCGATGATCTTCAGATCACCGGGGTCAGCGGTTTCGAGGTTGTTGATCTGCAGTTTTACAGCAGACAACAGGGGACCCAGTTCATCGTGCAGGTCTGCGGCGATCCGCTTTCGTTCATTTTCCAAGGTGTCTATCTCGGCCTGTATCCGTTCCTTGTGCAGGCGCAGGCTGCGCCGCTGGTAGCGGATGGCCGTAATAATAAAGTAGAGCAATACGATGCCTACAATAATCACTACTACTAAAAGAGAGTCGTAATATTCTTTTTCCGGGGTATCCATATTACTGCAACGGCATACAGGAGGTTAACCAATAAGTTTGTATAATTTGTAATCTGCTGAACATTGTGTTTAAAGGATTTACTGAAATGCAGGCCCGACGACAGATCGGTTGACCTGGTTAATATGAAAAATGAATAAAAAATAATGATGCCGATACAGATCCAGAATTTGGCATTGGTAAAAATATTTATCCGCTGCTGTACAACTATCTTGTTAAAGATGGTGACACTGAAAAAGATGAGCACAAATGAATACAGGAGCAGAAAGGGGTTGTTGATATGGCCAAACCCGGTTATAAAAAATGTAATGCAGGCCCAGCATAAAAAGGAAGCAGAAAGAACAGCAAAAAACCAGTTTTTGCTATGGTTGAACAATCCCCAATTGTGAAACAGCCAGGCAAAAAGGCAAAAATCAACCAGTGAAAAAATATTCAGTAATTGCACGGTAGCAACAGAATATTTGTGCGAACCATTGATGATTTCTACCAGGAAGCTGGCGATAACATTATAAATAAAGGGATAGTACGACGGATCCATGACCTTCCACCTCACTATCCCGATGATTACGGAAAAGATGATGCTCATACTGAATAGAAAAATCACAGTTTCGCTCATGCAGGGTTGAAATGAAGTTTGGAGGGGTTCCCGTTTATTACTGGTCTATGGCTGATCCCTGGCAGCACTGCCCGTATTCCAATCCGCCATCATTCGCCGTTACGCGGGCAGCTGCTGCACCGCCATGGCTGATGAACAGGTCTTTTCCCTTGCTATCGGTTCCTACGATAATCATTTTTAATTCTTTTTTCCGATCGCCTTTGGTAATGCCATAGTAAATGCGGATGCCTACACAGGTACTGTCTTTCAATATTTCAAGCAGGGCAGGTTTGTTAAACGCCTCGGATTCTGTAATAAAAAGATCAGGGTTTTTAATGGCCAGGCTGTCGTTTTCGTGTTTAAAGGCGAGCCTGAATTGCCTGATGGTGGCGGAGGGGATGAAATGATCTATTTTGGCCAGCGCGGAGCTGTCTTTCGGAACAGGTATAAAAGTGCCTTCTTTGTCACCATCGTGCTGGTTATTGTTGCAGGAAACGACCAGTAAACTGGTAATACCAACCACGGCCAATAGAACTGCCCAGGCGGTTGATTTTTTAATTGTTAGCATAACAGTAGTTTTTAAATTTTAGTTTCATTAAAAATAGCGATGGGCGCTTAGGGGGCCTTGCGTATAACTACTTAAATTATAGCGTGCAGCTACCCGCCGGTTTCAGTATACGCGGCCTTGCGCCGCCGGTTCAAATAGCACAATTTTGAAAAAGCAAGGCGGAGGTTCACTGGTCGCCCTGTAGGTCTCTACCCCCCGTTGAAAAGCAGTGTATGTTTATATAACCTTTAAATTTTTTGTATGCGACAGCCACCCACCAGCTCCCGGAAAGCGATTGACAAAGAAGCCGTACCCGATTACCTGCGTACCTTAACAAAGCCGGTATTGGGCGATTCCATAGAAGTAATGGAATTGTATTACCGCGAGCGGATATATTCTTTCACAAAGATGATGGAGCACCTGAATGTGCTGGAAGACGCCCCTGAAATAGAATTTCTGTGCCGTGAAATCATAGAATGCCGCAGCATGCTGGTAAAGCTGGCCAGCAAGAAAAAATTTTCTGCCTAGCTAAGAGAATAAGGCGAAAAGGAGCTTACGACACGTAAAAAATATCGCACAGAGACAGCAGTGCCAACAGGAGAAGCGGCGCAGCATATAGTATCGCAGTTCGCGCTGCTAGCGCTGTGCAAAAAAAAGATATACCCTTTAACCCCCTACAGCAGCGCCCGGTTGATAAGACCGGGTGCGCTGTTTATGACTAAGAGAGCAAGGAAAAAGGAGCGTGCGATACGTAAAAAAATATCGCACAGAGACAGCAGCGCCAACAGGAGAAGCGGCGCAGCATATATTATCCTTGTTCACGCTGTTTGAAAAAAAGCACCGAATAATGCCTTTTTACTCTTTGTACGATTAGCTAAAACAATTTACCCTGTGCGCCGGGCCGGCGAAAGATGCCGGTGTTCAGGCTCCAGTCTTCAGCATTCATGCCATAGAGTTTTCCATATTTTTTGTATTGCTGGGCCACCATTTGGGCAATACTGCCTTCGCCCCGCATGCGCACTCCCCAACGGGTATCGTTCACCTTGCCATCATGACTTTGTTCGATCAGGTGCCATACTTTGTCGGCACGATCCGGAAAATTTTTGTAAAGCCAGTCGTGGAAAAGGAATTTAATAGCGCCGTTCAGCCGGATAAAGGTATAGGCCGTAAAAGTAGCGCCATTATCGGCGGCTGCCTTCATGATCCGTTGCATCTCGTGTTCATTCAGGCCGGGTATCATCGGCCCCATCATAACACCCATGCGAACGCCTGCACTGCTCAGCTCATTGATCACTTTTAATTTTTGTTTGGCGGTGGTGGTACGGGGTTCCATTACGCGGCGCAGATCTTCATTAAAAGAAGTAATGGATACCATGGCGGATACCAGTTGTTTTTTAGCCATTTCCTGCAGTACATCTTTGTCTTTCAGTATCCACGAATTCTTGGTGAGGATGCCCACCGGCTGATTAAATTCATTACAGACCTCCAGCAATCCACGGGTAAGCCGGTATTGCTGTTCTGCGGGCTGGTAACAATCGGTATTGCCGCTGAGCATGATGGGGTGGCAATCCCATTTTGGATGCATCAGGAATTTGCGCAACAGCTGTGGCGCATTTTTTTTGATGATGATTTTCTGTTCAAAATCAAGACCGGCGCTATAACCCCAGTATTCATGAACATTCCGTGCATAACAATAGATGCAGCCATGTTCGCAGCCGGCATAGGGGTTCATGCTGTAACCCATGCCCACATCCGGGCTGTCTACTTTGTTTACAATGGTTTTTGATTCCTGTTCTATGTACTGGGTGGGCAGCATGCTTTCTTCCCAGTCGTCGATTCCCTCAATGTGTTCGCGGGTCGTTTCTGTTTTCAGGAACCGGTTGCGGGTATTTATCTGGGCACCGCGGCCCGCATGGTACTGGCTATTTTCTTCCTGTTGTTTTACGGATACCTTATAGTGATCCTGTTGTAATTTGTCCGACATGTTTGTAGGTTTGTGATGGTGAATGCTCAAACACAGAGACAGGAAGGAACACGGAGAAATGAGTAGGATGGCCAGTAGCTGGCAACTGTACACGGAGATGGGCAACCTGGCCAGTGCGTATTTCCATGAAAATACGCGCCCTCACAGGTTTCTTTTAATTGTAAATCATTCTTTTTATTCCATCTTTCATCAGGGGTACATGAAAATTGAGGATATAACCCAGGCGCTTGCCGGAAAGTTTTAAATAACTCAATAACTGCGCTTCCCAGATGGGTTGATGGTTTTCCTGCGCTTTCAATTCAATAATGATTAAATCATCTGCAACAATATTAATCTGTAAGCCCTTATCTATAATAAGGTCATTGTAAGCTATCTGAATGGACTGTTGTTTTGCATACGGGATATCTCTTTTTTTTAACTCGTGGCAAAAACACTTTTCATAAACGCTCACCAGCAGACCGGGGCCAATGGCTTTATGTATGCTAATGGCTATAATGACTATTTGTTCCGTTAACCATTTTTCTTTTTCCGTTATTGGCTTAAAATCTGCTGCCCGATTGACTTTCATGGTCATGTATACTTGCTTTATTTACCCGAATAAATCGCCCTGTCTGGTATTTACCGGCAGGTTGCTGAATTCCATTCTTTGTAATATCTGGTAGGCCGGATCTCCACCCACCTGTCTTCTTAACAATAGCATGCTGTCTGCAATAAACCTGCCGGTAAAATGTTTGCGGCTGTATTCCAGCCAGCCCTTTTCGTATTGCCAGGGTGCCAGTTTACGGGCAATGGTCAGGTGCGGCTCGTCTATAAAATGTGGTTTATTATCATGGTTCAGTTTCATGAGTTGCTGAAAAGGCCGCATCTCCTTTACCAGGTTTTTTATGGGTTCCTTGGTGGTTACATTAATATAGATGCTATGCGAGGGGAAGCTGCCAAAATCTTTCAGCTCCACTTTAAAAGGATGGTAGCCCATTGCCACCGTTTTAAACCGGTTAACAATGCGTTCCTCCATCATGGCGTACTGATCAAATTTTACCAGCGTAATATGCGGTTTGCCCCAGCGGGCATTGGGTGCCTTGTAGGCGGTATAAAATTCTTCTTTTACCGCTTTTATTTTATTCCGCAGTTCTTCATGCGGGTTCAGCACCAGCAGGTATTCATTTATTTTATAGCCGGGTAATGTTAATGCAGACGGTTTCATTTTTTTTCTTTTAAGTTGTAAATTAAAATCAGGCCACATCGCTGTAGCGGTTGGTATCCGGCGGCTTTAGCCGGAATACCTGGATTGTTTTACAGCTATCAAAAGCATGCTGCCTGCGTAACAATACCAGGTCTTCCAGCATAAAAGATCCCTGAAATGTCTTTTGCGCATAATCGGTTGCTGCGGTATGATATATGTTTTCAGGAAGTTTGCGTGCGATGGTTACATGGGGCATGGAAATAAACCTAACCGCCGGGCAGGAAGAGTTGCGTATAAAATCAGCGATCGGTTTTAATTGCCTTGTTAATTGCTGAAAAGGAGCTGTATCTGTCACCTGCAGGTAAATGGTATGCGGGCGGAATCCGCCATAATTCTCGAGCGTTACCGTAAAACTATGCAGCATCCCAATCGCCTGTTGCATCCATTTAGCCATGGTAGGCTCCATGGCTTCGCGTGCTAAAAAATTAGCCACCGTTATATGGGGTGCTGCTTTGGCCGCCGCCGCCACTTTGTAATGCCCGGCAAACCAGTTTTTTTCCTTTATGACCCGATCGCCGATCAGTCCATCAGGATGGGCCACCAGCAAATATTCAAAAAATCCGTTCGACAGCCAGGATTCTCCTATTGAATTACTTATACCCATCGCATAAAAAATTTCAGTTGATTAATTATTTAGTATAAATTTACTAAATAAATTAGTACTACAAAAATCTTTTTTTATCACTTCTTTTTTACTGCCCGGTGGGTGGTAACGGAATAAAAAAATAAATATGGACGGAAAAAATTTTTATTGATCGGCTTATAAACGCTACAAACAATAAAAGCCGAATGATGTTAAGAACCCCGACGCCACCGGCTTTGGTGCCGCCGCAGACGATTACGCCGAGCGGGGTATCGACCTGAACGAACAGCTGGTGCGCAACAAACCTGCTACTTTTTTTATGCGGGTACGGGGTGATGCCATGACCGGCGCCGGTATTTATGATGGCGATATTGTGATTGTGGATCGTTCACTGAAAGCGGCCAACGGCAAAGTGATCATCGCCACCCTGAATGGTGAAATGCTGATACGGCGGCTTGAAAAAACTTTTAATAAAATAAGACTGGTGCCTGATACGGCCAAATTATCGCCGATAGAAGTAGATACTTCCTGTAATGAATTTTCGATCTGGGGGGTGGTTACGTATTGTATTCATACCCCTTAAAAATTTTACAAAATAATGAATCCGTGCAAATCCATTGAGTCTGTGTTATCCGTGTCAGGCGCCTATACAATCCGAATGCCCGGCCATTCCTGCGGCTACAGACAGGAACCGGAGGGCAAGGAGTAGATAGATTTTCGCGGATGGATTTTCTGCGACTTGCCCACCAGTCGATCCTGTTGCAGACGCCATTGTCATTGAAAAAATAAATCTTGCTATTGATGGATACGGTTAGTAAAATATTGAATGCTGAAAATACCTTTCTTATCGGCAGGGGCGATTCCGGACCACGGAATAATGCTGAAAAAAATAAGACGCCCGATCTAAGTCTTCCCGGCAGGGGAACAGGGAGTCAACTGGCGATCGTAGACTGCAACAGTTTTTACTGTTCCGCAGAACGCGTATTCAGGCCCGATCTCTGGAACAAGCCCGTGGTGGTTTTAAGCAATAACGATGGCTGCATCATTTCACGGAGCGATGAAGCCAAGGCCTTTGGCGTAGGCATGGCAGGCCCTTATTTTATGGCCAAACACCTGATCGAAAAAAATAATATTGCCGTTTTTTCTTCCAACTATAATCTTTATGGCGATATGAGCAACCGGGTAATGGATACCCTGCGTACCCTGTCAGCCTCGGTAGAAGTCTATTCCGTTGATGAAGCATTTCTTGATCTCAGCCATATAAAAGACAAAGATCTGGCCGCTTATAGCCTGCATATCCGCGAAACGGTAGAAGCCTGGACCGGCATTTCCGTTTCCATTGGAGTGGCACCCACCAAGACACTGGCAAAAGCAGCCAATAACCTGGCTAAGAAAAATAAAAAAGCCAGCAACTGCGTCTGCATCCTGGCAAACGCAGAAGACCAGCGGCGGGCGCTACAGCAGACAAGGGTCAGCGGCATCTGGGGCGTGGGGCGTGCGTACGCAGACAAGCTCCTGAACATGGGCATCATCAGTGCCTGGGAGCTCCGCAATATGAGCGAAGAATGGGCCTATAAACACCTGGGCGGGGTAGTGGGTGCCCGGCTGGTAAAAGAATTGCGCGGAGAGCCCTGCATCGAACTGAAAAAACCGCTGGATAATAAAAAAATGATCGCTACCACCCGCATGTTTGGCGACCCGGTCAACAACATCAGCGCGGTAAAAGAAGCCATTGCCACTTATACTTCCCGCGCAGCGGAAAAACTGCGCCGCCAGCAGAGCGCCGCCAGTGTGGTCAGCATTTTTATGGTCGCCAAAGAAGAGGATCATCAAATCGATTTCCGCCACGGCACTGATATCGGCAGCCATACCACCCTGCCCGCCGCCACTTCCATTACCCATGAACTGATAAAGCCCGCGCTGCAACTGGTAGATCGATTATACAAGACCGGTACCTATTATAAAAAAGCCGGGGTGATGCTGAGCGGGCTGGTGCCCGATGCTTCGGTACAAGCCAACCTGTTTGCAGCAGCTGCCAAAAACGGTGGCCGGATGCTGATGGGGATGATCGATAACGTAAACTTCAGCATGCGCGACGATGTGCTGAAATTTGCCGCTTCCGGCACCACCCGCAACTGGAAGATGCGCCAGGAGCTCCGCAGTCCGCGCTATACCTGCCGCTGGGATGAATTGTTTGAAGTGCGTTAAGACCAGTTCGAATAGTTCAAATGATTCGGTGGTTCATCGTTTTGTGACAATGGTTATCCAGAACTATGGTTTTTGGGATTGCTGTTGGGGGTTATTGTTATTTACGTTTATTGGTATCAGTGATATTATTTTTTAGATATTGCCTGTAATATTTTGCGAAACCCCTTCAGGGTTATTGATGGTCGCTTTTAGCCCCCGGTTGCACCGGGGGCTATTAATAGGGCGCCCTTCGGGCTTTTTGGAGAGAAAGCATGTGTTAATGCCATCGTTCATTGATATCAGTGATATTAATTTTTTAGATGCGGACTGTCATTTTTTGCAAAACC
>CAXTMV010000107.1:5387-16767 GCA_964245425.1 uncultured Flavihumibacter sp. | reverse complement strand
ATAAATAATTTTCTTTTTCATATGCTTATCTTAATCTGTGTCTGAGCCATTGTATATTAAAAGTAAAAAAGCGACCAATCATTTCTCATACATCTTATCTGTATGATTCTCTACTAATGTAAGCACTAATACCAGGGTTCAGCGAAATGGCGGTGCTGAAATGGACAACTGAACAAAATAACATTATGAAGTGGTAAAAAATTATTATCGGAGGACTGCCTGTTCGTTGCATGGGCTTACAGGATCCTATGGGCAGGATCATAAAGAATAACGGGATATTGTCATCTAATCGGGGCAGTGGATAATAGGGTGATGGAATCGCCTTGTCAGCCTGCCAATCGAACCATCTTTGCTCACATCAGCAGAAACACTTATTGTAACGGCGAAAAATAATCCTTATTTTTATTTTCCCCCGTTTGAAAACTTTCCTTTATTTATTCACCGTTAAAAAAACACCCATGTCAGCAATCAACTTTCTCAGCAATGCCATTGGCTCATTTATCAGGTGGTTTAAACGGTCAAAAAAGCAGGCTCCCCAGACAATGTCTGATTATTCCATTTTTTAAACGGGCTGCGCCGACAGACGTTTCGCGAAAACCATTTTTGCCGATCAGTAGAAGTATTACCGGTTACCCATAACCGAAGACAGGGATATGTCTTGTCTTGTGCGGGACGCCAATACAAAACCGATGCCTGCCATGGCCAGGGCAATGCAGCCACTAGACCATTCCGGTTCTTTGGAAGGGCTGGCCAGGCAACGTGGCAGGTGAAGGGTAAGCACCCAAATTACAAACATGCAACCCAGCAAGGTGTTTGCAAGCCGGGTAAAGCGGTTGATGACCAGACAGACGGCCGTTCCGGCAAAGCCAATCAATACAAGGGCATTCAATACATAATGCGCGGGCATCCAGGCAGGGATCAACGTAACAATATAGTCGGCATATAGGTAATGAAGAACGGCAAAACCCGCCAGCGCAACCGCAAATGCATAGCGGGCAATTCTTTGTACGCGGGGTAGCCCGGACCATACGGCCGTTCCGCTGCACAAAGCCAGTATTTCAAGTGTAACCGTCCACTGGCTGGCATTACCGGGTTGTTGCAGGGCCGTTGTTAACTGCGGATAGCACAAATCGATAAAAAAGAAAACAGTTATGGCCAAGGCGCAGGGGCGCTCAAATTTGTTCAGCATCATGCCGGCCCCGCTGCCAACAAAAAGCATCGCGCAGCCATAAACAAGCGTCCCCTGCAGCAGCTTGTTTTCAATCACCGGCATAAAAGCGGTTGGAAAATGCCCGGTTACAACATTAATAATACCAAAGCCTATAATGGCCAGTGGTAATAAAAGACGACCGTTTTGCAGCAATAATTTCATGGCTGCTAAAACTATCTATTATACCCGTTCAAAAGCAGTGCTTTTGCCGGAAAGCTGTTTGCGCATGACGGATGCCGGTTAAGGGGTTAATATTTCAATCACCATTTCTTTATAACTTCTGCCAATAGGAATGCGGATGCTGCCAATTTCAATATCTGTTGCGGTAAAAGCCGTTATTTTATCGACTGCAACAATAAAAGATCGGTGAACGCGCAGGAAATGCCGATTGCCCAGCAAATCGCGGGCTTCTGTTAACTGCAGTTTGGTCTGGATGGTCGTTTGGGTTGTGCTGATCTTGATATAGTCGCGGATGCTTTCTATGAATAATATATCGTCCTGGTATACTTTCACCATCTTCTTGTCTACATTAAAAAAATGATGCGGCCTTTCGGCCGGAATAGTGGTTGCAGGCAACAGTTCTTTCTCCTGGGTCAGTTTATTAACAGCTTTTAAGAACCGGGTAAAGCGGATGGGTTTTAACAGGTAATCGATCACACAGGCATCGAATGCCTGCAGCGCATAGTCCTTGTGGGCAGAAGTGATGATAACAGCGGGCGGACTGGCCAGTGCTTCCAGCAATTCAAAGCCTTTGAGCCCGGGTAAATGAATGTCAAGAAACATCAGGTTGATCTTTTCCTGTTTCAGCACTTCCAGGGCAAAGATGGCATCGGTGCAAACGGTTTTAAGCACCAGGAAGGGAACCTGGCGTACATAATCGGCCAGCACTTCCGCGGCCAGCGGTTCATCTTCCACTATGATGCAGCTGTATTTTAACATGGCTATTTAAATTAACGGTCAGGTGCAGTGTATACACGTTTGGTTCATTTTTAATGGCCAGGTTGTATTGCGTATAGAGCAGTTGCAGCTGGCGTTCTACGTTTTTCAACCCGATATTATTGGTATTGCCATCCTGTGTGCCAAGGCCTTTTGCATTTTCAACCAGCATATCAAGCTGGCTGTTTTTTGCCGTAATGGAAATATTGATAAAGGAAGCAAATCTCGATTCGCTTACACCATGCTTAAAGGCATTTTCAACAAACGGCAGTAAAAGCAGCGGCGAGATGCGGTAGGCATCGGAATCGATTGTCATTTTAAAACAAATGCGGAGCCTGTCATCATAGCGAATGCGCTCCAGCCCTATATAATCCTCCAGCACCTTTATTTCTTCTGATAAAGAAATGAACTGTCCGCCAGATTCGTACAACATAAACCGGAGCAGCTCAGACAGCCGCATGACGGCTTCGGGCGCATCATCTGATTTTTTCCGGGCCAGGGCATAAATATTATTCAACGTATTCATTAAAAAATGCGGATGGGTCTGGTTGCGCAGGAACAACAGCTCTGTTTCCAGTTGTTGCTGTACCAGCTCTTTTTCCCTGGCCACTGCGCGCAACTGGTATTGGGCAGACTGGATGCTGAGCAATAGCCCTGAAGAAAATCCCATATACAATACAACAATGAGTACCCGCCTGCCGTCGAAAAGCGGTCCCAATTCAATGGCGCCTTTGTATACTGCAGGCAATGCCAGGTAATTGTTGATCAGCCGGTCCAGCAGCACGCACAAAAAAGCGGCCACAAAAAATTCGGCCACGCGATATAAAATGTTGCGGGTAGCTGTTGGCCTGGCGGCATACAGCAGGTAGTAAGCAAATATTATTTTGGGTGGGATATTCACGATGGTTGATACCAGGGCCCTGTATACCATTTCATAGGGCGATACGGCCGGCAGGGTGGCTTTGTCCCAGAGCCATTCAATCAACGAAAGGAACAGCACAAAAGCTATCCAGAAGAGAATATGTATCCTGTGCTGTTTTTTCATGAAACCTAAAATTCGCAAAAAGCGGCGGTTTGCAAATATATACGACCAACAACCTTTTCTGCATGACTGGCGAAGGTTTTGTACAAACCGGCAAAAGTGCGCAACGTTACTATTAGTTGTACGGATATTTGTTCACCCAATTGAAGTGGCAGTTCAACAGCGGGTATTGGAGGATGTCGAATTTCTTACAGTGCGCTTAGCCTTTCTTAACCAAAAAAAAGAAGGCGCCGGTATTATTACCCGCGCCCTGCCTGCGTATATATATAAAGGATGAATTGTAGTGGATTGCCCGTTTTGTTGCTTACCCGGTGCAGGTATAAAGGATGGCCAGGCACCAGAGCATAAATAAAAATAGCTTCATTGTTGTTGATTGTATAATTATCCATATCAAAAACGTGCCAGTCCTTTTAATAACATTGGCCAGGCAATAATTGAGAATAAAAGTCCACAGGAACAAGCCAACCTGCTTCCCGGCGGGAAATAAAATGCTGATGGCGCAGCAATTATTGCGTCGGCAGTGTAAATTGGGTGCAGAAAACTAGCTATGAAAAAAAGAAAGCCTTTTGGTATGTTCGCCTGTATCGGGGTATTGCTCGTTGGGGCAGGTTCCCTGCTGGAATATTTTTATGCTTACCGGAATAGCAGCTGGGTGCAAGGCAGTTATTATTCCATGATAATATTTGGCTGGCTGTTGCTGGCTTTTAGCCTGATTCCACTGCTGCCAACAAAGCCAGGCCACTGGCTGCGCAGGGTATTTTATGGCTTTCTTCTTTTGATGGGTATCGCCGTATTGCTGGCTAACCTGTTGCTGGTAGACAGCCTGGGTCAGCAGCGGGTGCAGGGCATTATTGCGGCCGGTGCCGCTGACACCATCGCAACCGTAACCAGGCTGGAAGAAAGGTTTGGCAAGGGCACTACCTTTCCGTATGCCATCATTACTTATAGGGCCGGTACACAATTAATAGAAATGCCGATTTACGACAGGGCCAGGAATTATGTGATCGGCCAGAAAATCAATATACGGTATGCGTTGGCCTATCCTGATATGTTCATCGTAACCGGTACCGATTATAAACTGAATGGATGATGCGGTAAGAACCGTTTAAAACAATTGTACTGTGCGCCGATTTTTTATTGCTATTGTTCAATTGCTGTTCATTGCGTTTTTTTTATTCCTGTTGCGGGAAGCCTATCATGCTTACCAACAGGAAAAATTAGCCATTCGGTTTGCCAGGGAAGCGGCACCGGTGCGCATACAGGTACAACAGGTTGATCAGAAAAAATATTCCTGGAAAGATTATATCGGCAACAGCAAGTATATAACATTTACTTACCGGCAAAAACCATATACATTCCGTTATATCCAGGACAGTGCCTGGGTAGGCGAGGGTTCTTTTGTATGGCTGTGGTACCATCCTTCATTGGATATGTTTCGCCAGCAGGAACTTGCCGCCCACCATGCGCCCCTTGCAAAAAGCTCGCGGCTGGTGAATTGGACGGTGCTAAACAGCCTGGGATATGCCAACCGCTGGCTCATGGCATGCGGGTTCCTGGGATTTGTATTGTTGGTGTTTACAACGGCATTTTTGCGGAATATAGCGGACTGGCAGATATTTAAAATTGTGGAAGACGGGCTGTTGCTGTTACTTTTCCTGGGTATTGCCTTGTACAGCACTTATGATACCTGGTCTAATTACCGGTATTATACACAGCTGAAATCGGAAGGCCAGGCATTGCGATTGCCGCTGCTGGATAAGGACCGGTATGCCTTTCCTGAGAATGATCGTCAGCTGACCGCTTTTCATGTATATTCAGCTAAGATTTATTTTAAGGAAGAAGAGAGGGAAGTGCCGGTAACGGAAGCGGATTATGATCAGCTGGCAAAAGGCGATATCATCCATCTTTGGTACAATCCCGCGATGGACGATATAATGGCCGCAGATTACCGGTTCGAAAACTGGAAATGGATATTCGTAGGAATTTGCTGGCTGTTGGTGGCCGGTTTGATTTTGATGCGTCGTAAAAAAAACTAGTAGACACTAATATGATAAAAAAAACTTGCTTCCTAAGCCTGCTGGCTATTGCGGTAGTGCCCGTTTTATTTTCACAGTCCGCCAACAGGCTTTGGTACAGGCAACCCGCCAAAGTATGGACCGAAGCTTTGCCACTTGGTAACGGAAGACTGGGCGCCATGGTTTTCGGTGGCGTACAGGAAGAACTGCTTCAGCTGAATGAAGGCAGTTTATGGACCGGTGGCCCCGTACGCACCCATGTGAACCCGGGCGCCTATGACAACCTGCAGATCGTTCGCGATGCGCTGCTGAAAGAAGAAAACTATGCCAAAGCTTATGAATACACCAAAAAGATGCAGGGTTATTATTCTGAGTCGTACCTGCCCATGGCCGACTGGTTCATTCACCAGGCTCTGACAGATACCAGCACAACCGGCTATTACCGCGACCTGGACATCGGCAATGCCATGGCCACCACCCGGTTCACCAGTAATGGTACCGTATTTACCCGCCAGGTCATCAGTTCGGCGGCCGACCAGGTAATTGTACTGCACCTGACCGCCAGCCGGCCCGGCCAGTTGAATGTCAGTACCGGCCTGGGCGGCCTGCTGGCGCTGAAAAAAACGGTTGTTGATAACAGTGAGTTACTGGTAAAAGGTAAAGCGCCCGCGCACCTGGAACCCAGTTATATAAAAAGCGATAAACCCATGGCACCGGATGATACCACCGGTTGCCGGGGCATGCGATTTGAAATGTTGCTGAAAGTACTTCATACCGGTGGCACGGTGCAGGCCGACAGCAGCGGCATCACAATAAAAAATGCCACGGAAGCAACTCTTTTTCTTTCGGCTGCCACCAGTTTTAACGGCTTCGATAAATGCCCGGATGCGCAGGGTAAGGACGAACATGCCCTTGCATCCGGCTACCTGGCTGCTGCCGTTAAACAAAGCTGGCAGCAATTGCTGGAACGGCACCTGGCAGACTTTCACCGGTATTTCAACCGTGTTTCCTTTCAGTTACAGACACCTGCAGACAATAGCAATGCAGGTCTGCCCACCGATGAACGGCTTCTGCATTATACTGAAGGCAAACCGGACCCTTCTTTCGAAACCCTCTATTTTCAGTACGGCAGGTACCTGCTCATCTCCTGCTCAAGACCCGGTGGCGTGCCTGCTAATTTACAGGGTATATGGAACAAGGAACTCCGTCCGCCCTGGAGCGCCAACTATACCACCAACATAAATGTGCAGATGAACTACTGGCCGGCCGAGGTGCTGAACCTGTCTGACATGCACCTGCCCCTACTGGATTTTATAAAATCCGCCGCCGTTACAGGAGCGGTGACTGCCCGCGAGTTTTACCACGCAAGAGGCTGGGCGGTACATCATAACAGTGATATATGGGCGCTCTCTAACCCGGTAGGCGATTTGGGAAAAGGCGATCCCACCTGGGCTAACTGGACCATGGGATCGCCCTGGCTGTCGCAGCACCTATGGACCCATTATGCTTTTACAAAGGATAAAAAATTCTTGCGCGAAACCGCTTATCCCTTAATGAAAGGCGCCGCGGATTTCTGTATGGACTGGCTCGTTGAGGATAAAAACGGCTACCTGGTCACTGCACCGTCTGTTTCGCCGGAAAATACGTTTATTGATGACCGTGGCAACCAGGGCAGTGTTTCCATTGCCACCACCATGGATATGGAAATAATCTGGGATCTTTTTACCAACCTGATAGAAGCATCCAAAGAACTGAAAGAGGATACGGTTTATCGCCGGTTGCTGATGAATAAGCGCGACAAGCTGTTTCCGCTGCACATCGGCAAAAAGGGCAACCTGCAGGAATGGTACAAAGACTGGGAAGACACCGATCCGCATCACCGGCATGTGTCCCATCTTTTTGGCCTGTACCCGGGTCGTGAAATATCGCCCGTTACCACACCGGTGCTGGCGGCTGCCGCTAAAAAAACACTGGAGCTAAGGGGTGATGCAGGCACCGGCTGGAGCCTGGCCTGGAAAATAAATTTCTGGGCAAGATTGCTCGATGGTAACCATGCCTATACCATGATAAGGAGTTTATTGCACCTGACCGGGCAAACCGGCACCAACTATGCCAATGGCGGTGGTTCCTATGTAAATCTTTTTGATGCCCATCCGCCTTTTCAGATCGATGGCAATTTCGGCGGCATTTCGGGCATGGCAGAAATGCTGCTGCAGAGCCAGAACGGAGAAATAGCCCTGCTGCCGGCATTGCCCGATGCCTGGGCCACGGGTTCTGTATCGGGATTAAAAGCAAGGGGCAATATTGAAGTGGCCATGACCTGGAAAAATAACGGGCTGCTACATGCGCAAATGACGGCAGGGTCTGCCGGTGTTTGTAAAATAAGAACCCGGCAACCAGTAAAGATAGCTGGTACTGCTACCCATTCTGTTAAACAGGAAAACGGGTACCTCATTACTTTCAATGCCGCTAAAGGCAAAAAATACCTGCTTTCTGCCTTATAAGCGATACTTAAAATAGCATACGATGGTTTGTAAAATAATTCTTTCGGTCAGCCTGTTTTTCTTACCTGCAAAAATGCTTCTTTGTCAGCAACGCGTTGCCTTGCCGCTGCCGGATTCAATCAACCAGGTAAAAGCGGGGGCTTCCCTGGTGCAGGTATCAAAACAATTCGCCTTTACAGAAGGGCCGGCCGTAGATAAAAAAGGGAATATTTATTTTACCGATCAGCCCAATGATAAGATATGGGAATACGATACAAACGGGCAGCTGTCACTGTTCATGGAAAAAACCCGCCGCGCCAACGGAATGTATTTTGATAAAAAGGGGCAACTGATTGCTTGCGCCGATGAAGCGGATCAATTGATATCCATCGCCCCCGATAAAAAGATCACTGTATTGCTGGATGGCTTTGACGGTCGCCTTTTTAACGGCCCCAACGATTGCTGGATAGACAATGACGGCGGTATTTATTTTACCGACCCCTATTACCAGCGCGATTACTGGCAAAGGAAAAAGCCCGACCTGGAAAAACAGGATCTGTATTACCTGGCAAAGGGCAGCCGGCAGGCGGTCATCGCAGACAGCACCCTGCAGCAGCCCAATGGCATCGTAGGCACGCCCGACGGAAAGCGGTTGTACGTGGCCGATATCCGAGGCAATAAAACCTATCGCTACGATATTGAAAAAGACGGGCAACTGGTCAACCGGGTGTTGTTCGTACCCCAGGGCTCGGATGGTATGACGCTTGATGAAGAAGGCAATCTTTACCTGACTGGCAAAGGCGTTACCATCTATAATCCGCAGGGCGCTAGGATCGGTGTTATCCCGGTACCCTCCAATTGGGTGGGCAATATCTGTTTCGGCGGAAAGGATCGCCGGTTGCTGTTCATCACCGCCTCCGAATCAATTTATACTTTGGAGATGCGCGTAAAAGGAGTTGAGTAAAGACGAGGCTTAGCGCTGCCCGGCGATGAAATTCCTTTACTTTTATACAACGGCGGTACCGCCGGCTAACATTATTGCATATGAAAAATTTTCTTTCCCTCCTGTTATGGTTATTGCCTGTAGCCGTAATGGCCCAGGCGCCCGTTCAATACCCCACGGACTCCGCCAGCGTTGTACATGCCGGTGTACCCAAGGGCGAAGTATTGAAATTCACGTTCAGCCATAGCCGCATTTTTCCGGGTACCGTGCGCGATTACTGGATCTATATACCCGCCCAGTACAAGCCCGGGAAACCAGCCTGTGTATATATTAACCAGGACGGCATCCAGTGGAAAGCGCCCACCGTTTTCGACAACCTGATTTTTAACAATGAAATGCCGGTAACCATCGGTGTTTTTGTAACGCCCGGCAAAGTGATGGCAGCCAACGGATCAAGTGCCCAGGATCGCTATAACCGGAGCTTTGAATACGATGGTCTCGGTAATGCTTATGCGAAATTTATACTGGAAGAGCTGTTGCCCGAAGTTGAAAAACAAAAGGCCACCGACGGGCGCCCGATCCGGCTGTCTGCAAGCGGCAACGACCGCGCCATCGGCGGCTCCAGTAGTGGCGCCGTATGTGCTTTTACCGCCGCCTGGGAATTTCCGGAACAGTTTTCACGCGTGTTCAGCGCCATCGGTACCTATGTGGGCCTGCGGGGCGCAGACCGTTATCCTTCGCTGATCCGGAAATACGAACCCAAGCCCATCCGCGTTTTCCTGCAGGATGGTGCCAATGATCTGAATATTTATGGCGGCGACTGGTTCAAGGCAAATGAAATGATGGAGCGTGCGCTGACCTTTGCGGGTTATGAGGTGAATCATATTTGGGGCGAGGAAGGGCATAACGGTAACCAGGGTGCCGCCCTGTTTCCGCAGGCCATGCGCTGGTTATGGAAAGACTGGCCAAAACCCGTGGCGGCCGGGGCATCGCATAACCAGTTCCTGGGTGAACTGCTGATACCCGGCGAGGGCTGGGAACTGGTAGGCGAGGGGTACACGTTTACAGAAGGCGTAACAGCCAATGCAAAAGGCGAGGTCTTTTTCCAGGATATTCCCAATGCAAAAACATATAAGATAAATGCTGCTGGTAAACCGGTTGCCCTGCCCCTGAATTCCAAAAAAGCCAGCGGTACCTGTTTTGGACCTGATGGTAAACGTTATGTGATAGCCGGTGGCACCAAACAGGTGCTTAGTTATGATGCCAATGAAAAAGAAACCGTGCTGGCCGACAGTATCAATGGCAATGATATCGTGGTGGCAAAAAATGGAAATATTTATGTAACGGCACCAGACGGGGTCAGCAACCCGAGCAAGATATACCTGATACGTCCCAATGGGGAGAAGCTGGTGGTTGACCTGGGATTGAAATTCGCCAACGGCCTTACGCTGACACCCGACCAGGAACAATTGTATATTACGGAATCTGCCTCTCACTGGGTCTGGACCTATAATATACAGCCCGATGGAACGCTGGCCAATAAACAACATTATGGCTGGCTGCAAGTACTGGATACGGAAGAGAATGCCTGGTCAGACGGATTGAAATGCGATACGGCCGGCCGGGTATTTGTTTGTTCCAAACTGGGAGTGCAAATACTGGATCAGCTGGGTCGTGTAAATGCCATCCTGCCCATTCCTCCCTCCAATAACCAGGCATCCAATTGTTATTTCGGAGGTCCGGATTTCAATATCTTCTATTTATCCTGTGGTGATAAAATCTACCGCCGGCGTTTTAAGACCAGGGGCGTTAATTTTTTTGAAGGCACCCATAAGCCGGTGAATCCGCATTTGTAAATTCAACAGGCAGGTGCTGCGGGTAGGTAGCACAGGGCTGGCAAAGAAATGAGCATCCTCGCAAAACTCTTTGTCTCCGCTAACGCTGTGCGATATACAATGGTTACCGTAAGGAACACGCCAATATTTCTTTTTCTCTTTGTGCGCTTAGCCCATTCATTTTGATTTGTTCCCCCCGTATTTTTGCTTTAATTTGATCCTGTAAAAATATTCATATCATTTTATGGCAAATCCAAGATGGCAGGGCGTATATCCTGCAATGCTAACCCCGTTCAAGGCAGACGATACCATCGATTTTGAACTGTTCACCGTGAACCTGAATGCGCAGCTGGAGGCCGGTATCGATGGCGTGGTAATGGGCGGATCGCTGGGTGAGGCCAGCACCCTGCTGAATGAAGAAAAAACCGAACTGCTGCTGCATTGCAAACAAACCATGGGCCGGCCCGTGCCCGCCATTGTAACCATTGCGGAACAATCTACCCGCGCAGCCATCTTTGTGGCACAATCGGCAGAGAAAAACGGGGCTGACGGGCTGATGATACTGCCGCCCATGCGTTACAAAGCAGACGAACGGGAAACCGTGCAATATTTTAAGACCATTGCCGCCAATACTGCACTACCCATTATGATCTATAACAATCCTTACGATTATAAAATTGAAGTAACCATCGACATGTTTGCCGAACTGGCATCCATCAACAGCATCCAGGCCATCAAAGAATCCACCCGCGATGTTTCGAATGTAACCAGGCTGAAGAATGCCTTTGGCGACCGGTATAAAATTCTTTGCGGCGTAGATACGCTGGCACTCGAAGAACTGGCCCTTGGCGCCGATGGCTGGGTGGGGGGCCTGGTAGATGCTTTTCCTGCTGAGACCGTTGCCATTTTGCGGTTA
>CAXTMV010000107.1:0-5377 GCA_964245425.1 uncultured Flavihumibacter sp. | reverse complement strand
GCCCTGCAGATATACCGCTGGTTCCTGCCGGTGCTGGAACTGGATATACACCCCAAGCTGGTGCAATATATCAAGCTGGCGGCTGCCTATACCGGGCTGGGTTCGGAATATGTAAGAGCACCGCGACTGGTTATCGAGGGGGAAGAAAGAAAAAGAGTGGTGGCCACCATCAGCAAAGCCATTGAAACAAGGCCGGTATTACCGGAATACCTGCGGCTCGCAGAACTAGAACCCGCCTGACCCTGCAACGCGCGGTGGTCTTTATAAATGGTGCAGCAAACAAACCCTGCGGTCTCATGGCGCGGCAATTGTTAAAAACAATAAATGGCGAAGAAATTCTTTTGTATAGATGCGCATACCTGCGGTAACCCGGTACGGCTGGTAGCCGGGGGCGGTCCTTTTTTACAGGGAAACAATATGAGTGAAAAGCGCCAGCATTTCTTACAGGAGTACGACTGGATAAGAAAAGGACTCATGTTTGAGCCACGCGGCCATGATATGATGAGCGGCAGTATTCTCTATCCTCCGCATGATCCTGCCAATGATGTAGCGGTACTCTTTATAGAAACCAGCGGCTGCCTGCCCATGTGCGGGCATGGCACCATCGGCACCATTACCATTGCCATCGAAGAAGGACTGATTACGCCCAAAGAGCCGGGCATCCTGCGCATGGAAGCGCCGGCCGGACTGGTATTGATCAGCTACCGGCAGGAAGGTAAGAAAGTGAAAAGTGTAAAACTGATTAACGTACCCTCCTTCCTGGCAGCAGAAGGGTTAACAGTTGAATGTCCCGAATTGGGCGAGCTGGTAATTGATGTTTCTTACGGCGGCAATTTTTATGCGATCGTGGATGTGCAGCAAAATTTTAAAGGGATAGAGCATTACACTGCAGATAAACTGGTTGCCTGGGCCAGGGAACTGCGCGCCCGCATCAACCGGCTGTATACCTTTGTACACCCCGAAAATCCTACCATCAATGGCTGTTCGCATATATTATGGACGGGCGCCGTGCTGGATAAGCAATCAACCGCCCGCAACGCGGTTTTTTATGGCGATAAAGCCATTGACCGAAGCCCCTGCGGCACCGGCACTTCTGCTCGCATGGCGCAATGGTATGCAAAAGGAAAATTAAAAAAAGGAGATGCCTTTATACATGAAAGTATTATCGGCTCCACCTTTACCGGTACCATCGAGGATGAGCTTCCCAATGCTTTTGGTACAGGTAAAACAGCGATAATGCCAGGCATAGAAGGCTGGGCCAGGATCTACGGGTATAATACCATCAGCATAGACGAGGAAGATGATCCGTACGCACTGGGTTTCCAGGTCTTGTAATTAGTTATTATATACAGCATGCTGACCAAGCAATTATCCAGAACGATACAATCGGCCAAAAACAGCGAATGGTATATCGCCGTTACCGATGCAACCTTGTTCATGGCCACAAGGGGTTTTCTGAAGAAACAAATGAAATGCTGCAAGTGTTATGGCAATGCGGATGGCCGCAAGATCGTAACACATGGGCGCCTGATCGGGCTTTTGCAATGCTGTGGCAACAAGCGTCAAAAAAACCAGATCATGTTCCCTTTGCAGTATTTGATATCGAAACGATAGAAAGGGAACACAGGAAATTTAGTGCAGGAGATAGCTATGTCTATAAATTGCCAAACCCCTTTTTCTCTTTCCCTCTTAGCGCTAATTTTAATGAAGCCCTAATGCAGCGCAGCCCTTTTAAGGTTATATTTGAAACAAAAACTGCCTGCTAACGATTAAACTGTCCTGTATGAAACTGCCTGGTGCTACCAGTTTTTTATTATTGATTTCCTGCTTTCTCGCACCTCCCTTTTTTGTGGCGGCCCAATCGCCCGCAGAAGACAGTCTCTTCTACCAGAAGGCAACCGATAACCTGGTCAGCCGATATCACCAGGCCATAAAAGATCAGTCGGGCTTGTACAATGGCATACAGTACGGTGGGTATACCTTCGTTTTCAGGGAGGGACACGCTTTCTTCGACAATGACAAAATGGGTATGGCAAGTCTGGTCTACGACGGCGTACTGTACCAGCAGGTAATGCTCCAGTACGATGAAATACAGGAAGCCGTTATAATAGAAGATGCTTCACTCCGTATCCAATTGCTGAACGAACGACTGTCGAAATTCTCCGTTTTCAACAATACCTTTGTCCGCATTGTAAAAGACAGCAGCTCCAACGCACTGTTGAATACCGGTTTTTACAATGTTTTATACGACGGAAAGAACAGCCTGCTCAAAAAAGAGGTCAAGACCATTCGGGAAGACATCACCACCGACAAGATTATATACTATGTGGATGTTCACCGCTACCATTATATTAAAAAAGCTGCGGCCTATTATGCGGTAAACAGCAAAAAGAATGTACTCAGCATTCTAGGCGACAAAAAGAAAGATATTCAGCAATACATCAGGAAGAATAAACTAAGCTTCAGGAAAGACAGGGATAACATGCTTGTTAAGGTAATGGCTTATTACGACCAGCTAATTAATAATTAAATGAAAGTCTGCTACCGGTTTATATATTTTTTTATCGGTTTATTGTCTTATTGCCAGGTAAACGGGCAACAGGATACGGCATCCCTTGTTACCATCAGCCTGCAGGATGCAGGCATTGAAAAACTGGTGGCAGAACTGGAAAGACAAACCGGCTTTCATTTCTATTATGAGGCCGCTTTATTTGACAGTGTAGCCATTACCCTTTCGGTGAAAGCGGAAACCCTTAAGAAAACGCTCGATCAGGCATTTGCAAACACCGATATCTATTATTCAATCGATGCTGCCAAACATGTTTTTGTAACCAAAGGCCAGGCGCTGGACCTGCTGCTGCCGCAGGATTTTTTTGCCGCCGGCAAAGCCTCTAAAGACAAGCCTTTGCCCGGAACCCGTTTGCCCGGCAATAGCAATGATTCAGACGATGTAGTAGGGGCTGAAAAAGCAATCATGGAAAATAAGCTATACGAGATAGGAGATAAAACATCGCCCAGTGCTGCCAAAGCGGTTACTGTTGCCGGTTATATCAGGGATGCCAAAACAGGCGAGCCGGTGGTAGGCGTTTCGGTGTATATTGACAATCCAAGAATCGGCGGCTCTTCTGACCAATATGGCTATTATTCGCTGTCGCTGCCAAAGGGCCGGCGCATCCTGAATATACAAAGTATTGGTATGCGCGATACCCGGCGCCAGCTGGCCCTTTACGGCGATGGCAAGATGAACATTGATCTGCAGGGAACGGTTATTGCCCTGAAAAGGGTGATCATTGCGGCCCAGAAGCTTAGCAATGTAAAAGGCACGCAGATGGGATTGCAGAAAATAGATATTAAGACCATCAAACAGATACCGGTGGTATTTGGCGAGGCCGATATACTGCGGGTAGTAACTACTTTGCCGGGCGTAAAAACAGTGGGCGAATCGAGTACGGGCCTGAATGTTAGGGGAGGCGCAGCCGATCAGAACCTGATTCTTTTTAATGATGCTACCATTTTCAACCCGTCTCATTTCTTCGGCCTGTTCTCCGCCTTTAACCCGGAAGTGGTCAAAGACGTGGAATTGTACAAAAGCAGTATCCCTGCCCGGTATGGCGGCCGCTTATCTTCTGTACTGAACGTTAACAGCCGCGAAGGCAATAAGAAAAATATTACCGGTGCCGCGGGTATCGGCCTGCTGACCAGCCGGCTTGATATTGAAGGGCCGCTGATAAAAGATAAATCTTCTTTTATACTGGGCGGCCGTACTACCTATGCCAACTGGCTGCTGAATGCATTGCCGGCCCAGTATAAAAACAGCAAGGCTTCCTTTTATGATATTAACTTGAATATCAGTCACGAGTTTAACAAGAAAAACACGGTTTACCTGACCGGCTACCTCAGCAGGGACCAGTTTAATCTGAACAGTGATACGGCCTACCGCTACGGCAATAAAAATATTTCTGTAAAGTGGAAGCATGTTTTCAACAACAGCTTCAACAGCCTTGTTACCACCGGGTACGACCGGTATGATTACAATATCTCCAGCGAACGGCTGCCTCTAAATGCGTATTCACTTGGGTTTAATATCAACCAGGCTTACCTGAAAGGGCATTTTACTTATTACCTCAGCAGCAAGCATACAGTTGAATTCGGGCTCAGTTCTATTTTTTACAAATTGCACCCGGGCAATTACCAGCCCCTGGGTAAACAATCGCTGATAGTGGCCGATACCGTACCCGCTGAACAGGCACTGGAAAGCGCCCTTTATGTAAGCGATCATTACAATATCACCAATTCGCTGTCGGTTGACGCTGGCGTACGCTTGTCTGTTTTTAACTCGCTGGGCCCTCAAAATATAAACAATTATGCCCCCGGTCAGCCAAAAACAGCCGATAATATTTTATCAACTTCCGACTATGGAAGCGGTCATATCATTAAAACCTATGCGGGACCTGAGTACCGCCTGTCTGCCCGGTACTCGTTCACTGACAGTTTTTCTATAAAAGCAGGGTATAATTCGCAAAGACAATACATCCATTCACTGTCTAACACAACGGCCATCGCTCCAACTGATATCTGGAAACTGAGCGACCCGAACATCAAACCACAATACGGCGACCAGTTTTCATTTGGCGTATACAAGAACCTCAAAGCAAATACCATCGAAGCATCGGTAGAAGTCTATTATAAGAATATCAGGAATTACCTGGATTATAAAAGCGGTGCAGTGCTGGTGCTGAACCATCATATTGAAACGGATGTTATCGGAACAAAAGGAAAGGCATATGGGGTAGAGCTACTCATAAAAAAACTGACGGGTAAGCTGAATGGATGGATCAGTTATACCTGGTCCCGTACGTTGCTGAAGCAGGATGATCCGACGGCAGGTGAACTCATTAATAAGGGGATGTATTATCCTTCTAATTACGATAAGCCGCACGATGTTACGGTTATCGCCAATTACCGCCTCACCCATCGCGTCAGCGTTTCCGTAAATGCCACTTACAGCACCGGCCGCCCCATTACCCTGCCGGTAGGCGTATTCTATTATGGCGGCGCAGAAAGAACATTGTATGCAGATCGGAATGCCTACCGCATCCCTGATTATTTCCGCACCGATTTTTCTATGAATATAGATGGTAATCATAAGATTCACCAGAAAACGCATAATTCATGGACATTTGGTGTATACAACCTGACTGGCAGAAAAAATCCTTATTCGGTATATTATGTAACAGAAAACGGTGTGATAAATGGATACAAGCTTTCTATTTTCGGAAGCGCCATCCCTTACGTTAACTATAATATCAGGTTTTAATAAAAGAAATGAAAAAACTAGGCTATTTTTTATTGGTGCTGGTGGCTACTGGTTGTAAAG
>CAXTMV010000106.1:14956-16798 GCA_964245425.1 uncultured Flavihumibacter sp. | reverse complement strand
GGATTTGATAATCGCTGAAAACCTTTGTTGCACCTGCCTATTATTGAAAAAAATTTTTTTTATCCGGACAATAATGATTCAAAATGAGGCTGTTACAGGCACTGATCCGTATCATGGTCAATTGCCTGCACCGTTCGTATGGTTGCCTTCCAGGACTGGTCTACCAGCTGATCTTTAATCAGCGTCTGAAACCTTTGAGATTTTCTTTGCCGGGCTTGTTCATACAGCAAATTACTAAATTTTTTGACAATTGTCCTTTGCTCTTCACCGGATTTTAGCGGCGGGCGCCCCTTTATTCTCAAATTGCATTTCGTACAATTTCGCATAAAAGCCGTTTAGTTGCAGGAGCTCTTCATGGGTGCCCATTTCTTTTATTTCACCTTTATCCAGCACAATGATCTTATTGGCTTTCCGGATGGTAGACAGGCGATGGGCAATCACGATCGAGGTTCTGCCGGCGATCAGTTTGTCGATGGCATGCTGGATCAGCTGTTCGCTTTCCGTGTCTACCGAAGAAGTTGCTTCATCCAGCACCAGAATGGAAGGATTGTACAACAGGGCACGAATAAAGGACAATAGCTGCCGCTGCCCCAGTGAAAGCGTGGCGCCTCTTTCCATCACATTATAATCATAACCGCCCGGCAGTTCCATAATAAAATCGTGCATGCCGATCAGCATGGCAGCCTCAATCACTTTTCGCCTTTCAATCTGAACATTGCGCAGCGTAATATTGTCGATGACCGAACCGGAAAAAAGAAATACATCCTGTAACACAATGCCAATCCTGCTACGCAGTGTATCCAGGTCGTATTGTTCAATATTTACATCATCAACCCGGATGGCGCCCTGCTGAATATGGTACAGGCGGTTGAGCAAACTGATAATGGATGTTTTGCCACTACCGGTATGGCCAACAATGGCTACCGTTTCGCCGGGTTGTATAACAAAAGAAATGTCCTTTAGTACATAGCGATCTCCTGTATATGCAAAAAAAACTTTGTCGAATTCAATTTTTCCATTTACCCGTTCCGGTGCAAACGTTCCTTTTGCGGAATCCGGTATAAAGTCTTCATTGTCCAACACCTTGAATACCCGTTCACCTGCAATCATACCCATCTGCAGCACATTGAATTTATCGGCAATAACGCGCAGGGGCCTGAACAGCAGGTTCAGGAACAAAAAGAAAGAGATCATTTTACCAACCATCTGCGCCGCTGCAGCAGGGTCGGTGTCCTGTATCAAGTGTGCCTGGCGGGCCGCTCCCCATATAAGAAGGCTGGTAGAAACGGCCAGCACAATTTCCACTACCGGAAAAAAAACAGAATACGCAAAGATGGCCTTGATATTGGCATTCCGGTGATCGCTGTTGATTTTTGTGAACTTGGCCGCCTCCCGCTCTTCCGCGGCAAATGCCTGTAGTACATGCATCCCCGTTATATGCTCCTGCACAAAAGCATTCAGTGCTGCCACGGCATTGCGCACCCTGATAAAGGATTTATTGACTGCTTCCTTAAAAAAATAAGTAGCCGCAATCAGCACCGGGAAAGGCGCCAGGCAGATCAGCGACAGCTTCCAGTCTACCACAAACATTACAGTCAGCACCGAGATGATAGAAAGCAGGTCGGCAATAATGGGGATCAATCCGTCGGAAAAAATATCGTTGATGGATTCAATATCATTGATGGTGCGGGTGGTGAGTGTGCCGATGGGTGTTTTATCGAATTGTGAAAGGTTCAACCCCAGTATCTTGTTATATACCTGTACCCGCATATCTTTCACCACGTTCTGGCCCAGCCAGGCAGTGATATAACAGAAATAAAAACGTACAATACTCTCTACCAG
>CAXTMV010000106.1:0-14946 GCA_964245425.1 uncultured Flavihumibacter sp. | reverse complement strand
CAATCTGCAGTATGGTAATGGTAACCACCATATCAACAAAATGATTGCGCTTATCTGCGGGCAGCAGCACGCCTGCCTTAACATAATTATTGATGGTAAGCTGTACCAGCCAGGGGCGAACGGGTGCAAAAATAGCCAGTATAACAGACAGCGTTAAAGAGGTATAAAATTGTTTTCTATACGGTACCGCAAAACGGAACACTCTTTTCAGCAAGGCAAAATCAAAAATTTTTTTCTTGGGCGGCTGCTCTGGTGACATAAGTTGCAAAGATAGCTCACTAATTATGTTGAATGCTGAATTTTAAATGTTGCATTTACTTCACCGCTGACATCTCCACCTGCGAAGCGAAAGGATTCAACATTCAACATTCTTTATTCAAAATAATCTTAATTGGCATCTTCCCTGCTCATGGCCTTGCGGTAGGCTTTAATAAAAATGGCCCCCAGGTTTTTATAGGGAGGTATATAGTCTTCAAATTTATCTTTTGATGCCGCATCGGTAAATTGTTTGCCCAGGTCTTTCCACATGGGCAGCCATTCTATATTCTTGCCGCTAAGCAGGATATTGTTCATCGCTTTCAGGATGGGCTCGTTTACCGTTTTGGTACCCACCTGCTTGGAGGAGATGATATGCGCATCCGCGCTGATCGTCAGCACTTCATTCAGGTTGTTATATCCGCCGCAGGAGCCCAGTATCACAATCCGCGCCGTTGGCTGGATCTGCGCCAGCGAATATTTGACATGGTAACTGTGCCCGCGGTGTATATAAATAGTGGGTTTCAGGTGATTGGCTTCCAGGTAAGCGTCCAGCTTTTCCTGTGCTTTTGCGTCGGGATCATCGGGCCCATACAAAGGTTTATTGGCAAATATCCAAACCGGCTTACCCTTTACTGATTTTATGGTGAGCCAGCTTTCATTTTCCGTCATTTTCCACTCGGGTTTGCCGGCAAACAATGATTTGAAATTGGCGTACGAATTCTGCCCGTCCTTATCCTCATCGCCATAAAAGAAAACCTGTTGTATTACCCGGCCGCTGTCGGTTGCCAGACTATTGTAATCAACCGAGTAAATGGGTGCTATACCAAGTTGGGCAGAAAGATCTGTTTTTTTGCTGCTGTCGGCAGACTCAAACAAGGTTTTTTCCAGCCGGTATACCACCATGCCGTTTTTATCATTGTTTTTTACACAACGATCGTAGTTCCAGTTGGCTTCATCCAGCATAAAGCCTGCCAGGGAGGCATTTTTCTCTACAATACTGCTGTAAGAATCCGCCACGTCTACTGCATCTTCTACTGATGCAGTGGTGGTGGTTTTTTCCAGGCCGATAATAAAAGCCTTCATCAGCGAAGTGGCATTGTCGGCAGGCATAGACCGAAGCAAGGTATCCAGCGTGTTATAAGCGGCAGACATCTTTATAAACTTGCGGAAATAATCGGCTTTTACACTCATTACCAGGCTGTCGCCGCGCGGGTTCTTCATCTTTTCAAAAATTCGCTTGTAAACACCCAGGTAACTGCTGGTGTAAATAACATCTTCGCTTACCACGCACAGGTAATAGAGTTCCTGCGGGGTAAGTGGTTCCAGGCATTTGAACCGGATGGCATCGGGTTGATCATGCAACCCATTGATCTCACTCACAAATACATCCTTGGCCTTGTTTGCCATCATCCTGGTTAAAGATTGCATTTCCATGGGCGTATCCCTTGCAGGCGCCATGGTTCTGCCCACAAAATCTATTCTTGTTTTTACCAGCAACCGGTAATAGGCCAGATTATCGTCTTTTACCCGGTCTATGTCTTCAAAGCTTATTTTATTGTTGATCAGTAAATCAATAAAAGGAAAATACAGCTGACCGCTTTTGCTCACCGCCATTTTTGCAATGGTATGCACATACGGGTCGTTCAGGGCGCGAATGCGTGCACCCAAGCGGTCGCTTACCGCTGCATAATTATAGAATTTTTTGAGATCCTTCCTGGCCGCTGCCTTCAGCAAACTGTCTGCAACGGGCATATCGGGGTTGCGTTGCAATATGCCCAGCACATCGTCCGGGTGCAGCGCAATGTATTTTTCAAGCAGCAACTCGGCCGCCGGCTTCACGCCTGCATTTTCGGGGAACCGGAAACATTCTACCAATATTTTGCCTACGGGGTAGCTGTTTTGAGCAATCACCGGCTCAATACTGGCGTTCTTAATGTCCAGCGCCATCGCTTTTTCATAGGCTGATACCAAATCCGGGGCAATGGTAAGGGGGAAATCGGTCTTTCGTGCATTGGTCCGGTAACCGCTTAGCAGGGTTTCCAGCCCCAGTATGTATTTAACTTTGGCAGCATGCGACAATACGGAATCAAGCTCTATTTTTTGCTGCAATTCATCTACCCTGTCTAGCAAAGCGTATTCTATCTGGCCGTTTACGGTGGGATCTTTTGACAGGGTAATGGCATCGTCCTTTTTACCATCCATATCCTTAATACGCTGCTGCTGGGCATCCACCTTGTCATGAAACAGGACCCTGCCTTTATCTGGTATAAACCGGTAAGCTGGCGGCTGGGCCTGCATAAGCAGGCAGCAACAAAGTAATAAAAGGCAGGCTGGTAAAACTTTTTGCATAAGGTCTGTTATCTCGTAAAGGGCAAAAATACTACCAATCCGCTGCATAAAACGCGAAAATTATGACCGCTTTGGCAGACAGGCGCAAACAAAGACCCTGCCTAGTGTATTGACTGTCAGCCAGGCGCAAAAGTTTTGCTTTTGGTATGGCGGTAATCCCTGGCAATACGGGCGGCCATTTACCGTCCGGGCCGTAAGCGTTGTATTAACAAATTGTGAACTTACTATTATCATTTTTGGGTAATGGGCATTTAAAGTAGGTTTGCGCAAACAAAGGCTGAATGGAAAGTAAGGGCAAAAAGATATTAATTGCAGATGATGAGCCGGATATATTGGAAATTGTTCACTACAATCTTAAACAGGAAGGCTACGAAGTATATACTGCCAAAGACGGAGATGACGCCCTGGCCAAGGCCAAGCAACTTAAACCGGACCTGATTATACTGGACATCATGATGCCGAAGAAAACAGGCGTGGAAGTCTGCTCCATCCTGCGCACCCAGCCTGCTTTTAAAGAAACCCTGATCATTTTCCTCACGGCACTCAGCGATGAGTCTTCACAGATCAAAGGCCTGGATACCGGCGCCGATGACTACGTAAACAAACCCATCAGCACCAAGGTATTGGTAAGCAGGGTAAACGCCCTTTTCCGGC
Organism: uncultured Flavihumibacter sp.; assembly: GCA_964245425.1. Classification (GTDB taxonomy): domain Bacteria; phylum Bacteroidota; class Bacteroidia; order Chitinophagales; family Chitinophagaceae; genus JACMLD01. The sequence goes on along the minus strand of CAXTMV010000106.1, from coordinate 11,685 downwards.
GCATTAATAAACCTGAAAACGAAACCAGCAGCAGCCTGCAGTTCGATAACCTGGTGATTGATCCGCAGCAATACGTGGTAAAGGTCAATAATGAGGAAATGACGCTGGCAAAAAAAGAATTTGAATTACTTTACCTGCTGGCGGCCAGGCCTGGCCGCGTATTCCTTCGCAACGAAATACTAAACCAGGTATGGGGCAACGATGTTATAGTGGGCGACCGTACCATTGATGTGCACATCCGGAAAATACGCCAGAAGCTAGACATGGACTGCATTACCACCGTGAAAGGCGTCGGCTATAAGTTCACGTTGTGATTGGGTGATTGACCGGCAGCGCGCAGCGCAAACCACAATACCCCCACCCTCCCAAAATCAGCAATTACTCCCTACTTTCGTAAGCAAATGGATCTGAAAAATCTTTCTCCCCGGCAGGTGGCAGCGGTAAATGCTTTATCCATTTCAGTATTGGTGGCCATTGCCAGTTATATTTTTATTAAAAGCTGGTGGATAGCCCTCATTACCCTGGTGGTACTATTTGCCATTGCTTATTCCCTGATCAATTTTCTGCTGCAGGAGTTTATTTACCGGCGTATCAAGCTCATCTATAAATTCATTTACCAGACAAAGGCAAGTAAAAAAGAAGAGATGTACTATAAATACATCCTGCCTAAAAAAGGGATCGATGAAGTAAGCGAAGATGTTGAAAAATGGGCCGAACAACGCAAGGCCGAAATAGAAGTGCTGCGGCAAAATGAAATATACCGCAAAGAGTTCCTGCAAAACCTGGCCCATGAATTTAAAACGCCCATTTTCGCCATCCAGGGGTATGTGGATACATTGCTTGACGGGGCCATGGAGCATCCCGACATCAGAAAAAAATTCCTGGAAAATGCCAGCAGAAATATAGACCGCCTCGTAAACCTCATGAACGACCTGGATGAAATATCAAAACTGGAAAGCGGTGAGCAACTGCTGTACAAACAAAATTTCATCATCCAGGACTTACTGAAAGAAGTATTTGAATCACTGTCTATCAAGCTGGAGAAAAAACAAATGACCAGTGCCATCAAGAAAGGCTGCGAAGCACCGCTCATCGTTTTTGCCGATAAGGAAAAAATACGGCAGGTATTGATAAACCTGGTGGAGAATGCTTTTAAATATGGCAAAACCTCCGGTCATATTGAAGCCAGTATCTATGCAACAGACGGCGAACATGTACTAACGGAAATAAGCGATAATGGCATCGGTATAGAAGAAGAACATCTCTCTCGCATCTTTGAACGGTTTTACCGGACCGATGCGGCCCGTAGCCGCGACAAAGGCGGCACCGGCCTCGGATTGGCCATCTGCAAACATATTATTGAAGCACATGGCCAATCCATCCATGTACGCAGTACGCCCGATATCGGCACTTCTGTTGGTTTTACACTGGATACAAAAAAAGAATAAGCCCTCACCCCTGCCAGACCCTCTTACCACAGCGTCACATAGATCCGCAGGCGTACACAGCATTTTAATAGGTACACCTGTGTATCTAAATGACGATGGGGTGAAGTAACGCGAGGGAACCGAGCGCCTCCGAAACATATTGATTATTTAATGCAGCCGGAATACTGTATTTTACAGATACCGATAATTTGCAGGTTCTATGCTAACTGCTTCCGTTCAAAAACCCGCAATTGTAAAAACACCTTATGGATGGGTGGCATGGGCCGCTTTCGCCAGCTTTAGCACCTATTTCTGCATGTACGGTTTCAGGAAGCCCATGAGCGCTACTACCTTCGACGGGGAAAGAGCATTGGGTATTTCGTTTAAGTCTGCCCTGGTGATTGCGCAGGTATTTGGTTATATGACCGCCAAATTTATCGGCATCAAGTTTATTTCGGAAGTAAATAAGGCGAAACGCGCTTTTTATATTTTATCCCTGATAGGCGCTGCCCATGCAAGTCTTTTATTGCTGGCACTGACGCCCAGGCCCTTCAATGTTTTTTTTCTTTTTACCAACGGGCTTTCGCTGGGCCTGATCTGGGGGCTGGTATTCAGTTTTATCGAGGGCAGAAAATTCACTGATTTGCTGGCGCTGATCCTCAGCACCAATTTTATTTTCAGTTCCGGGGTTGCCAAAACCCTGGGCAGGATCTGTATCGAATACTGGAAGGTGCCGGAAATATATACCCCTTTTATGGCCGGCCTGTTGTACATTCCGCTGCTGTTGCTGGCAGTATGGATGCTTACGAAAATACCGCCGCCAACGGAAGAAGAGACCGTCAGCCGCGGCATTCGTGTAACCATGAACGGCAAAGAAAGATGGGCCCTTTTTGCCAGGTTTTTTACCGGGCTGGCAGCCATCACTATTATTAACCTGCTGCTCACGATACTGCGCGATGTAAAAGATAATTATGCTGTAGAAATATTACGCATTGTAAAGCCCTCTTCGAACCCGGCTATTTTTGCACAGATGGAAACCGTTTCCGCCGTTGCCGTTTTACTATTGCTGTTATTGCTGACCGGCTTTAAAAATCATTTCAAAAGTATTGCGGCCCATCACCTGGCCATTGCGGCAGGCTTAATTATTATCCTTTTATCCGCCTTTTTCTTACGGGTACGCATACTCGATCCTGTGTTTAACCTGGTGCTGTACACCATTGGCTTGTACGTATGCTATAATACCCTTCAGTGCCTGTTCCTGGACCGTTTTATAGCAGCGTTCCGAATAAAAGGCAATATTGGTTTCTTCTTTTATTTTATGGATTCTGTTGGCTACCTTGGCAGCTGTTTCATTATCTTCAATAAAGAGATATTCAGCCCTACATTAAACTGGCTCAATTATTTTTTGATTATCAGCTTTATCCTGGGCGTCATTGGCCTTGCCAGTATCATTGTTTCATGGATTTATTTTAACAGGAAATACAAAACCATTATCTCTACCAGTACCTGATTATTTATGCGTTCCACTCATTTTGATCTGATTATTACCGGCGCGGGTGCCCTTGGCAGTTTTCATGCCCTGCACGCTTGCAGAAAGGGTTTAAAAGTATTGCTGCTCGAAAAAGACATACAGCCCATGGAGGCGACGGTTCGTAATTTCGGACAGGTGGTGCCTTCCGGCATGAGCCGCGGCAAATGGCAGCAATACGGTGCAAGAAGCCTGGAAATCTATAAGGAATTACAGAACAAGTTCGATATCTCCGTCCGCCAGCAGGGCTCTGTTTACATTGCCTCCGATGAAACCGAATTAACGCTCATCAACGAGCTGCGGGATATCAACCGCAAAGACCATTATCCTTCCATGCTGTTGAAACAGGCCGACTGCCTTGAACGATACCCCGGTTTAAAGAAGTCCTATTGCAAGGGCGGCCTTTTCTTTCCGGAAGAAATTACCGTAGAGCCCGATAAAATGATTCACCGGGTAATTGCCTACCTGCAGGAACAACTATCCCTGGCATACCAGCCCCGCACCCTGGTCACTTTCTGCGATTTCGTGAATGGCAAATGTATTGTAGAAGACAACCTGGGCAGGGCCTATACCAGCGACAAGGTGATTATCTGCAATGGCCGCGATTTCCGTAACCTTTACCCGAAGGTTTTTTACGAAAGTGATATAGAGGTCTCCAAGCTGCAAATGATGAAGACCCAACCCCAGCCCGGTTACCAGCTAAAAGGATCGATTCTAACGGGATTGAGCATACGCAGGTATGAAAGCTTTGCAGAATGTGCCTCTTATGAACCACTGAAAGCCGCCGTGATTGATGAGCGCTGTAAAAAATGGGGCATCCACATCCTCTTTAAACAAGCTACCGACGGCAGCATCATCATCGGCGATTCGCACGAATATGCCAGCGCCGCCGAACAGGATAAGCTCGGCTTTGAAGTTAAACAGGAGATCAACGATATTATTATCGAAGAAGCCAAACGTATATTTGATCTGCCCAGCTGGGCGATTGCCAGTACCTGGAACGGTTTTTACGGCCAGAGCAAAACCCATGATGTGTTTAAAAAGGAAATGGCCCCCGGTATTCATATTGTTACCGCCATTGGCGGCAAGGGCATGACGGGCAGCGCCGGGCTTTCGGAAGAGACGATCAGGGAACTATATGGCTAATCAAATACCTATTTAAGTTATTGCCGATGCAAATAAAAACAATCTTCTTTTTGCTGTTGCAGGCGGTTATGCTGGCGGCCACCGCCCAGCAAACGGAGAAAATCTCCATTAAAGCCGGAGAAGATATTACCGCCGTATTATCTACCCATGGCATGTATCGCTTTCCAGCTTTTATTACCGGAACCGTTTACTTCAAAAATGGCGGCATGGCATCTGCAAAAATGAATTACCATACCTACCTGGGCCTGATACAGTTTATATCGCCCAAAGGAGATACGCTGGCACTTGCCCACCCGGAAACAATCGATTCCATTTCCATTGATAGTAACCTGTTTTATTACCGGAAAGATTATTTCCAGGTAATGAGCAACAATAAAGGATACCAGGTAGCGATGCAGCAAAAAATTGAATTCAGGTCTGTTAAGATAGGTGCAATGGGCATACCGGCAAACGGCACTTCCATTGATGATTACCAGTCTCTGCTGGTACCCGGCGTCAACAGCGCGCGGTTAGTATTGAATGAAGATATTACGGTCGTCACGCAAAAAATATATTTCCTTTTTTATAAAAAGTACCGGCAGGAAGAAGCCAGTTATGAAGGCTTTTCAAATGCTTTTCCGGGGCATCAAAAGGAAATACGTGCTTTTATAAAAGCGAATCATACCGCTTTTGGCAAGCTGGAAGACCTGGAGAAACTTACGGCATTTTGTGTAGAAATGGAAGGAAGCTATGGCGGTTAGCCAACAGCCTTTTTCAAGTGCTCCAACGCCTTTGCCCGGAAGAGGCCGATATCCGGTATAGGTTGATGCTCTGTTTTGGCAGCCTCGTCCCAGCGGCGCATCTTGATATACAAGTCAAACAGGGGATCTGCTTCAAATTGTTTTGCTTCGGGTTCCTGCATCCTGCCGCCCTGGTATTCCAGCGTTTTTTTACTGGCGCCCGACAGCTGTTCATAATAGTCCGGGTATTTATAGGTAAGGTAGCGTTTGGCATTTACATGCGATGCGATCAGCTTGCAGATCCGTTCCGAAAAACCTTTTTTGCCCAGCCAGGCGGCCCCTACTTTTTCGTGATCCATCATACCATATCCATCCATCGATTCACTTTCATTTTGTATGGGCAGCAAGTGACCAAGATCATGCATGAAGGCTGCCAGCACCACCTCGTCGTCGTACCCTTCTTCCATGGCAAACTCGGCGGCCTGGCACATATGCTCCAGCTGCGACACTTTTTCGCCGGCGTATTCTGCCGCACCGTGCTTTTCATATAGATCGAAAATATCATTTACCGTTGCTTCAATCTGTAATGCCTGCTGCATATATTACTTTTTATAGATGGAAAGAATGGGATTTGCCACCGGGTGATTGGCTGTAAAGGTAAGACCCAGCAGTTTTGCGATGGTAGCGGCAATTTGTTTCTGGTATAGCTGGCCGGTTGTTTTCAGTTCACCTTCGGCAGGGGTATCGGGCCCTATTACCGCCAGCCACAGTTCATGTGAATCTTCAATGTCCTTGCCATGGTGCTGCCAGTTCGATTTTATTTTATCGCCCCGGCCATGGTCGCAGGTTACAATCAATGTTGTCTTGTCTTTATATTGGGGCATCGATTGTATTGTTTTCCAGAGATCGGCCAGCATGGCGTCTTCCGCATGGGCGCTGCCCAGGTACTGGTCGTATAAACCGGCATGGGCAAAGTCGTCGGTTTCATCAAAAGCAATATACAGCAATCTGGGCCGGTAGGCCTTCAGGTATTCGCGGCCAGCCATATACGTAAGTACATCGGGCCGCACACCGATGGGGCGGGTGGTTAAAAACTGCAGGTCATTTACCAGTTGCAGGTTGGGTGCGCTGAACCGGATGGTATCCACATCAGCGTTTACATAAAGACCGCTTCTTTTGCTGTTCAGGATGTAGGGAAAGGCATCCCAGGTAGTAAAGACAGCTATTTTACCGGCATATTCTTTTTGTTTATTGATGTATTCCAGCACATTTTCATTGCGGTTGGGTATTTTATCGTTCGAATTTACAGCGGTATCCGGGTAGCCGGTAAAGATCTCGTTGTAGCCCGGGTAAGAAAACCAGTAGGGATTGGCATTGTCTAGTCTGTTATTATATTGCCGGTTGCCATACAATTGTCCGCCGGTGGCAACAGTGCTCCATAAAAACGGAAATAGTTTTTTTCTTCTTTCATCGGCCGTGGCGGCCCAGAATTTTTTTTTCATGGCCTCGCGGTCGTGGTCAAAAAGGCTGTCGTTGATCAATATTTCATCTGCGCCGCCGAATATTTCTTCCCAGCGCATGCCGTCGAGTGTTACGATAATGATATTTTCTGTTTTGTGCTGGGCGGCTGCAGTTAGTGCAAAAACAACAAAAAAAAGAAAGCAAGAGAATGGTTTCATGTGTATGATTTTAAAGAAGGCGAAACCTGTTGGTTTCGCCTTCGGAAGAAATAGCCTAATGTATATATATATAGTCGCAGCTATTTGAACAGCCAGATGCTTTGGTTAAGATCATCGGCCGAATAGGTCTGCGCCGTCAGCGCAGCATTCCAGCTGGCTTTATTTTGGGTTTGTTCAGATACAGGGTAAGCCCATCTTTTGGGGATGATACCATTATTGCCGACACCACTGCCTGTCTGAAAGGCAGGCACACCTGTTCTGCGATAGTTGAAGTATCCTTCATAACCGGAGTTCTCAAAACAGCTGATGTATTTCTGTAATACAACCTGGTTAATGGCGGTTGCTGCTGTTGCGGAAAATTGTACAGCGGGCTGGGCATAATAGGTGGCAAAATTAAAGGAGAACGGATAGGCAACCACCTGTGTAACGGAGCTGTTGCCGGGCGGTAAGAAATGGGCGGTGAAGTTGGATTTGGTAATATCGATTCCATAAAAAGCCATAGACGTAGTAATACCTGTTTTATACCAGGCTTCCGCATCAACCATGGTCTTGCCCGTGACCCAGCCACGGATGATTGCTTCCGCAATATTGAAGCACATTTCTTTGTAGCCGGCCAGTACATCCGGTTCACCGGTGAAACTGGAGTAATATCGATAACGATTGATGAATGAATACAGCCCTGCATTTGCATTGCCATACATGGTAGACAATGGTTCGCCCGTGCTGGCGCCCGCAAAATATTTATATTGGCAGGGATCGGTATCTGTTTTTGCCAGTGCCCAGGCGGGCTCGGTAGTAATAAATACACGCGGATCATCGAGGGTAGTCAGTGCGCTTACATAGGTAGCCGCCATATTATACCTGGCTGCAACAGAGCCGAAGTTGCTTGGGTTAAATGGATAAGTGCTGAACGTATTTGCACCGCCCGGGTTATAGACAAATGCGAAATCATCGGTCTGGCTCGCAAAGATGGGATACTTAGACGGGTTATTGATAATAGTAGCAAACTGTGCGGGCGCATTTAAAACAGCATCCGTTGCCTTGCTGCTGAGGCTTATCAGTACCCTTAATTTAAATGAATTCACCAGTTTCTGCCACTTAACAAGGCTGCCCTGGTAAAAGATATCCTGTGTAGCGGACAAGGAATTATCGTTGGCAGTAATAAGTGTTGCAAAATGGGTATTTGCCGTGTCGAGCTGCCCCAGCACATAAGCAAAAACTTTTTCCTGCGGGGTATACGCCGGCGTAGCGTTGGCAGGTGCTGCCAGGGCATCTGTCTGGGGCACATCGCCAAAAAGCGAAGTGAGATTATAGTAATAATAGGCTCTTACAAACCGGCCGATGGCTTCATATGGATTTATTGCTGCTGCACCTCTTGAACTGGCTTCTTTTTCCATCTGTACCACATTCTTTAACACCAGGTAGGGATCAAAAGATCCGTTGGTCCAGGAGTAGATATTGTTTCCGTAATAATCATAGTTCTGGCAATGGTATTGGTTCCAGGCATGAACGCTGCTCCAGGAATTAATACTCCCCAGGCTGCCCTGGCTGCCGGTACCCGACACATCGGTGAGCACGGTTCCTAAAATCAGGTTAGGCGGAACACTGGTTGGATTATTGGGATCGGTTTGTTTGCTTTCTATTTGCTTATTACAGGACGCTATCGCAAAAACGCCCAATAAGAGAAAAAAACGATTCATTATCTGCTTCATAATTGTGTGCTTGGATGATTAGAAAGAAAGATTCAGGTTAAAACCATAACTGCGGGTGGTAGGTGTTTGCAAGCCCGAGCCACTGTCTTGCGTATACTGGTCAACGTCAAGATCTTTATACCGGCTGGGGAAAAAGTATAACAGGTTTCTGCCTACCAGTGAAACCGTTGCTTTTTTAACGAAGCCCATTTTACCAAACAGTTTTTGCGGAAGCGTATAAGTAAAGGTTACTTCCCTTAATTTAACATAGGTCTTTTTGATAATATCCAGATCAGGAATCGAGGCCTGGCGGGTAACAAAAGGCTGCACCTGGCTTTTTGTTGAGTTCTGCGTCTCGGTCAGGTCTTTATAATTTGTAATCACACCGGTAATGGGGTCAACCGCAATGGCTGCACCGGTTAAATTCACCCCATCACCTGTATAGGCTGCAACATTTGCTTCGTCTGAAGGCCTTGCTACACCCAATGCACCCGTTGCACTTTCAATATGCCTGCCGCCCTGCAATGTTTTCTTTCTTACATAATCTTCCAGCACACCACCTACCATACCATCAAATTGGAAACGCAGCGAAAAATTGTTATAACTCAGGTTGTTTACAACACCCCATTGCCAGTCGGGGTCTGCGTGCCCGTATACTTTTTTGGCAGAAGAACCAAGATCAGAAAACCTTGTGTATACACCTGATTTCGGATCAATCACCAATTTGCCCGAAGGTGTTCTTACAAATGCATCTCCATACTCAAGATCGATTCGCTTTCCGTTGTATTCATAGTTATCAGGATTGGCAAAATTGACCCATTTTCTTTTGTAGGTAGAGAAATTGGCAATTACATTCCAGCTAAATCCTTTTAGATTCGTAATCGGGTGAGCGTTCAGCACCGCTTCCCATCCATCATTGGTGTATACATTACCGTTTGTGAGGTAAGAAGAATAACCGGAGGCAGCAGAAGTTCCCTGGTTTACAATACCCGTATTTTTATAATGATACCTTGTTAGATCCAGGCCGATCTTGTTATTGAAAAAACGGATATCCGCACCAAATTCTATTGATTTACGATCGGCCGTGGTAATATCAGGGTTCACCGTCTGATCAGAAAATTTTGCACTGTTCTGACCATTGTAGGTAGGGCTTAAGGTATATGCCTGTGAAACCGGGTAGGCCGGGCCGCCATAGGGTGAGTACCAGGTATAACCGTAACCGGCGGCAGGCGTAGCACTTATATTGGGCGAGAAAAGCGGGTTGGTACCGCCACTTTTGCTTTCTGCATAGGATCCCCTGAGCTTGAAAAAGGAAATCACTTTGGGTAGCTGAATATAATCAGATACAACGGTCGCCAGGTTAAAAGAGGGGTAGAAATAACTGCCGGCATTAGAAGGCAAACTGGATGATTTATCTACCCGGCCGGTAACATTGGCCGTTATATAAGATTTATACCCGAGATCAATCGAATAATAAGCACTTAATACCAGCATGTTGGAATGAAAACTACTGCCCGTAATGGCACCCAGCGAATTGGAAAAAGAATAAATACCGGGTACATTCAGGTAATTGGTTGATTCAAAATTAGAATTGAAGCTAAAGTTCCGGGCATTTCCGCCACCCAGGGCCTGCAGGTCCAGGAATCCGAATAAACTATTTTTATGGTACCGCACCTGCGCTTCTTCGTTTGTTTCAAATAAAGAACGACGGTCTTCCCGGTAATCTCCCTGGTGAAGTTCTCTTCCGTAAACGTCAGCAGAATAAGGCATCTTTTCGGAATTGAACATATCGTAAGTAGTGAGGCTGGGTCTCACCTGCACGTCGAAACTGGGGCTTATCTTATAATTCAAAGAGAGATAGCCATACTCATTATTCTGGTAATGTCCTCTTAACCATTCGTAAGACATAAACCAGGGATTATTATAACGGTAATACTCTTCATAATTTTGCTGGATGCCGGTTTTTCCGGGCTGCCAGTAATTGCGGATATTAGGGTCTTTAACGCTCCAGTCGGCACCGCCCCAAAGAATAAGGTTATAAATGATACTATTGGGGCCGTAATTAACGTCCGGCACATTCGGCGAGGATTGCCTGCTATAATTAAAGTAAGCAGTTAAGCTTAGTTTATCATTGAAACGCTGAACAATACTTCCCGTAAAATTTGCATTGTTTAGTTTGGTGTTGGGAACAATGCCTTGCTGGTAGGTATTACCCAGTGAAAACCTGATATCGGTTTTATCTGTGGATGAGGCTACTGATATGCTGTTGGAAGAAAGGATGCCTGTCTGTAAAAAATTTTTCAGGTTGTCTTTGCCGCGGGCTATCCACGGAGTGGGTGCCACATGACCTGTGTAGGTGCTGCCATTGGCGAATGTGGTGATATAGGTCTTGGTAGGATCAAAGGCGCCGTCGTACTGCGGAAGCAATTGTCCTCGGAACTGCGGCCCCCAAACATCATAATCATAATCATTGTTACCCACCCCTACTGCACCGTTACCGAAATAAGAGGCGGGGCTGGAACCGCCTCCGCCAAATGCGTACTGGCCGTTATCACCAGGGCCGTAGGTATCCTGGTATTTAGGCAAGGCCACAAAACCTTTGTTAAATTGTGTACTGGAATTAAAACCAATGGCCACGCCTCTTTTATCTTTTGTTCCTTTTTTTGTGTTGATGATGATAGCACCATTCTTACCCTGGAAGCCATACAAGGCCGCTGCACTGGGCCCCTTCAATATGGTAAATGTTTCAATATCGTCTGGATTGATATTATAGGTATCCGAACTAAACGGTACCCCGTCTACCACAAACATGGGCCGGTCGCCTGAACCATTTTCGCCACGGATAATCACATCTGCCGAGTGACCGATTTCAGAATTTACATTAATAGAAAGTCCTGCTGCATTTCCTTTCAAAGAATTGATGGGGTCGGCCTCCCTTGCCTGCGTAAGTGCTGAGGCGTCGATGGTCTGAACTGCATACCCGATTTTTTTGGCTTCCTTTTTTATACCCGTTGCCGTTACCACTACCTCACTAAGATTCCTGGGGTCTGTAACCAGTACCAGGCCGGTTAAATCAGCAGAAGCATTTACTTCGCGGGTAGAATACCCAACACTGGTAATCTGCAACATATCATTGGCTCCGGCCGCGATCGTAAAATTACCATCCAGGTCCGTGCTGGCAAATTTGCGGGTGCCTTTTACCGTAATGGTTGCCCCTATTACCGGTTTCTGATCCTCTTTGGAAATAATATGCCCTTTTACCGGGCTTTGCGCATAAGAAAGTGCCGAAGTAATGAGCAGGCACAGGCAGATAATGACGCTTCGAAAGAAGGTTGGCTGGTTCATTGCAGTTAGTTTGGTTATTTGTAATTTACTATTTTTCCCTGATTATTAAAAAAATGTTAAAATAACAACCGTGAGCAGCGTTTCTATCTAATCATTAAGCCAATTCAGATAAAAATATTCAGCTCAACCCTGCCGGCATTATTTAATAAA
>CAXTMV010000105.1:0-17419 GCA_964245425.1 uncultured Flavihumibacter sp. | reverse complement strand
GTGAAAAGGCAGCAAAATAGTTTTTCACAATGCCCAATACCGCCGCGTAAGAACCAGCAGCCAGGCAAACCGGCCAGTCTGACCCATACAATACACGGTTCATTCCAAACAGCTCCACCACGGTATCCAGGTAGGGGGTAAAATCGGCGCCTGTCCAATTGCGCATATCCGCTTCCGTTACCATGCCGCTGATCTTGCAATGCACATTCGGCCAGGCGGCCAGGGCAGCCAGGTCTTTTCTCCATTCATCAATCAATCCTTTCTTGATACCTGGTTTGGCGATGTGATCAATTACAAAAGGCTGTTCCGGAAATTTTTGTACCAGCTGAAGAACGGCCGGAAGGTGTTGCGGAAACACCAGTATATCGTAAGTCAACTCAAAAGACTGCAATAACCCGATGCCCTGGGTAAAAGCAGGCTGTACCATAAAGGCAGGATCTTCTGCCTGCAGCACATGCCGTACTCCTTTTAATTTTTTGAATTGAGAAAAATATTCCAGGCGCTGGGCTGCGTCGGGCGCCAGCAGGTTTACCCAGCCCACAACTGCTTTTATAAAATCGTACCGGGCCGCCAGTCCCAGCAAAAAAATAGTTTCCTGCTCTGCCTGGTCGGCCTGTACGGCAATGCATCCACCTAAACCATTCTCCTGCAACAAGGGCTGTAAATCTTCCGGCATAAAATTTTTCCGGATGGCCGCCATTTCATCATTTATCCAGCCATGGCGTTGCGGATCATATTGCCAGAAATGCTGGTGGGCATCAATACTGTCTTTAAAAATAATTGGGTCGGTCCTTACCATTGGTCAGTCATTTAATCACCCAGCGTAAAAATTGATTCCATCTGTATCCATTTTTCACCGGGCTTTGCCCAGGGAAGCCCCTGCTGAAATGTCCACATCAGCTGCTCCCACTCCTGCACTTTGGGGTTTTCATTGTCCATGGCGGCTTTCCTTTCAAAGCTAAAGCTGTTATCCGTTTCCATGATCATGAACAGGCGGTTGCCGGTACGGAAAATCTCCATACTGGTGATGCCGGCATCGAGTATACTTTTCTTTATCTCCGGCCATACCTGTTTGTGATAGGCTTCATATTCGGTAATCAGCTGCTCGTTGTTTACCAGGTCCAGTGCAAAGCAGAAAAGGGGCATGATGATGTTTTACATTAATGAAGTTCTTCAACGGCTTTTTCAGAATGCTTGTATCCTTTTACCCCAAAGTACAATACTACGGCAAAGCAAACCAGGGGCACTATATAACCATATTGCATATTTACCTTATCGGCAATAAAAGCCAGTATCCTTGGCAGGATAGCTCCTCCCACAATCGACATCACCAACAGCGTTGAACCAGACTTTGTGTCTGCACCAATATCTTCAATACCGAGTGCAAAAATGGTCGGGAACATAATCGACATAAAAAAAGCGGTCGCTACATTCGCATACAGGGTAATCATTCCTGAACCGAAAATAATAACCCCACATAAAAAAATACTTACTACCGAATAGAAAGCGAGCAGTTTGGCAGGATTAATAAACCGCATAAAAAAAGTACCGGCAAACCTGCCCACCATGAAAGCCAGGCCGGCAGCTGCAGAATAATAAGTGGCATCCCGATCCGAAATCCCGTTCACTTTTGTAGCGAAAACGATCAAAAAATTAAGAATACAAACCTGTGCCCCTACGTAAAAAAACTGGGCCACCACCGACCATGATAAATGACGGTGCCGGAAAGCATGAAAAAAAGATCGTTTTTCTTTTTCTTCCGTGTCTTTAATATCGGGAAGTTTTGTAAAAAGGAAAACCAGGGCCAGCAGCAGCAAGGTAATTCCCAAAATAACATAGGGCAATTTTACAGTAGCCGTTTGTTCATGCAGGAATGCATTGCGCGCAGAGCTGGTCATGGCAGCCAGGGCGTTTTCATCAACCGGTTTTTCTGCAAGAATATACGTCCGCCCTATGATGGGTGCCAGAAAAGCAGCCAGCCCATTAAAAGACTGGGCAAAATTTAAGCGTTGTGTGGAACCTTCCGGTTTTCCCAATACGGTCGGATAAGGATTGGCAGCCGTTTCCAGAACAGCCAGGCCACAGGCTACGATAAATAAAGCGCCCAGGAAAAAAGCATACTGCATGGTATTGGCGGCCGGTATAAACAGGAAGCAACCCACTGAAAAAAAACCCAGCCCGATAATGATCCCAGTTTTATACCCGTATTTTTTTAGGATCATTCCGGCCGGGATCGCCATAATAAAATAGCCCACATAAACGGCCGAATCTACCAGCGACGCCTGTCTTGTATTTAAACTGAATGACCTGCGCAGGTGCGCAATCAGTACGCCATCCAGGTTATGAATAAATCCCCAGAAAAAAAACAAACTGGTAATCAGGATAAAAGGAACCAGGAAACGTGGTTTGCTATCCGTTGTTGCGGAAGCCGACTGCGCTGGACGAATGTTGGAAGGCAAGGCCATAAATATGGTTCGTTAGGTGATTAAATAGTCATTGACCGGCGGATGCCGAGCTCCAGCCCCCGCAATTCTGCCAGCCCGCGCAACCTGCCAATAGCAGAATAACCCGGATTGGTTTTCTTTTTCAGATCATCCAGCATCTGGTGCCCGTGATCAGGGCGCATCGGGATGCTTATCTGCCGCCTTTGCATCAACAGCACGGCTTCTTTCATTACGCCGTACATATCCACGTCTCCTTCCAGGTGGTTGTCTTCATGAAAATCGCCCTGCTGGTTGCGCCGGGTTGAACGAAGGTGTAAGAAATGTATCCTTTCTCCAAAAGATTTTATCATGGCAGGCAAGTCATTATCGGCTCTTACGCCATAAGAACCGGTACAAAAGCAGAGTCCGTTGTGCAAAGAGGGTACCGTTGCTACCAATTTCTCTACATCGCCAGCTGTTTTTATCACCCTCGGCAAACCAAAAATAGCAAAGGGCGGATCGTCCGGGTGGATCGCCATTTTTATACCCGCCTCTTCCGCCACCGGTATTATTTGCTGCAGGAAATAAACGAGGTGGCTGCGGAGTTTGTCTTCATCAATCCCATCATACTTGTCCAGTGCCGCCTGGAATTGTGCCGCGGTAAAAGATTCTTCGCTACCTGGCAAGCCGGCAATAATAGTACGCTGCAACAGGATTTTTTCTGCTTCCGTCATCTCATCAAACTTTATTTTACCCGCTTCCTGTTCGGCGGCGGTATAACCTGCTGCCGCATTTTTTCTCCTGAGCATATAGACATCAAAAGCTACCAGGGCGGCTTTTTCAAACCGAAGGGCTTTGGATCCATCGGCCACTTCGTACGACAGATCGGTACGCGTCCAGTCGAGCACCGGCATAAAATTATAGGTAATCACTTCTATACCCGCGGCGGCCAGGTTCCGGATACTGGTTTTGTAATTATCTATGTATTGCTGAAACCCCTCGTACTGCGTTTTAATATGTTCATGCACCGGCACGCTTTCCACCACTTTCCATGCCAGGCCGGCCGCATTGACCAGCTGTTTTCGTTTTTCAATTTCTACGGTCGTCCATGCTTCACCGTTAGCAATATGGTGCAGGGCCGGCACCACGCCGGTACAGCCAGCCTGCCGTAAATCGGGCAGGCTAACCGGGTCATTGGGGCCGTACCAGCGCATGGTGGGTATAAGGGAATACATTTTTTTGAATTTTTATGTTTTGAATCGGCTACGCTGGCAATCGCATCCCAGGCGGCCTTTTCTATTCAACAATGATAAGCACTAAACATTCACCATTTTTACTTTTGCATTTTAAATGTTGAATTACCTGCGCGGGCCAAGTAAAAGAATTCGACACTTACCATTCAAAATACCGGCCGATTCCCCTTTCCAGTCCCCTTAATTCGGCCAGCGCTTTTAGCCGGCCAATGGCAGAATATCCCGGATAGGTTTTTTTCTGCAGGTCGTCGAGCATCTGGTGACCATGATCAGGGCGCATCGGAATGGTCCTGTTTCTTTTTTTCATTATCTGCAGGGCTTCCTTTACAACAGCGTACATATCTGTATCGCCGCCCAGGTGATCGGCTTCAAAAAAGTTTCCGGCACTGTCACGTTTGGTGTTGCGGAGGTGCAGGAAATGGATATGGTCTGCAAATTTTTTCATGATGCCAATTAAATCATTATCGGCCCGGGCGCCCAGAGAGCCGGTACAAAAACACAAGCCATTGGCTACTGATGGAACTGCTGCCAGCAGATCGGCCAGATCCTGCTCGGTACTCACTACCCGGGGTAATCCCAGCACCGCGTAAGGCGGATCGTCGGGGTGAATGGCCATCTGCAGGCCGCAGGCTTCCGCCACAGGTACTATTTCCTGCAGAAAATGATATAAATTTTTTTTCAGTGCCGCTGTATCAATACCCTTATAGGTCTGCAAGGCTGCCAGTACCTGTTCGGGTGTAAAAGCTTCATCGCTGCCCGGTAAGCCGAGCATCGCATTGCGAAATAATTTCTCTTTTTCAGCTTCCTGCATGGATGCAAACCGTTCAGTAGCCACTTGAATCTCTGCATCGGTATAATCTTTTGCTGCGCCGGGCCTTTTTAATAAAAAAAGATCAAAAGCGATGAAGGCTGCCCGTTCAAAATACAAGGCCCTGCTGCCATCGGGCATCTCCCATGCAATATCAGTTCGCAGCCAGTCGAGCACCGGCATAAAATTATAGGTAACCACGGAAAGGCCGCAGGCGGCTACATTGCGCAGGCTTTGTTTATACTGCTCAATATATAAAGTGTATTGGCCCGTTTGCTTTTTGATGTCTTCATGCACCGGCAGGCTTTCAATCACCTTCCATTCCATGCCGGCTGCCTGTATCATTGCCTTGCGTTCTTCAATGGCTGCAACAGGCCAGACTTCGCCCACGGGTATTTGATGCAGTGCGGTAACTACGCCGGTACAACCCGCCTGTCTTATATGGCTTAAGCCAACCGGATCATTCGGACCAAACCAACGCATGGTAGGGGTAAGATATATCATATTCGCTGTCAGAACATTAAAATTGGACAATATATAGATTGCAATCTACAAAAAAATCAATGTTAGCTCAACGATTGAAGGATGTAGGGATGGGGGATTTGCCTTCGACACGTTAGCAAAAGAAATTTCAAAATCTCACCCGGCGCATCCGCGTAGTTTCCCCTTATCGAGTTAATGAAAGATGATTGGCCCTATTTTATATTCCCTTTATGTATTAAAAAATCCTACCTTGTCATTATATCCAATTTTCCTGTCTCTCAACCTGTACTGCTTTGATGCCCTTACGCTAAACAGTCTTATTAAAAAACCCTTGAACCAGGCAATATCCATATTAATTGTTGACGATCATTCAATGATGCTGAATGCATTGAAATCATTGCTGCCGCACGACAGCAGCATCAGGGTCTCAGGTACGGCCAGCTCCGGGCCGGAAGCAGAAAAAATGTATGATAAGCTGCACCCCGATGTTGTGGTGATGGATGTATACATGAAACCGATCACCGGCATAGAAACAGCCAAAAATATACTGCAACAACATCCCGACGCAAAAGTGTTGGGTCTTTCCAATTCTTATTCCGCTGCAGACTCGGAAGAGTTGCTTAAAACCGGCGCCCGGGGTTATATTATCAAAACAGCTCCGCTGGATGCCATTGTTGGCTGTATCAAAAAAGTATTTGCCGGCGAACTCTGTTTCGAAGGCGATGATTTCAAATCCTGACGACGTTCTTTGCGCCGGATTTTTATCCCTCGGTTTTAGTTATTACTTTGCCGTATGAAATTTCAATTTTGGTCGCTGGGCAAGGCGCACGAAGCCTATATTAAAGAGGGTACCGAACTGTTCACCCGGCGCATTTCCAATTACTATCCCGTTGGCTGGAATATTATTGCAACGCCTAAGAATGCTGGTGCTTTCAGCGAAGGGGAGCTTAAAAAAAAAGAAGCTGAGCTGCTGATGCCCTTGCTGTCGAAAGATGATTACCTGGTGGCACTGGATGAAGGTGGCAAATCCTTATCCTCTCTGCAGCTGGCGGCTTTTATACAAACCAGGGCCAATGAAAGTACCAGGCAGATCATTTTTCTGATCGGGGGTGCATTCGGTCTGCATGAAAGCATCCTGCAAAAAGCCGGTTTCAGGTGGTCGCTGTCGCTTTTAACTTTTCCGCACCAGCTGGTAAGGTTAATTTTAGCCGAACAGGTATACAGGGCCTGCTCCATCACCAGGAATGAAAAATACCACCACGAATAACGGTCGCTAATAGCATCCATTATAACGAATAACAGCTAATTAAGCAGCATATATGGTTAACCCGATAACACTAAACGTAACCCTTGTCATCATCATCGTTAATTGCCTGGTATCGTTTGCCGCATTTAACAATGAGCGGATTTTCGACGAGCTTATTTTTTATCCGCCGGCCATTGCCGTGCAAAAGCAATATTATCGTTTCTTTACCTGTGGCTTTATCCATGCCAATATGGGTCATCTTTTTTTTAATATGTATGCCCTGTATATGTTCGGAGGCATCGTAGAATCCGAGTTTTCCAATGTATATGGCGACTATGGGAGGTGGCTGTACCTGCTGATGTACGTATCTTCCCTCTACTTCTGCTTGCTGCCTACCTACGGAAAAAACAAAGACAATTATAATTACAGGAGCCTGGGTGCCTCCGGCGCGGTGTCCGCGGTTGTTTTCGCGTTTATTTTCCTGGAGCCGTTGCAGAAAATAGGGATCATTTTCATACCGGTGATGATTCCCGGCTTCATTTTCGGCCTTTTATACCTGGTGGTTTCTTCCGTGCTGGATAAAAGACAGGGCAGCAATATCAACCATTCTGCGCATATCTGGGGCGCCTTGTACGGCATCTCTTTCCTGATCATTACAGGCAGTTTCCTGGCGCGGTACCCGTTACTGGCGTCCTTTATCCGCCAGGTAAAATCATATATCGAAGGATTTTAAGGTTACCTGCAGTATATTTTTAGACTGGGCCGTTATCTTACAGCGGTCATCAATGCGTTGCCCGATCACCCAGAGAATTTTTTTTCCGGATTCCAGCACCCATATTTTTTCTTTTTCCGTTTTCGACAGTTTCCGGTCAATTAAAAAACGCGCCAGTTTTTTTTTCTTCTGCATACCCAGCGGGTAAAAATAATCGCCGGTCTTCCAACGTCGCAGCAATAAGGGAAAATGAATATATTTTTCATCCAGCAACGCGGTGTCGGAAGCATTGGGGATGGGCCATTTGGAATTGTTTATCCATTCCAGTTCCAGCTTTCCCATTCCAAATTCCACTACACCTGTTCCTTCAACTAAAACATGCTGCGCCATGGCAGCCTGGTTGGGCGTGATGATCAGCCAGTGGCGGTTACGGATGATGCGATGTGTGGCGGATTGTATGAATTTACCTGTTTCACTGTTCAGCAAAGCAATGGCGTCCGGCACCTGCCCGGCGCCAAAACCATACCCTTTTATGATTTCGTATACGATAGACAGCAGGGGTTCCGACTTTTGCAATTTCAGTACCGGTATATGTATTTCATTGCCTTTCTGCTCCAGCAGTTTTTTCTTATGCAGGCTGATCGATTGCTGGTATAATATTTCCATCTCCCTGAAACGTTCCAGGTTATTGGCCAGGTTGTTTTCTGCTGCAGGATACAATTGCTGTACCAGTGGAATGATCTGCTGGCGCAAATAATTCCTGGCATATTTATCGGATTGGTTGGAACTGTCTTCTACCCAGACCAATTGCTGCAGGCCGGCAAATTGTTTCAGTTCTTCTTTTTTTGCAAACAACAGGGGGCGCACAACGGCACCCTGTTTGGGCAGGATGCCGTGGAGACCGGCTATTCCCGTGCCTTTAAAAAAATTCATCAACAGGGTTTCGATATTATCGTTCAGGTGATGGGCAGTGAGGATGTGCGTCGGGCGTCGGGCGCCGGTAGTCGGCCGTTCTTTTTCGGGATGATGGGTCGAAGGACCACCGATTCCCGCCGCCCGACTGGCGACCAACTCAAAAAACCAGCCATACCGCAATTCACGCGCGGCTACCTGGATAGAAACTTTTTTTTCGGCAGCATAGCCCATGGTGTCGAAACGCCGGCTATATACTTCTTTATTATACTGTTTACCGAGTGCTGTCACAAATTCCGCATCGCGTTCGCTTTCTGCCTGCCTTAACTGAAAATTACAATGGGCGATGCTGAAATCATAGCCAGCCTGTTGGCAAAGTTCGCAAAGTACTACGGAATCGAGGCCACCGCTAACGGCCAGCAGCAGTTTGTCTTTCGGTGAAAAAAGATCTTCTTTAACAATAAATGCCTGGAACTGCTCTAATAGATTCATGTACTATAATTCATTTGCATGTATTGGTCTGTTGCTGACCTGCCAGCAGGAGCTGCCCGTCCACCTTTCAGCCCATCCATTAATCAGCCAAATCATCGTACGCTGCTCTCAGCTCGTTAAAAGAATGGCCATCACCGGCGGCCCTCGCCGCCGCCATGCCTTTTTCGTACCAGGCCATCGCCTGTTCTTTTTCGTTGGTCCGTTCCAGCAATTTGGCTAAATGATAATAAGATCCAGTATAAGCAGGGTCCCTTGCCAGCAGTTCTTCAAAAAGCTGGCGCGCACCCGCATCATTCCCGGTTTTTATGTATTCAAGCGCAAGCGCATGCTGCAAAAAAGAATCCCCCGGGCTGGCTTTTAACAGATCCAAAATACGTGCAGTCCGCTCCATACTATCCCAAATTATTTTTACCCACCTGTTTGAAATATAGGCGCATCCGCTTATCTTTGTTTTAGTTGCATAAACAACTTTTATTGTTTATGCTTTATAGACGCTAAAAATTGCTCCCATGAAGATACTCGTCTGCATCAGCAAAACGCCTGATACCACGGCAAAAATAGCTTTCAGTGATAACAATACGAAATTTGCGGAAGCAGGTGTACAATGGATCATCAATCCCTACGATGAATGGTATGCCCTGGTGCGCGCCATTGAACTGAAAGAGAAAGATCCGGCAACCGTGATACACCTGGCTACGGTAGGTTTGGCCGATGCGGATCCCATTATCCGCAAGGCATTGGCGCTGGGGGGCGATGAAGCCATCCGTATAAATACAGACAGCCATGATTCGTTTGTGATTGCCAGCCAGCTGGCAGCCGTGGCAAAAGAAGGTGGTTATGATCTCATTTTTACAGGAAAGGAAACCATCGACTACAATGGTTCCGCCATCGGGGGAATGATAGCCGAACTGCTGGACCTGCCCTATGTGTCGCTGGCCATTAAATTCGATATCAGCGGTACCACGGCCACCATTATCCGCGAGATAAAACGCGGGGAAGAAGTTTGCGAAGTGGACCTGCCCCCCACCGTTAGGTGCCAGAAAGGCATGGCGGAACAACGCATCCCCAATATGAAAGGTATTATGGGCGCCCGTACCAAACCACTGAAAGTAAAGGAACCCGTGCCAACCGATGCGCTCACCAGCATAGCCGGTTTTGGCTTGCCACCGGCCAAAGCAGGCGTAAAATTGGTACCGGCCGATAACCCCGCAGAACTGGTAAGGTTACTGCACGAAGAATCAAAATCAATCTAATTTTCAATGTGCTGATGCGGTAAATGTGCGAATGTGGAATGGACGAACGCCGCCCCGTATTTTCACATGAACTGCACCAGTCACATTTACCACATGAATCACATGAGCACAGTAACCACATTTATCACATTAGCCCCTTAATCTTATGTCAGTTCTAATATTCATCGACCAGGCAGAAGGCCATGTAAAAAAAGCATCCCTGGAAGCCATTACCTATGGTGCAGACATTGCAAAACAGCTGGGTACCACGGCTGAAGGCCTGGTGCTGGGCACCGTGCATGAAGACCTGGCTGCCCTTGGCAAATACGGTGTGCAGAAAATACAGCAGGTGGTCAACCTGGCACTTGATACTTTTGATGCACAGGTATTTGCTAAAGTGATAGCGGAAGCGGTAACAACCTGCGGCGCTACGGTACTGATCTTTTCCAATAACGTAGATGGCAAGGCCATTGCCCCGCGTGTGTCGGCGCGTCTCAAAGCCGGACTGGTGGCAGGCGCCGTAGCCCTGCCCGATACCAGCAATGGCTTTACGGTAAAAAAGAATGTATTCAGCGGCAAGGCGTTTGCCAATATAACGGTAACCACCCCGGTAAAAATAATATCGCTGAGCCCGAATGCCTATAAAACAGTTATTGCTGAAGGCCTGGCCGAAGTGGTGCCCCTTGCTATTGCTGTTGAACCGGGCCGGGTAAAAGTAACCGCTGTTCACAAAGTAAGTGGCGAGGTATCGCTCAGTGAAGCAGAGATAGTAGTCAGCGGCGGCCGTGGACTGAAAGGCCCGGAAAACTGGGGAATGGTGGAAGAACTGGCCAGGCTATTGCATGCCGCCACCGCCTGCAGCCGCCCGGTAGCCGATATTGGCTGGCGTCCCCACCACGAACATGTTGGACAAACCGGCCTCGCCATCGCGCCCAATTTATACATTGCCATTGGCATATCCGGCGCCATCCAGCACCTGGCAGGCGTTAACCGCAGCAAAGTAATTGTAGTGATCAACAAAGACCCGGAAGCACCCTTTTTCAAAGCAGCTGACTATGGTATCGTAGGGGATGCTTTTGACGTGGTGCCCAAAATAATTGAAGCAGTGAAAGCGCTGAAGATTTAGTTGCCGCCCTTAACCGCCAGTCATAAAACTTTTAAAAACGCAAAGAATATACACACTTTTCGTTCTTTCATGATACTGCCCTCCCGCCCTGTTCCATAAAACAGCCTGCTGTTTTTTAATGCAAACAATTCACTTGCGTAATTTGTAATTTGCTTTACATTGCAGGCGTAAATTGGGGTGGCCTGCATTTGTAATACTATTCAACATCGTTGTGTCACTCACTTCAGCTGTACCGCATTATTAAACATCGCTTAAAATAAATAGCTTATATGTTTCCAAGCGTCCCTCCTACAAGCACAAAAGCCTGGCAGCTATTGCAGGCCCATTACAACCAGGAAATGAAGCAAACAAAACTCCGGCAACTGTTTGCAGCAGAGGCAGATCGCTTTGCAAAATACAGCATTCGTTTTAAGGACATCCTGTTCGACTATTCTAAAAACATTGTTACAGACAAGACCCTGCAATTGCTGCAGCAACTGGCGGCAGAATGCCAACTGCCCGATGCCATCAACGCCATGTACAGCGGCGAAAAAATTAATGAAACCGAAAAAAGAAGTGTGCTGCATATTGCCCTGCGCAATCTTTCCGGCACGCCTATTCTGAGCGACGGGAAAGACGTAATGCCCGAAGTGCAGCAGGTGCTGGAACAGATGAAGCTTTTCTGCGAAAACATCCACAGCGGGCAATGGAAAGGATATACGGGTAAGCCTATCCGTTATATTGTAAACATCGGCATCGGTGGCAGCGACCTGGGGCCGGTAATGGTTACCGAGGCACTGAAACCCTACTGGAAACCGCAGATGCAGCCTTATTTTGTCTCCAACGTAGATGCCACCCATATTGCGGAAACACTGAAAAAGGTAAACCCCGAAGAAACACTTTTCCTGATCGCCTCCAAAACATTCACCACCCAGGAAACGATGACCAATGCCAATACCGCGCGCGATTGGTTCCTGCAATCTGCCAAAGATGAAAAGCATATTGCCAAACATTTTGCCGCCCTTTCTACCAATGAAAAAGATGTGGTAAAATTTGGTATCGATAAAGTAAATATGTTCGCCTTCTGGGACTGGGTAGGCGGCCGTTATTCATTGTGGAGTGCCATCGGCCTGTCCATTGCTTTAACGGTTGGCTACGATAATTTTGAAGCGCTGCTGCTGGGTGCGCATGAAACGGATACTCATTTTAAAAATACGCCACCGGAAAAAAACATACCTGTACTGATGGCCCTGCTGGGCGTCTGGTACAGTAATTTTTTTGGGGCGCAAAGTGAGGCCATCCTGCCCTACGATCAGTACATGCATCGTTTTGCTGCTTATTTTCAGCAGGGAAATATGGAAAGCAATGGTAAATATGTATCGCGAAACGGCGAACGCGTAGATCACCAGACCGGCTCTGTTATCTGGGGTGAGCCCGGCACCAATGGCCAGCATGCTTTTTACCAGCTGATACACCAGGGCACCATCCTGGTACCCTGCGATTTTATCGCACCGGCCATCAGCCATAACCCCCTCGGCGATCACCACAACAAGCTGCTCTCGAATTTCTTTGCGCAAACACAGGCCCTGATGAACGGGAAAACAAAAGAAGAAGCTAAAGCAGAACTGGAGAAAACCGGTATGGCGGCCGCTGCTATTGAACAATTGCTGCCGCACAAAGCATTCGAGGGCAACAGGCCTACCAACTCATTCCTGGTAAAAGAGATCACCCCTTTTACACTGGGGCAGCTCATTGCCTTATACGAGCATAAGATATTTGTACAGGGCGTTATCTGGAATATATTCAGTTTTGACCAGTGGGGGGTAGAACTGGGTAAACAGCTGGCAGGCAAAATCTTACCGGAATTGGAGAATGAATCGACTGTAAACAGTCATGATACTTCTACCAACGGATTGATAAATGCTTATAAGGAAATGCGTAAATAATTTAACGGGGTGCCATGAAAAAAACAATTCTTGCTGTAACTATTTTTTGCGTGGCCGCAGGCGGCGCCCGGGCCCAAAAAGAATCCAATCCGCTTCCTTACAACAAGGAAAAGCTGGACTCCCTGTTTCGTCAATTGTCCAAAACAAACCAGCCCTTTGTATTACCGGTTCCAAAGGGATATACAATGCCGGATAATACCGGACCGCTTGGAGCATGGAAATATCGGAACGAGCGTAGTGTTGAAACCATCTATCCGGGAGCGGTTGTGATCAGTCGCGGCAAGCGGGGCATCGTCTACAATATGCCGCTTGATAATATGGCCGTGCTGGTACCTTACAATAACAATACAGAAAGAATGCCCGGCGATAAATCCGTTTTAAAAATGGCACCCCGCAACCGGATGCCCAACCCGCTTTACAAAGAGGAAGACACAGGAAAAAAATAATAGACGCATAAAAAACCGGGGCCTGCCCCGGTTTTTTATTTCAATGACTATTT
This sequence comes from uncultured Flavihumibacter sp., assembly GCA_964245425.1. Lineage (GTDB taxonomy): Bacteria > Bacteroidota > Bacteroidia > Chitinophagales > Chitinophagaceae > JACMLD01. Next base: position 4,308 of record CAXTMV010000105.1, on the reverse strand, counting down.
TATTGTTTGATTACTTTTTGTGTCATCAGTTCATTGCCTGTTTGTGCCTGCACAATGTATACGCCGGGCTTTAACATCCATTTAGATACGTCGATGCTCACCGGCTGTCCATCTGCCAGTTTATAATAGCTGCTGAATATCTTCCGGCCCGTCATATCGAACATATTAATGGTGGCGCCTGCGTTGCGGACACCGCTGAATACCATGTTCAGCTGGCTGGTAAAAGGGTTATTGATGACCCTGCAACCAGGGGTTGTACCGTCTGTTTGTTTGATAACCACCACCTCGCTCAGTTTGCCGTTTCCGTCATTGTTCACCTGCCGCAACCGGTAATAATTAACGGGTGCTGTCATATTTTTATCAGTGAAAGAATAAACCGATCCACCGGAAACATTTTTTGCCGCCACCGTACCAATCGATGAGAACGAAGCGCCATCTGTTGATTTCTCTACCTGGAATTCCTTGGCGTTTTCTTCCATAGTCGTTTTCCAGGAGAGTAACCCGTCGTTTTCCTTTTTAATCCCGTTAAAATAATCGAATGTAACTGGCAGCAGGGCTGATAAGAACACGGGGTAATCTTCGGCCTGGCCGTAGGTGGGGTTGTAACAGGCACCGGTAATGGTGAACCCGACTCCGTAGGCAGTTGACACCTCGTCCATTACCCGCATACGCAGGGTTGTATTGGTGGTGGCTGTGCCGGGAATGGTAAAGTTACCGCTGACAGTTGCATAGTTGCCGCTGCCTGGTGAAGCGATATCCGCTACATAATTGATCCTCTCTGTTGTATTGTTAAAGACGCCGTCGTTATTGTAATCGATCCAGATGGCCAGCTGTTCGCGGTTGGCAGCCAGCAGGCTGATGGTATAGGAATAGGTATTGCCCTTTTGCAGCTGAATCAAGTAGAGGCATTTGGTGGTCTTATTCAGGTACCCGCCATCGTCTGCACTGCCGCCTGAAGAAAATGATTTATTCGATACCACTACATTCACCACGCCTGCATAGTTATTATTGGCAACTGTGCCAGATGAGCTGGTAGCCGGTGCACAGGCCGCTACCGGTGCAGCATATGGCGATGGATAGCTCCCCAGCGCAGAAGAATTAACCAGGCTCTGCCGGCCGGGTAAAGACATGGCCGCCTGCATACGCGCTTTCTGGCCTGCTGTAAACAAGGTATAGCAGGAAGTATAGTTCATGAAATTTCTTTCTGTATTGATAGAATAAGCCGTGCCGGTGCAGGAATTGAGGCCCGTGCGGCAGGTAAAATCTACCACACCACCCGTCTGGTTATAGGTAATCGGGTCGGTATCGCAAACGGCATCTCCGTCAGACGTACAATCGGTATTGGCCGGGCAGGTGGCGGCATCGGAAGACCCCTGGAAGGGATGGTACAGGCTCAATGCATGGCCAATTTCATGTGGCAGTGTTTTTTGCCCGGTTTTCATTTGTGTGGCCAGCATCACGGTGCCATCGTAGGCGGCAGGGGCACCCGCAAAGTAGGCGTAACCTGCAATGAACTGGCCGGAGGTTCCATCCTTGCCATCGATTTTATTTACCACCCAGATATTGTAATAGTTTACAGGGTCCCAGCGATCGAAATTCTTTACGGTTAGATCCGACACCCCGCCGGTTGTAGTTGAGTTAACACCATTGCTGGCATAATTGGTCATCGATGAGCCATCTATCCGATCTATGCCGGTAGATGCATTGCAATTCGTATCCCTGGCGGCGAGCGCAAACTGCACCTGTAAATCGCCTACCCCTTCAAGCCCCGGATAAGTGCCGTTGTATACTTGGTTCAGGTAACTGATAGCCCCGGTAATCTGCGCGTCCGTTGGGTTGTAGATGGAACCGATGGCACCACCGGTATGTATTACATGTACTACAACCGGTATGGTATACAGCGTTGAATTGATAGCGGATCCGCGTGCGTTGCCTGAAAGATTGTCGGGGTGTTTACGAATAAACTCCCTGATATGTGCTTCGTTGGCCAGTATTATTTTACGGTAAGAAGAATCTGTTTTTAAGAGGTTTCGGTGGAGGTTATCGAAAGCACAGATGGGTTGCGAGAAAGCCGCTTGAAAAGCAAATAGCAGGCACAGGACGGTCAGCGTCGGTTTCAGGAATTTCATAGATTTGGATTTACCGTGGTTACGGGCCGAGCCCCTACAATGCAAAAACCCCTCGTAAAACGAAGGGTTTCCTGCAATATTGTTTATACAAGGCTTAAACTTACCACTTATCTACCTCTTCCGTAGCGCTGGTATTGGTAATGCTGCTAATACTGCTGGCAGCAATGGGCACTACCGGTGCTTCAACTGCAATGGGCGGCACTTCAGTGACTGCAGCAATAGAGGGGCTTTCCTCACCATCGTTTTCACCCATGGGCTGATCATGGTTAAATGCATCGAAATCAAAATCAGGCATCAGTTCTGTCTTTACATAATCAACGGCCTCAACCAATCCTTTGATAAATTTATTAAAGTCTTCCTTGTACAGGAAAATCTTGTGCCTGTCATAACCTTCCCCTTCAAATTTTTTGCGGCTTTCGGTAATGGTCAGGTAATAATCGTTGCTACGGGTTGCCCTTACATCAAAAAAGTACGTTCTTCTTTTTCCAGCCCTGATGCGTTTGCTGTAAACGCTTTCCATTCTTTTTTCATTATTGTTTTCGTACGCCACAGTTGTAAAAATTTTTCAGTTTAGCGAAATGTTGGTTTGGTTAATACCTTACAAATATAATATTGTTTTAGAACTGGCAAAATTTGAAAACTCTTTTCCTGCCCTGATTTTGCTGAATAATCCTGACCGGAAACACAATTGTTTGAAAACAGCGCCCAGAGGGGGCGTCATTGGGCAATTTCCTGGTTTTACGCCCCCCGCTCGCCGTTATATTCCGGCCAGCAGGGCCCTGTTATTGTACAGAAATGCCGTTTCCATGCTCCTGCTGCTGTTGCTCGTCGTACAGGCGCCGGTAATAGCCGTTGCGGGCCAGCAGTTCAGTATGCCGTCCCTGTTCTATTATCTTGCCTTCGTCCAGTACCAGTATATTATCGAAATCGAACAGCGAGAAAATACGGTGCGTAATGATGATGGCTGTTTTGTGCTGCAGGAACCGGTACAGGTTACCGATGATCTCATTTTCGGTTTTGGCATCCACGGCACTCAGGCAGTCGTCGAAAATAACCAGGCGCGGATCCTTGATCAGTGCACGGGCAATGGAAATGCGTTGCTTTTGCCCGCCGCTCAGCGTAACCCCTCGTTCGCCGATCATGGTATCGTATTGCTGCGCAAAGCCCGCTATTTCCTTGTCTACGCTGGCATACCTGGCGGCCTGCTGTACATTTTCAAAGGCAGTGTCGGCCAGGCCGAACTTGATATTGCCGGTTACGGTATCGCTGAAAAGAAAGATATCCTGCGGTACATAACTTACCTGTTCGCGCAAAGCCTTCAACCGAATGTTCTTTATATCGATGCCGTCTAGCAGTATCTGCCCCTGATCAGGATTGGACATACGGAGCAGCATTTGCGCCACGGTAGATTTACCACTGCCGGTTCTGCCGATGATGGCTATTTTCTGCCCGGATTGTATATGAAAAGAAAAATGTTGAATGGCCTGAATGCCGGTATCGGGGTAGGTAAAACTAACATTGTCGAAAACAATATCGCCCTGTATAACCGGCGTTGCCGCGCCTGGTGCATCCTGTATGCCCGGAACAATGTCAAGGAACTCATTCAATCGTTTCTGCGACGCAGCCGCTCTTTGTATCATACTCGCCGTCCACCCAATAGCACTGACCGGGAAAGTGAGTTTGTTTACATACATCACAAACTCTGTAATAGTGCCGGTGGTCACCTGTTCATTGCCATGCAATGTATACAAGCCGCCCATCATAATGGTGAGCAGGGTGCTCAGCCCTATCAGCAATGCCATAGACGGAAAATAGATGGATTCTACCTTCGACAACCCGATGGCGTTGATCTTATACGCTTCACTGTTCTTGTTAAAAAAACCCATCATGGCTTTTTCCTGAACAAAAGATTTGATGACCCTGATGCCCGAATACGATTCCTGCGCAGTGGTGGTAAGATCAGACAGCAATGCCTGTATCCGTTCACTTTTTTTATGAATGATATTGTTTACATAATAAATGGTAATGGCAAGTATGGGCAGGGGCGACAATACATATAATGTTAAACGGCCATTTTCGCGCACCATAAAAAAAATGCTGAACCCGATGGTGACTGCAAGGTTGATAAAATACATCATGGCCGGCCCGGTGTACATTCTTACCCGGCTTACATCTTCTG
>CAXTMV010000104.1:6533-17653 GCA_964245425.1 uncultured Flavihumibacter sp. | reverse complement strand
CCCTGTTTTCCGCCAATGGCCGCAGATCCCATACCCCGAAAGGCGTACGGGCTACTATACGGCTGTTCCATACCTGGTGTGCATTTATGATATGACTGGCCAGCAAGGCGGCACGTTCGGGTATATCGGGCTGTGCCAACAGCACATCGACCATGCGCCGGTTCATCTGGTGATTATAGGCAAATAATTCTATAAAAAATTCACGCATCTTTATTCCTTTTTTAATCAACGCTGCAAATGGGATGATGATGCACCGGAAAATTAACCGAATTGGCAATGAAACAAAACGCATGGGCTTTATCATGGAGTTCATTTGCTTTTTCTATCATAGCGCTTTCGGTTACCGTAACAACCGGGTATAAATGCACTTCTTTAAAATGCCCGTTGCCATCTTTGGATTCTACCATTACACCTGCCGCCTGGTCGCTGTAGGTCTTTATTACAATACCCGCATCGGCACAAACGTGCAGGTACCAAAGCATATGGCAGGCTGCCAGCGACGCCACCAGCATATCTTCCGGGCTGTACCTTGTTTGATCGCCCATAAAAGCCGGATCAGAAGAACCCAGCAAGGTTGGTTTGCCATTCATGGAAATGGTATGGCTGCGATCGTAAGCACGGTAACCTGAAGTGCCCGGGCCTTTATTACCTGTCCAGGTAACCGTTAGTTCATAATGATGCGTGCCGGACATGATAGACTGGTTGATTGGTTGATGGAGAGATTAGAAATCGCCTGAAATTACGCATTTTACTGCTTTTACATGACTGGCACCCAACAGGGGCAGCAAATCTTTATCTTTATGGCATGCAGGTATTGCCTTCGCAACCATTGATGCCTTTTATTAAACATTATCTTTTCCTGGAAAGCAAAGAACCCGGCACCCATACCTTCCGGCTTTTTCCCGACGGCCATACAGGGCTTGTATTCGCTTTAAAAACAACAACCTTGTATACAACAGCACAACGGCTGCCCGCTGCTTTCGTGTACGGACAGATAAGCCGGTATAAAGATTTGCACGCCGCCGGCAAAACGGTTATAGTGGTGGTGGTTTTTCAACCTGCGGGCATCACCCTGCTCACCCATTTACCTGCTACTTATTTGTGCGATTCTATTGTGCCGGCCAGCAATTTGTTTGGCAATGGCATACTGTCCCTGCAGGATCAATTGAATGCAACAGCCTTCGGAGCACTTCAATGCAGCCTGCTAAATAATTTTTTTTGCCGGCTGATTGCCGGCCGTCCATTCCCTGTTCCTTCGCTGGCAAACACCTGCCTGCAGTATATCCATGAACAGCGGGGCCTGATAGCGGTACAGTCGCTGGCAATAAAGACGGGTTATACCGAACGGCATATTGAAAGAAAATTTGTAACAGCCATCGGGCTGAGTCCAAAGAAATTTGCAGGCATTGTAAGGCTGCACGCCTTCCTGAAGCAGCTTCGTGCCGGCGCTCCGGGTGCCAGCCTTACTTCGCTGGCATACGAAACAGGGTATGCAGATCAATCGCACCTGATAAAAGAATTTAGAAAGTATACAGGCCTGACGCCAACAACTTACGCCGGAAATACCCGCAAAGCGGCCATCAACTTTGTAGCCGTCTGAGCAGGCACCCCCGGCTGCTGCATTGGTGTCGGGTTTGTACAATTTACAACCATTACCACCAGCTATTTTTGTTTCTCAACAACCATTACAGCGATGGACAATTTAATAGTGGCTACTGCCCAGTTTGAACACCGGAGCGGCGATAAAGAATACAACCTCTCCGTTATTGATAATCTTACAAAAAAAGCGGCGGCGGAAGGCGCCCAGGTGATTGCCTTTCATGAATGCTGCATTACCGGCTACAGTTTTGCAAGAAGGCTTTCAAGAGAGCAAATGCTGGCCCTTGCTGAACGAATACCCGGGGGAGAAAGCATTGCCCTACTAACAGGGATGGCAAAGAAATACAATATGGTTGTACTGGCAGGACTGTTTGAAAAAGATGAGCAGGACCAGCTTTTTAAAGCCTATGTCTGTGTAGACGGCAACGGTCTGCAGGCGAAATACAGGAAACTGCACCCTTTTATAAATCCCTGGTTGCAACCCGGTAACAACTATTGTGTTTTCGATATTGCCGGGTGGAAATGTGGTATCCTGATTTGCTATGACAATAATATTATTGAAAACGTAAGAGCCACGGCCCTGCTGGGCGCTGAAATTATTTTTATGCCGCATGTTACCATGTGTACGCCTTCTCCCCGGCCGGGGGCCGGTTTTGTGGACCCGCTGTTATGGCAGAACCGGGTGGCGGATCCTACTTCGTTGCGGCTTGAATTCAACGGAATGAAAGGGCGCGACTGGCTGATGAAATGGTTACCATCCAGATCATATGACAATGGCATTTACAGCGTTTTTGCGAACCCGGTTGGCATGGACGACGATCAGCTCAAAAACGGCTGCTCCATGATCATCGATCCTTTCGGCGATGTGCTGGCGGAATGCCGTTCGTTCGACGACAGCTTTATAACGGCTACCCTTACCCGCGAAAAACTGATCCTTGCCGGTGGTCACCGGTACAGGCAGGCGCGCCGGCCCGAACTCTATGGGCCTGTTATTGGAAAGGCCCATCAGGCAGAACAAAAAGTAAGCTGGTTGTAGCAGCTACTTTGCGGGCCCGGCTATATTATTTAGCAGCGCCGGCTGGTTTACCGGTATCGAACTGAAACATTCTCAGCACCAGCGGTAAAAGCGCTGTTAAAGAGGTAAGCAGGGCCAGTACCTTATGCGAAAGATCGCTTTGCGTGGATACAATGACCACGCCTGCCACCGCAATAACAGAGAGCGCCGCAATCTTAAATGCATCCCAGGTGCCGGCCGTTCTGAATTGGCCCAGCAGGTTTTCAATTTCAGTGGTATTTTTCTTGCCAAGTATATATTGCCGGAAACTAAGGCTGAAGATTTCCCAGGAATCCAGCCGATTTCTGTTTACCAGGATGCCTTTCTGGATCAGTTTAATAAATACTTCTACATTCCGGTAATTGGTATAATAGTCGATACAAAAATCGAACAATACATATTTTTCCGGTTCTGAAAGATTTTGCCAGATAAATTCATACGCGTCTTTAAAGGCAATACTGGATGCCAGTATATAATCTTCCAGCTGTATGTTCAGCTTATCCCAAACCAGGTCGGGATCAAACTCGGGTGCAAAAACAGTTTCTACAGAGGGGGTTTTAACAGTACCGTCCATTTCGGGGTTGTTTGGAGGGAGCGGTAAAATAGGCACCCCGTCAATAATGGAAGCAGTAGCCGGGCTGGCCTGCAGCTTTGCGGATACAAATGACTCATCGATGCGGATATTATTGATGGTGGTGAAATTTCGCAGAAAAAGCCGCTGGATGGTGAACCGCACCAGCGAAGTTGCGCCTACCCCGAACAGGATAATGATGAGTACGCAAAGGCTCCAAAAAGCTACCGGTAGTTGAAAAAAATCGGTTATTATATTCTGCAGCCTCGTACTTGACCGGATGGGTGGAATATTAGTTCCTTCTGCCGAGGGCCGGTAAGCAAGCTGAAGACCGGGTACAGAAAAAATATGTTTCTTATCCAACCCGAAATTCCAGGCGCTGTCCGTTGCTTTGTCGCCGGTGGCCAGGAAGGCTTTGTCAGCGCCGCCCGCCAGGGCCATGCCGTTCACCAGCCAGGCATATAGCCGGTCGGGCAAAACAGCTTTTGCCACAGGCCTGCTTTCTTTGCCCGGGCCAACCGTTTCTAATAAGTCTTTGTCTGTGAGGTACAGGTCGTGCTGAAGCGCCCGCGCACCCAGCTGGTTGCTGACTACTTCTTTATAACCGGGCGTATAATCATTTCTCAAGAAGCCCTGTAATTGCTGCAGCGAACAGGAATAGCCCAATAGTTTTTCTTTTTTGTATTGTAATTTCTCTGCCTGGTAAGCATAGGACAGAATACCGGTTACCGGCAAAATGCTGATCAATACCATGGAAAGTATCAGCGAACCGCCATAGCTTTTTTCATATTTCTTATACTGCGCATACCGTTTATTATCTTTTAACTTCCTGACCCAGTTCCATTTCTCCGTAAGCGGGTACCGCGGATGGTAGCGGGTAAGATAAAAAAGAATGGCAAAAGCCGACAGCTCAAAAAAAGGCAGCCAGCAGCGCAAACCGGTTGACCAACCCGTCTCAAATAGAAAGAAAAAGATCACTACGTTGATGCCAACTATAAAACAAAAAGGGTAGATACCCCGAACAAACATAGTGTCATATGTTTGTCTAGCAGATGGGGCAGCCGGCGCAGGCTGTTTTACAGCCTGTGCCCCATCATCCGGTTGTAATTCGGGCGGTGGCTGCTTTTGCTGTGCCGTAGTACTATTTGTTTCTTTACCGCTCTTATTGCGCGAGATCACAAAGCCCCAGATGCCATAAAAGGGCAATAGCAGTGAAATGATGTACAGGGGCCGCAGATCCTGGTTGCCGGCTATTAGTAAAAAGCAAATGCTGCTGAATAACAGGATAAGGCTTGTAAAATAACGGAAAGTAAAAGCATAAGAAGTGATATTACTGACGATGGGCCGGATCCATTCAATTGACTGTATCCTGAAGTGCAGGTGGTTGGGTGTAAATTTTTTGATGGTAGAAACCAGCAGGCAGGCGCAGATGGCCAGGGTAAGCCAAACAACAGTCTGGATGGAAAATAACAGTAGCCGGATAATATTTTCCGACAGAAATTTCTGGTCATATAAAATGACCAGTGTAAGCGGCTGGCCATGGATGGGCTTTGCCAATGCTAAAAAAGACTGCCCGTAACGCGATACGTTAATGGCCGTACCGGGATCTTTTCCATTGGCAACCGCTTTGAGGGCACCGTTCTGGTTCGATTCATCAAAAATATTTTCCGATAGGTTGCGGGTGGGGTCAGCATCTACCAGCACCACACCGTCGCGATCAATCAGGCTGAAGCTAAAGCCGGGCGGCAATACCGGGTGGTTGCTGATATCCATACTCATGGCTTCCACTATGGCAAAACTGGTAACCGTTTTTTGCCCTTCGGTGCCTGGCTGTTGCGATACAAGCTTTTTAGCAGAAGGCCTTGTGATAAAAATCAGGAATTCGCCGGTGGCATTTGATTTTCCGGCATACACAATATAAAAAGGACTTTTAGCATCTGCTGCCGCGGGTTTCTGGTCTTTGAAACGCCGGAAGAAGGAATAGTTGGATACCGGCGTATTGGGTGCCACAAAATCCATGGGGTTCCATTTGGCGATGGTTTGCCCGGCACTGTCGATCCAAAAGACCCGGATGGTATGCTGATCAATATGTGTAGCCATGGTAGAATCAAGCAAAGACATATCGGGTGTATCATCTACCGGGTTTTCCAAACAGTTTATCTCTCCGGGGGTAAGCGGTATATTATCGTATGCTATCAGCCTATTGCGGGCATCGCTGATATTTTTTTCAACCGATTTTTGCAATGTATTACCCAACACCTGCAGGCGGTAAGAAAAAGTGAGGCCATTTACCAGGTGCAGCACACAATAGAAGATAATCAGGCATCCGCAGACCGGCCCGAGGTAAAAAGAGATGGCTGTTAAGGCCATGTCTTTATAGGTGACCGTTTCTTTTGAACTGATCATAAATATTTTGATAAAGGGCAACGCAATCAACAATAACAAAATCGCAATGATGCTGGCGGGAATGTATTCAACCGGTGTTTGCCGGGTACGCTGGGCATAATCATCCAGCCCTAAAAGACCGGCCAGTAATAATTTCTGGCCATGCAGAAAAAAAGGATGGTAAAATATTTTGTAGGCTTCGCCTGAAATAATAATATCTGCCTGGGCCGATCCGTCGGAATTCTTCTGCAGGTTGTTTAAGGTATCACCGGCCAACAAATCAGAAACGGTAATGGGGTCTTGTTTATATATCAGGGGCAGGTTGCGCCGGGCGCCTGTTGCGGGGCTGTCCAGCAGCAGCAGATAAGTACTGAAAATATCGCTTCTTGATTCAAATATGGGTTTGGCAAAATCAGCGAGGGGTATGCTTATCTGCAGAAAACCCTGGGCAGCGCCCGTGTCGGCGCCGTTTCCATTATAGATCCAGTTCCAGTTGCCGCCGGCTTTGCCAAGAAAACTGGAATCTATATTGCTATTAGCAAATGAAGTCGTAAAAATCCTTTTGGCCGTATAAGGCAGGTTGTCTAAATGAGCAAAATTGATTCCGTAATGTATGATACTGCTATCCCATACGGCCTGTCCGGTATTGCTGGAAGGCCGCCTGAACAGCGATTGCACATCCCGATCCTTGTCCATAAAATTCGTGGCCAGCTGGTTCAGCGCCCGCTGTGCCCGCTGGTTCAGTTCGGCGGTATTGGCAGGAACGATCTTTAGAAAAAACAGTACCAGGAACATCACCATGATGCCCAAAAAAAGGTAAAAGACGGATAGCCTGCGCAAGACCTGTTTCGATTTCGTAAATAAGCCCATGTACTTGTTTTGAATATAAAAAACGGGGGAATGAAAATCGCTTTCGGAGGGGGCAGACCATGGCAGGTTCAGTAATTTTCTTACCTGTAAGAAAGTTAGCGAATTATTTCTGATTCTTTGACGGGTAAGTACAGGGAAAGGTAAACATGCTGCCGGTGAAATTTACCATTGGGCTATGGCGCAGAAGGATCCCTAGATGCGCGGGTTGATAAAGTATTGGGGTCAAAAATGCGGAGCTTCCCGCTGACCGGCATCGGTTAATGCAAGTATAAACCTGTATCACTTCTTTAGCGATTGCAGCCTTGCATATATTTCTATCATGGCTGCCTGGTCTATCAATCGTTTTGTATTTTTTGTACCCACCAAATTATCCTCGCTTCTTTCCTTTATCCATACCCGGTCTCCTTCCGCTTCAAAAAAATCAATCCATTTGCTGTTTTTATCAACGGCGTACAGGGCGGCATAGCCTCGCAGCAATACGGCATTGAACCAGTATTCTCCTGGCAGGCGGTCATTGGCAAAAAAATAATCGCGGCCGGCAGCGGCCATTCGCTGTGCTGCCACCAGGTAATGCTTGTCTTTTGTAATCGTAAACAACAATACATTCGCCTGCAGCATGGTACCGGCATTATAGGTATACTTTTGCTCGTTTATTTTTAAGGAAGGGATTTTAATAGCATCGTAAAAAAGTCCGTCGGGCGCCTGCAGGTTTTTATTAGTCCACCGGTAGATGGACAGCGCCGTCTCCAGGTAAGCTTTTTTCCCGGTAACCTTATACAATTGCAGCGCCACCAGCACGCCAGGCCCGTTTGAACAAGTATTCTTGGTGGTTTTATCGCCTTCTTTCCAATACAACCCGCCCCCGGCTGCCGTATCCCATCCGCTCATCATAAAACGGCTGATCATTTCTGCCCTGTCGAGGTATTTTTTTGCATGCTTGCGGTGATAGGCATCGAGGCAGGCAATGGCCACCCATTGGTTGTCATCGTAAAAACGGGCACTGGGCCGTTCTGCAAACACATAATCCTGGTAGGCCGGAAAAGGCAATTTATTACTGTAGTACTGGTCGATGGCTTTTTCTACCGGTAACATATAATCGCTGCCGGCTTCCAGTGCCTCCATTTCATTGGCCGCCTGTATCAATGCGCACAAGGGCCATAACCAGGAATGGGGATTTTCTTTGTGTATGCTGTCTGTTGTTTCAAAATAGAGGCCGGCATCCTTATCCCTGAGCCTGTTGTTGATGCCCTGGTAGAGTATCCCGATACGCGCAGGATAAGCGGGTAATTGGGCACTGGCAGGAAGGGAAAAAACATAAAGCGACAATAAAACAAGACCATGTTTCAGCTGCATGCGATAACGTTTTAGGGGAGCGTGCTGGCAAATGTAGGAATTAGAAAACAAAGAGAAAGGGGCGGCAACGCTGCAAGATGGCTGCCCGCAGCCTGTATGCACAAATGTCGGAAGGCCTGGATAGGGCAGAGAAGGCGCAGGCTATTGCTTAATCCGGCACGCCCAGGCAGGTGATCTCAATCTTTTCGTTCTGGCAGGTATGCAGGATATTCATAAAAATAGCTTTTTTTGAGAGATCCTTGTCGAGCAGTGCGTGGGTATTGGACAAAATAAGTTTTACTTTTTTTTCGGCGATCCAGTCCATATCACTTAGTATTTCTTCCAGGGCATCCAGGTTTTTTCCAAAATAATTAGGTATGGAAAGTTGTTCTTGCAATATGGCATAGCAGGCATCTATTTTACGGCAGGCATTTCCGTCTATAAATACATAGCGCATATTATTTTCCGTATAGTACGGAGCCGATATAGTCAATACTGAACTCATGGTTATTTTATTTCTTTAAAGGATCTGTAATGGTCATTGGTATACCAGGCCCGGCCGTCGCTGCCTGTAATGATTCTTTCTGTGCCCCGGTTCTCCCCTGCTATTTTCGGGTTTACATCCCATTCGTGGTAAAGTATCGGCTTACCGCTGTTGTCTTCGCGGGGTAGTACTTCTTCCCTATTAGAAAATACGCGGCCGCCTACATAGCCCGGCATTGCCTGGTTATTGCTGCGGATATATTGCAATACATCGTATACTTTTTGGGGGATGCTGTTGTCGTGCCGGCCGGTAACGGCGGCGGGCGGGTTGTTTGCCGCAGCTGGATTGTGCTGAATGGCCGGTACCGGAAAATTGTTTTGCGCAGCCTGTGTTTTCCCGAACACCTGCCTGCCAATCAGCAATCCCAGTACCAGCCCAATCAATAAGCCTGTTATTAACTGGCCATAGTTTTTTTGCATGCTGTAAAAATAGTTACAATTAGCAAAAAACGATATTTTACGGGGAACGGCTTGTTGCGTGTTTGTTAAAAGCAACAGCAGGCCATTTCCGCGCAGTGCTTATACCAGGTTTTTTTTGATGTACCCGATGCTTTTTGTAATGCTGTCGAATGGCGATCCCGGGCATTTGTCCTGCTCCACAAAAAAATATTTCATCCCGGCTTTACCTGCCATCGTAAATATTTTTTTGAAATCGATGGTACCATTGCCTACTTCTGTAAAGTCGTGCGCCGGGGTGGCATCCATATCTTTCAGGTGCCAGAGCGGAAAACGGCCGGGATGCTTATCGAAAAGCTTTCCAGCATCCTGTTTCGCTTTGTGTATCCAGTATAAATCCATTTCCATTTTTACCAGTTTTGCATCGGTATTGTCCAGCAATACATCGTAAGGATATTTGCCATCCTGCTGGTCAAATTCAAAATCGTGGTTGTGGTAGCAGAACTGTATGCCGGCTGCCTTACAGGTTTCGGCAGCTTTGTTAAAATCAGCCGCCATTTTTTTATAGTGATCAAGTCCCAGTCTTTCCTTTGGCGATAACCAGGCACAAACCATGTAAGAGAGACCCAGTGTTGCCGCATCATCTACGGCCCGGCGCCAGTCTTGCAGGATAGTGCCTTTCATAATGCCGTCGGCAGTTCCCGAATCTTCACCCAGGCGGTAATGACAGCTCCTCATCACCAAACCATTATTCTTTAACATGCTTTTGAAGGTGGCGGGGTCCATGCCGTAAAATTTCTCCGTTCCGGTATAAGTAGCGCCTTCAAGGGAATAATAACCAATCTTCGCTACTTTGGCAAGGGTGCCGCCCGGGTCGGCCTGCATGGCGTCGCGTACCGTATATAACTGCAGGCCGATGATGGCTTTGCCTTTGAACCAACCCGGTACCGCGGGCGCCATCAGTAAACCTGCTGAATAAATGGAAGCGGACTTGATAAATGATCTTCTGTTGTACATATAAATTTTTTTTAATGGAAGAATCGCTGGTATCAGACAATAAATATAATCATAAACAAGCTATGCACTGGGAGAACAAGGAGAAAAAGAGCGCGCTACACGCAAAAAAAAATACCGCGATGCTCTTTTTTTCCTTTGTTCTCTTAGCGCTTTGTTCGCTTAGTCTCTTCGTTGATACACCCGCACATAATCTATTTCGAAGCGGTTGGGGAAAACCGCCTGCGAAGGATCACCACCATTTTGTCCGCCAATGGCCATATTGAGCAGCATATAATGTGGCTGCCGGAACGGATTGATGCCCGTTCCGTCATTGTTTTCCAGTTTATCCAGGGTTACTTTGTTCATCAGCACATCATCCAGATACAGCGCGATGGCCTGCTCGTCCCAATCCATTCGCCATATATGAAATTGCGCAGACCAGGCGGTACCGCCGAGTGAATCTGCAGGTTTTGTTTTGCTGTACCAGGTGGCGGACTGGCCCGTGCCTGCGCAGGCTATATTGGCCAGCACCTTATTCCGGTAATATTCCATGATATCAATTTCTCCATTGGCGGGCCATCGGCCGGCAACACCCAATGTCCACCAGGCAGGCCATAATCCGTTGCTGATATCTATTTTTCCGCGCATGATAAAGCGGCCGTATTTCCAGGCATGCTTTCCGCCGGTATTAATGCTCGAAGAAGTGTATTCTATCCGGGGCTTGTTTTTCTTCCAGTCTTTGCTGCCAGCCTCATAAACCGGGTTGGGTTTTAATTCGTGGCGGCCCTCGATAACCAATAACCCGTTTTTGCAAAATGCATTGTCCGGCTGGTACCATTGAAATTCACGGTTACGCACAAAACCTTTTTCAAATTTCCAGGAAACCGTATCGGGCGGACCATCTGCATTAAATTCATCTGCCCAAACTAACTGGTAACCTGCCGGTGCTTCGGCACCAGTAACGGCTGCAGCCGCATGATTGCCCTGTGCAAGACCTGTAGCGATGCCCGCAAAAAAAGTGCAGGCAACAATCATTATCTTCATGTTGCCAGGTAGGAAATAAGTCATACTTAATTTTTGACCATCAAAACTACTGATTTAGCCGTTCAGCCGCCGGCGAATATTTACCCTGATTTACGCGGCACAAACCGTGTTTATATGAACAATTATATAAAATACCTGCTGCCTGTTTGTCTGTTATCGTGCATTTGCCTGGTACCTGTTCTTGCACAACAAAAAAAGCCGGTATCCATTATTTTCGATACGGATATGGGTCCCGATTACGACGATGTGGGCGCCATTGCATTGCTGCATGCCATGGCAGACAGCGGCGAATGCCGCATACTGGCAACCATGGCCAGCAACCAGCATCGT
>CAXTMV010000104.1:0-6523 GCA_964245425.1 uncultured Flavihumibacter sp. | reverse complement strand
TGTGCTAAGTGTATTGAATACCTATTTTAACCGACCGCGCATACCCATCGGCGTGGTACAGGGCCCTTCAGTGAACCTGGCATCCGGACAAAAATGGGATTCGATGCTGGTGGCCGGTTACCCTCACAGCATCCAAAACAATGGCCAGGCTGCCGACGCCTTGCAACTGTATCGTAAAATACTGGCCGCTGCACCAGACAAAAGTGTAACCATTGTAACAGTTGGGTTTTTAACCAATATGGCCAACCTCCTGCAGTCTGCCCCCGATGCGTTTTCGCCGTACAACGGCAAAGATCTTATCCGGCATAAGGTACGGTTGCTGGTTAGCATGGCAGCACGGTTCGATGAAGAGATGGGCAGGTTCAAAGAATTCAATGTGGTAAAAGATTCCGCTGCTTCGGTAAAGGCATTTAACGGCTGGCCGGTACCCATTCTCTTTAGCGGTTTTGAAATTGGCTGGAAAATACATACCGGCCTGCCACTGCTGCACAACCCTGCCATTGTTCACTCACCGGTAAAAGACGTTTTTGCCAGAAGCATCCCAATGGATCCGAATGATAAGAATGGCCGGATGAGCTGGGATGAAACGGCCGTACTGGTAGCCGTAAGAGGATATAAAAAATATTTTAACATTGTAAAAGGCAATATTGTCTGTCATCCCAATGGCACCAACGGGTGGGACCGGAACGGGCAGCGCGATGCTTACCTGGTGCTTAAAATGCCGGTTGCCGATCTGGAACAAATTTTGAATGACCTGATCATGCACGCGCCCAAAAAGAGCTAGCGCGCAAGGAGAAAAAGAGCGGCCGACACGCAAAAATAAAATCGCGCAGCGCTAACAGAGAAAGGCGTTTGCCGCGTTTCTCTTTTTTCTGTTAGCGTTGTGCAACCTGTTTATGTGTCGCCCACTCTTTTTCTCCTTGCGCGCTCCGCTCTCTAAGCTCATTTTTAAACTATCTTTGTGTTATGGCAACCTGTTTTAGTAAGATTATTTTTTCAGATATCGGCGGTGTGCTGCTGACAAATGGCTGGGGCCATGAATCGCGGCAGGCCGCTGCAGAAAAGTTCGGATTTGATTATACGGAGATGAATACGCTGCATGAATTCATTTTTAATGTATATGAAATTGGCAAGATCTCGCTCGATGAATACCTGAATACCACCCTGTTTTACCGCCCGCGCAATTTTACTAAGAAAGCCTTTATCGATTTCATGCTGGCGCAATCGGCCGAATTGCCTGATACCCTGCAATGGATGATAGAATGGAAAAAACAGCATGGAGACAAATTCAGGTTTATTTCCATTAATAATGAAGGAAAGGAATTGAATGATTTCAGGATACAGAAATTCAACCTGCACGAATGTTTTGACGCCTTTGTTTCTTCCTGTGAAGTAGGCATGCGAAAACCCGACCCCGGTATTTTTCGCCTGGCCATGGGCATTGCGCAGGTAAGCCCCGAACAATGCATTTATTTTGATGACCGGCAAATACTGGTGGATGCCGCTGCCAAAACAGGCATGGCCTGTTACCGGCATACCGATTTTGCCCGTACCAAAGCCATACTGGAAGGATTGTTATAACCATATAAAACCGATGCAATGACCTATGATGATATTGTAAAACTGATTGAGCCGGAAAACGAAAACCTGTTAACACATTCGTGTTCCACCGTATCAAAAGATCTGCTGCATCTGCCGTCGGCCAATTTTATTGACACAGTCTACAGCGCCAGTAACCGCAATGTACCCACGCTCAGCAGCCTGGGCCGCCTGTTCAATCACGGCCGGCTGGGCGGAACGGGTTATTTATCCATTTTACCCGTAGACCAGGGGGTGGAACACAGCGCTGGCGCTTCCTTTGCAAAAAATCCCGCTTATTTTGATCCTGAAAATATTATTAAGCTGGCTATTGAAGGCGGGTGCAATGCAGTGGCGACGACCATTGGCGGACTGGCCATTGTTGCGCGCAAATATGCGCACCGCATTCCCTTTATCTGTAAGATCAACCACAATGAATTGCTGACTTATCCCAACAAGTTCGACCAGATCATGTTCGGTTCTGTAAAAGATGCCTGGAACCTGGGTGCCCTTGCAATAGGCGCTACCATTTATTTTGGATCGCCGGAATCCGATGCGCAGATCACTGCTGTATCAAAAGCATTTGAAGAAGCGCATGAACTGGGTATGGCAACTATATTGTGGTGTTATCTTCGCAATAATAAATTTAAAATTGGTAAGACGGATTATCATGTATCCGCAGATCTCACCGGGCAGGCCAATTATCTTGGCGCCACTATACAGGCGGATATCATTAAACAAAAACTTCCGGAGAACAACGGCGGATTTAAAGCCCTTGGCACAGGCGATAGCCCTTACGGTAAATTAGACGAACGCATGTATACGCAACTCTCTTCTCATCACCCGGTTGATCTTTGCCGTTACCAGGTGCTGAACGGTTATATGGGCCGGGCAGGACTTATCAATTCAGGGGGCGCTTCTGAAGGTAAGTCAGATTTGAAAGAAGCAGCCATTACTGCCATCATCAATAAACGTGCGGGTGGTACCGGCCTTATATCGGGCAGAAAAGCATTTCAAAAAACCATGAAAGAAGGAATTGAATTATTGAATACCGTGCAGGATATCTACCTGGAACAAAAAATAACGATAGCGTAGCAATGCTAACCGCGGTTTTTTTATCTCTTACTTTTTACTTTTGAATGACCGCCTTTCTCTGGGACGGGTCTTTTTTTACCTGGCGCATTGCCGGGCACTACCTTTTTATTTTTTGGCTTAAACTTGTTCTTGTTCCAGGGGGCAAATCCTTTTGCTGGTTTTTCAGTTGTCTCCTCACCGGCGCCGGTGGCAGTTATTTTCTTTACGGCTGCTTTCGGTTTAAAGACATTGGCTACGCTTTTTGCCACTGCCACCCTGCGGGCGCCTGCCGATCTTGCTTTGCCAGAAGTCTTCTGTGTAACGGGTTCTTTCTTGCCTAGCGACAATTCCTTTACTGCACTATTTTCAGTTCCTTCCTTTTTTTCTTTTGCAACATCCGCATTTTTAGCTGCGCGACCCCTTCTGCCGGCAGAAGCTTTTCGCCTGTCTGCGGTACGCTTTTTACCCGAGCGCCTTTTTTTAATCCTTGTCATACAGCAATATAAGAATAAATACTGATTTGCAGTGGTCAGTTCACTGGTTCGCAGTTCAGTACCCACCTGTCTCCCCAACAGCGCCGAACGACCGAACCATGAACCAAGAAGTTTGGGTTTTAACCCTATCCCTTACCGTTATCTTCATTTAATTCTGCTGATCATTTCTTGCTCAAAAATATCTTTTTTTAAATTTCACCGTGGATTTTTCACCGATTATCCCTGGCTGGTTTACCGGCCGGGGTTTTATTTTTTGTTCATGCAGGATCGGGAGCAGGTGGTAGCAGCAGAAAACAATCAGAATGCTTCTCCCAGGCTGATGTAGATGGCCTGGTATCCTTTACTGAATCCGAAATCGACCCCGATATTGGTTCCGGAGTTTTTATTGAATTTGATCCGCAGCCCCGTGCCTGCTGCCGGATGTAAATAAGAAAACTGGTGCGTACCGGGTTCTGCAACCGAATTAAGGTTGGCAAATACCACGAAGCCAAATAAGCCGTTTGCCGACAGGTCTTTCCTGTATTCGCTTTCCAGGTACAAAAGATTCCGGCCGGTGTACCGCCGGTTATACAAACCACGACCTGAACGCTGTTCAGAATCCCAGCCGGTAGCGGGCAAATCCAGGTAAGGCGCAGGGCTGCCCAGTGTGGTCCACAAATAGGTCCAGAAAGCCAGTACATTCTGACCCTTTCGGCTCAGCGGAATGTATTTGCGTACATCGATATACAGCGAATGCCAGGAGTCGTCGCTTCCCAAAATTTTGGGATTCACGCGGTAAATAATGTTATAATAAAATCCTGGCAGCGGGTTGATGGAGTTGACGCGCGCATCATACAATAAATTAAACGTTAGACCGGATGAAAAGGAATTGCCATGGCTGGCGGTACCATAATGATAATCCGTAAATTTTTCCAGGTTCAGGCTATCGGCCTCTGTGCTGATATTGATATGGTAATCGAGGTTATAACCGATACCTGCAAAAAGATAAGGCTTTATTTTTTTAAGTGCATTTACATATAACCGCACATAAGAATAATTTATAAGCAACCGGTCGCTTTCAGACTGGCCACCGCCCAGTCCCCAGGTGTTTTGCGGAAAATAAGAATATCGCAGATCGCCTTCAAGATTCCACTTGTTACCTGGCGTCCATACATTGGCGTGAAAAGGAATATTGAAAGCGCCCCTGAAATTGGTGCTGGGCGAAAACGTAATATGTGAAAGATAAGTATTATGGCGGTTGCCCAGGTAAAAACCAGCCTGTGTAGTGGTTACCAATGCGGTTCCTCCACCCGGCACATTGGTACCGATGGGCAATAAGGAATAGTAGACTTTACGGCCGTCTATCTTGGGCGGTTTCTTAAAATGGATATGGGTAAAATCCGACAATACACGTATAATATCTGTCTGTTTGCTGGTGTCTTTTACAAAACCAGTAGGCGGCGTAAGCATGCCACTGGGATTTTGCGACAGCAGGAAGAACGGCAAGCAGCAGCAGAGAAAAACAACTACGGTTTTAAGCATATCTAAAGAAAACCAATATTATGCTAATTATTTAGGGGTATTTTTTCCACAGTCTGTATCGTGAGAAGAAAGGCGTCGGAGGCCAGTCGTTCGGCTGGGTGTCTGTGATAATTTCTAACCTCTCACGACTCATACCTCTTCACTCCCTCAATTTCCATCACAAGGTCTTCGCCGTATGCACTGGCAGGTGTCTGGTAGCCGGCTTTAAAATTTCCTTCCAGTATTTTTTTTGCTATCAGCAACACACCCGTTGTTGTAAGTGCATAAGCTTCCGGGCAACGCATACGGGCCACCAATGATTGTCCGCCCGCATTGGTTACCTTACCCCAGATGAGGCTAAATGATCTGTTGCGCTGTTCATCGCCGGGCCCGGCCGATTTTCTGACAATAATGGCGCGGATGAGCCGGTGCATAAAAGCGGAGCGAAGCAACCAGTTAAACAACGACTGTCCTTTTAAAAAAAGCCAGGTGGCCTTGCTGATACCCGTATAGGTTTCAATATTGGGAATACCCGTAGAAAAATAAGCGGTACTGATATCGCCCCAGGGAATACTCATCATAAACGATCGGTGCTTGTCTTCCGGGAAGTCTATCCACCTGCCCCGCTTGCCCATCGGTTCCTCTATGAGCTTGCCGTCTTTTCTTACCGCGCCCGGCATACCCAGTTTTTGCAAAGTGGTAATAGAGGTTCCGCGCGACAAGCCACTGCCAACAATCACAAATGCTATCTCCAGGTGGTTGGCATCGGGCAGCCGGTTCTTGAGCCAGAGCGCCAGGCAATCGGTTGGTATCACGTCAAACCCGGCGCCGGGCAATATCATAATATTTTTTTCAATGGCCGCCTGGTTGTATCCATGCAGCAATTCAAATACGCCGGTATCGCCATTCAGATCAATATAATGCGTGCCGGTTGCCAGGCAGGCTTCAATCATGGGCCGGGCAGTATGGTCGTAAGGACCGGCCATGTGCGCCACCAGTTTTACTTCGCGTAAAACAGTTTGCAAACCGGCGTTGTCATTCAGATCTACGATACGGTAAGGCAGCTGCAGTCTGCCGGCCAGTGCTTCAATAGCAGCAGTATTTCTTCCGGCCAGTATGGGTTGTAACCCGTACTGGTGGGCAAAGCGCGCAATCAGTTCACCCGAATAGCCGTTGGCACCATACAGTAAAAAAGATAATTTTTCCATAGCAGGGAGAATATAAAACAAAAAGGAATGCTTCAGCAGCATCCCTTTTGTCAATTATCAATAGAGTGAAAAGTTACTTTACATTTTGACTCACAACTTTTGCAAGATCAAACATGGAGATTTGACTCTTTCCTGCAAAAAGAACCTTTAATTTGGCATCTGCATTTATCATTCTTTTGTTCTTGCCATCCTGCAGTTTGTTCTTCTTAATGTAATTCCAGATCTGGCGGATGATTTCTGTTCTTGGCAGTGGCTTGCTACCTACAACTTCTGCCAGGGCTGGACTGGAAGTAAGAGGCGCAATAAATGCTGCATAGGGGTTACGGGCCGATTACTTTTTTGCTCGTTTTTTGGGAGGAGAGTTCTTAGCGGCTTTTATAGGAGCAGCTTTCTTTGGAGCGGCTTTTTTTGCAGCTTTTTTAGGCGCTGCCTTCTTAGGAGCGGCTTTTTTTGGAGCTGCTTTTTTTACTGATTTTGCCATTTTGTGTTGAATTTAATTGTTAGTAATCCCGGGCATGGGTAATACCCGTACGCTAAAATAAACCAGCTATTTTTATTTTATTAAAAAATTATGCACAAATAGTACAATTCTATCTTAATTTCTACTCTGACAGACACAAAAAGCCGTCAAAATCCCCTCTGAAAGCTCAAACCTACATGCTTTGCCCC
>CAXTMV010000103.1:0-18084 GCA_964245425.1 uncultured Flavihumibacter sp. | reverse complement strand
ACATCCAGCGGCTAATAAAAAAATAATTGGAACTGCTAATAATATTTTTTTCATGATCGTATGTATTTATTTTATTAAAAATTTGACTGATGCCGGTTTAAGTACCCGCCGGTAACCCTTACCAGTAAAGGACTTTTTTAATATGCTTCCCCTGTTACCTTTAGCCCAAAATCTGCGGGGTTAAAACGTATCAAAAATGAAATAATGAAACCATATGCACGATTGTTACGGGGTTACAGTACGCATTGGGCAGTTGTTTTTTTACTGGTATTATTGATAACCAGTAAGCCGCTGGTGCTGAATGTTTTTCCATCTGCTATGTGCTGTACCTGGTCTTTATCAAGTGTCATGGTAAAATCTGCCATGGTATCGGTGGGCGATTGCACCACTGTCGAATCCAGGCTCTGTGCAAACAAAGATGAAACGGCTGCCTTTATTTCTACCTGCCCTGTGTAGTCTGAAAAAGTAAGTACAGAGGGTGGCAATTTTCTTTCAACCCATTCTCTTCCATTATTGGTGAGGGCATCTGTGGCGGCGGCGCGGTATGCCTGGGCGTTTATAACGCCGGTGGTAGCCAGCATGGCAACCACCAGCAACAGGATTTTTGATTTATTTTTCATAACTGATCCTTTTAATTTAACTGGCTGCCGGTTGTGTACAACAGCACTGGTATTTTCAGGGCTACTTCACACCCGTTATCGTCGTAGATATAGAAACTAATATGCCAGCTTTCAGCGCCTTGTTTGTTGTATCCATTCTTTTTATCCAGCACCAGCAATCCTGAACAGCTGGCCGACCCTGCTTTATCCTTTATCCGGCCCTCAACAATAAAAACAGCACCGTCGTTGCTGCTGTCTGCCAAATCAATGGTACCGGAGGGCAGGATATTTCCTTCTATGGTAACCGTATGATTATGTTGTGCAAGCCAGGCCGGTTGTACATGCTTGTTACAACTCATAATGTATTGCCAATCGCCCTGCAGCCTGAAAATGCCTTGCTTAAAACCGATCTCGGCAATCAAGAGAGGGTTATGTATATCCGTATGAGCTGTATCACCGGTATCATTACCAGCCATTACAACAGAAGGAAAAACAATGTGATTATAGGCATGTAACAGCAGCGGTGTTTTCATGTTGTTTTATTTGTGTTAACTGATTGCGAACAGGCGATGGTTAATGAAATGAAAAAATAATGCCTGACTGAAATCAGAAATAACAGCGGTTAAAAAAGCCGCAAAGTGAGCAAGAAATGAATGATAATGAGGAATAAGCTCTACAGGGAGTCAGGCTGCAAGCCATTCGTTAATAAACGGTTATGGAAGACGAAAAAGCTAGAATGATTAGGGCTGATTCCAGAGGGGTGCTGCCGTATGACCGATGCTGTCTATGTTTTTTTCAATAGTGGCAGGGTTCATATAACGTTCATGGCTGTTGTTACTCTTATTGACAAAGTCGGCGCCGCGCCAGAAAGTAGTGTGCATGGTATTCCTGATATAACTGCTCCAGGCTTCGAGATCTTTTCCCAGTCCGTGTTGTATGCAAATCATATCGGTATTGTACTCAAATCTATCCATGTAGCTTGCAGACAAGTGGCCAATACCTATTTTAAAACATTGCCAGGTGGTTCGTTGCGACAGGTCGGCCACATGGCTCAACTCGTGCCCTATCACACCAATCCTTGCAGCTGTGCTCAGGTTGGCAAACATTAAAGGCATCAGCTTTTCAATGGTTTTATTGCTGATGGTAATTACATAAGACCTGTGTTTCCTGGGCATAAAAAAAGAAATCAACGTCGGCCTTGTTTTAAGGGTAGCATATGATTTTTTTACCCTGAAGCGGATGGAGACATTCTTTAACTCCGGAAAATGGGAAATTGCTTCCAGCGTTTCCTGCTCATAGCCTGGCGGCAGCTGTTTGTGTACGGCATACTGCAACAGGTTGCTGGCTGTACCGGCAGTAGATTGTTCGCTGCTGATGAGCTCAAGAGGTACGGTTGTCTGTGAAAAAGCAACAGCCTTTACCGCTACCAGCACCATCATCCATATAAACCATTTTATCTTTCCGCGCATGCTTTGTCTTAACAGGCGGCAAAAATAGGCATTCCGCCAACATCCCGATAAAGGAAGAGACGAATGCGGCAAATGAATCGGCGAAGAGCAGCAAGTTTAAATAGTTCTCCGTTCGTGTTACGGCGAAACGCTTAACTTATTACTGTAAAGGCCCAATGGCCCGGGTCTAAGGCCCGGAAATGCATGCAAATGACATCATACCAAAAGGTTTTGTTAAAACACCTGTGCTAAATGCAATATGTTTGTACCTGATTAACGCTAGCCGGAAAAATTACTGCGCTGATACGACCCGGCTACTTAAAATATTTATTTTCTGCCATGGATGCGGCAATATTGAAATATAAATCTCCCGAACAACTCAGGCTGGTTACCAGTATATTTTTTTTTATTTCCGGATTCGGTTATTCTACCTGGGCTTCCAGAATTCCTTCTGTACAGCAGCATCTGCACCTCAACGAAGCGGAACTGGGCGCGGTGCTTTTTGCCATGCCCATCGGGCTGATCCTTACATTGCCCATTACTTCCCGCTTACTAGGGCATTTTGAAAGCCGTGTCATTATGATAATCGGCGCTATTGTATTTAACCTGCTGCTGGGGCTGCCCGGTTTTGTGGTAAGCACGCTGCAGCTGGTACTGGTATTAATCTGTTTTGGTTCTGCGCGCAACCTGATGAACCTGTCTATGAATACCCAGGCGGTGGATGTGCAGGCTTTGTACAGCCGGTCTATATTAACCACCATGCATGGTATCTGGAGCCTGGCTGGTTTTGCAGGCGCAGGATTGGGTTATGTAATGGTATTGTTCAGTGTACCCACCAAATGGCACCTATTCAGTGTAAGTATCATGTTGCTGGCGGCAGCCATTGTTTGTTATCCTTATACACTTGAAAAAAAGCCGGTACCGCAAACAAAGAAAAAAGTGTTTTCCTTACCGGATAAACAGATGATGAAATTTGCCATGATTTGTTTTGGTACTATGGCATGCGAAAATATTATGTACGACTGGAGCGGGATCTATTTTTTAAAAGTTATTCATTCATCAAAAGCCGCGTCTATAGGCGCTTATGTTATTTATATGGTCACCATGACCATTGGCCGCTTTGGCGGAGATAAACTGGTAGCCATTACCGGGGTTAAAAAATTACTGGCTTTTAGCGGCTGGTTTATTTTTTCAGGCCTGATGCTGGCGGTATTATTGCCTTATCAAATCAGCGCGGCAGTTGGTTTTGCACTGGTTGGTTTGGGAGTTTCCTGCATTGTGCCACTGGTATTCAGTATAGCGGGAAGATCAAAAGACGCCAACACCGGGCAATCGCTGGCAGCCGTTTCCACCATTGGTTACCTGGGCTTTTTATTGGTGCCGCCCATGGTAGGCTTTATAGCCCAGGCTACGAATCTGCGCTGGTCCTTTGCCGTGATAGCGCTGATGTCTACCATTATCATTTATTCCGTTGGTAAAATAAAAGAAAGCGATTGATTTTTTACACGGTGGTAAAAATCACTCCATCGATTCATCAATGGCCTTACTGATGTTTTCAAGACCGGTGCGGAAGCTGGCGGCATCTGTCCAGCCAAAGCCGATGCGCATATACGTGTCCGGCATACCAAACCAGTGGCCGGGTCCTACCATGGTTTTATATTTTTGCATCAGTACGGTATAAAATTTTTCCGGGTTTATTGCCAGGTTGCCGGTAAACCTCGGAAAACAAACCACGCCGCCGCCCGGTAAAACACAGGCAAGCCTTGTTTCCTGCTGCAGCCAGGCGGTTAGTATAGCAAAATTCTGGAGGGCATTTTTATTGATGGTGGCTGCAAATTTTTCTTTTTGCCGGTAAAACTGGTAAGCTACTTCTTCATCCAGTGCAGAATTGCTGATGTATATCATTTCCTTGGCGGCTAAAAAAAGTTCCAGCAGGTTTGCGTTTTGCGTCATCAGCCAGCCCATCCGGAGGCCTGGCAAGCCATACGCCTTGGAAAGGGAAGATACACTGATTATCTTATCGCTTCTGGAAGCCATGACCGGGTAAGGTGTTTTAAAACAGGTATCGCGATACGTTTCATCTATTAATAACCAGGTGCCGGTTTGTATTGCCAGCGCAGTCAGCTGGTTGAGTTCCTCTTCTGTCATCAGCATCCCCGTAGGGTTATGTGGCGTAGTGATGCTGATGAGTTTGGTATTGGGTTGCAGGGCGGCTGCTATCGCACCGGCAGGCATTTTCCATCCGTCTTCAAACAACAGGTCGATATAAGTAATGGCGCAGCCAATGGCCAGTGGTACTTCAATATTGGTGGCATAATTGGGCCTTATTATTATTAAATGGCTGTCCGCGTCCAGCAAAGCGGTATTAATGATGAACAAGGCACCGGCGGCGCCGTTGGTGAGCAATACCTGGTCTGCTGAAGGCAGCTGCGCGTCGGCAGCCAGCATTTTTCTGAGGCCGGGATGCCCGCGGTGCGCAATGTATTCAAGTTTGAGGTGGTCCAGCGAAAGGTTGAGAGCCGACATCTGCAGGTCCGTTACGGAGCTTTCTGCCAGGTTGTACAGGATATTATCATAACCTGTTTCTTCAGGCGACTCTTTTTCTATTGGCATGCGCCGGTACAACATGGAAAAAGTTTTAAGTCTTAAATTGTAAGTTATCGGTTTTCAGTTGGCCGCCCGGAAAAAGGCTACAGTTTTAAGTTATAATTTAACTTTCACCGGACGAGGAATTGCGCTGAAAGTTCTAGTTACCAGAACTTAAAACGTAGCCGTAAAACTTATAACGTATGCGTTAAAACTTTACACCGACAAAGCCCGGCTGTATTTGTTGCGGTAGGCTACCGGCGAGAGGCCCGTGATTTTTTTAAAGGTGGTACGGAAGGCTTTTGTGTCCGTATACCCAACATTATACATTACCTCGCTAACATTCTCGCGCGATGATTCAAGTCCTTTTTTGGCGGCTTCCATTTTTACCCGCTGAATATATTCCACCACTGTATTGGAAGTAGCTTTCTTAAACCTGCGTTCCAGGTTGCGGCGGCCAAGCGCCAGCATGGATGCCAGTTGATCAACCGTTATTTTTTCTTCAAAATTATTCTCAATAAACTCCTGTGCCTTCTTTACCGGCTCATCTGTATGTGATTTCTGCCCCTGGAAAATGATAAAAGGCGATTGGCTGATGCGATCAATATCAATCATAAATGCTTTGGCAGTGAGCACTGCAATGTCGCGGCCTGCATATTTTTCCACCAGGTATACCAGCAGGTTCAGGTAAGCATAAGCGCCTCCACTGGTATAGATGCCATCCTCTTCCGTCATGATCTTATCATCTACCACATGCACATCCGGAAACATAGCCCGGAAATCGTTCACGGTGGTCCAGTGGGTGGCACATTGTTTTCCTTTCAGCAGGCCCGTGGCCGCCAGGAAAAAGGCACCGATACAAAAGCTGACCACTTCAGCGCCTGCCTTGTACTGTTCTATGATCCAGGGAAGTAGGGCAGCATTGTCGGCCAGTGCTTTTTTGTAATCGCTGTGTATGGCCGGAATGAAAATGATATCTGTTTTAGGGATGTCCTGTATCAGCAGGTCGGGTTTGATGGTAAACAACCCCTCGCGCTGGCTGGTTTCCTTCTGCAACCCAACCAGGTGAACATTGAACAGCGGTTCCCTGTCCATCCCCAGCAGGAATTTGTTTACCTCCTGCAATATCTGGTGCGTGCCATCAATATTACTGAGGCTGGTATGGCCGCGCGGCACAAGTATGGATACATGTTTCATATGGTAAATATAAAAGAATTATTGTCGCAATCGCCGCCCTCAAATGCCGTATTTACACCCTCTTTGTATTGATTAACGGTGATAGGTTTGCAATAATAGTAAAAAATGACTTATGGAAATATATCATTTGCAGGCAGATATACCTCTTTTTGGCAAACAGGTCAGCAGTTTCCCGGCTGGCATCGGGGAGGCATTCACTGCTTTACAACAGCTGACCCTAACTGATGGCGAAAGAAATTATTACGGTCTCAGCAAAATGGATAAGGACAACACGGTGCTTTACTGGGTAGCGGCAGAAGAAAAAATCCGCGGTGAAGCCGAACAATATGATTGTAAACGCTTCCTGGTTGCCAAGGGCGATTACCTGTCGGAAAAAGTACTGAACTGGCATGGTAAAACAGGGTCAATCAAAGATGTTTTTCATGCGCTGATGAATGATACAAGAGCAGCTAAGAATGCTTACTGCATAGAATGGTATTACAGTGAAGAAGAAATGTTATGTATGCTGCTTGTCAGCCAGTAGCGCGGTATAGACCGTATCGCTGCAACAACCGGCACAACCCGAAAAACCAATACAATGGAAAAGAACATGATTTTTGGTGAGCTGGACAACAGCAGCCTTATTTTACGCCAGCTGATGCTGCCATTGAACGAAGAGCAATTGAATACCATTCCGTTCGCAGGCAGCTGGACAGCTGCCCAGTTGGCTACCCATATCACAAAATCAAACAATGCGATTGCCCAGGCCCTGAATATGGAAGGAACGCCGGCAGGCAGAAACCCTGCGGAAAGAATCATCGAACTGGAAAAAATATTCCTCGATTTCAACCACAAAATGACATCGCCTGCATTTATTGCTCCGCCGCCGGGCAGGTACCAGAAAATAACGGTGATCACCGCGCTCGAAAAATCTGAAGAACAACTGAAAGAAAAAAGGGCGCAGGCAGATTTATCGGAAGCAATCGCTTTTGAAGCGTTTGGACACATAACCAGGCTTGAATTATTGTATTTTGTATGGTATCATACCCGCCGGCATATCCATCAGTTAAAAAATATATTGAAGCACCTTGGATACACGTGGGCAAATGATTGATAACTTTAGGCGCAACAGCCCGCGCGGCCGGCAATGAAATATTTAATTATGACGGATACCTATAGCAGGAGCAAACGCCGGAACCTATTTCTGATCTTAATGCTGGGGGCATTGAATACCGTTTCGCCCATTTCAATCGATATGTACCTGCCTGGTTTTCCGGAAATAGCCCGGGATCTTCACACCACTATCGGAAACGTGGCCTTGTCGGTTTCAACCTATTTTCTTGGTTTTGCTGCCGGGCAAATTATGTACGGACCTTTGCTGGACAGGTTTGGAAGAAAGCGTCCCTTGTATGTGGGGCTTAGCCTCTATATACTGGCGTCCCTGGGTTGTGTTGCCTTCCCTTCCATTGATTCATTGTTAGTACTCCGGTTTTTACAGGCGCTTACCGGCTGTGTGGCGTCGGTGGCAGCCATGGCCATGGTGCGCGATTTTTTTCCGGTCAGCGAAAGTGCAAAAATCATTTCCCTGCTGGTATTGATACTGGGTGCATCGCCGCTGCTGGCACCCACTGTTGGCAGTTTTATTATTACTTCACTGGGATGGCGCTGGGTATTTGTGCTGCTGGCCCTGATTGTACTGGTGATACTGGTCGTCGTCATCTTTTTTTTGCCGGAAGGGCACCAGCCGGATCCGTCTGTTTCACTGAAGCCGGCGCCCATCGTCAGCGGTTTTTTGGCTATTTTGCGAAACCGCCAATTTATCGTTTATTCGCTGGCAGGTACTTTTTCTTTTGCCGGCCTTTTTGTTTATGTAGCCGGTTCTCCCGCTATATTTATGAATGAATTTCATGTAAGCGCAAAATGGTATGGCGGTATTTTTGCCTTTTTATCGGTTGGATTCATCGGCGGAAGCCAGCTGAATCATTTGTTATCACGTCGTTGGTCAAGCGCAGGCATTTTTAAAACAGCGTTGCTGGTACAGGTGGGCGCAGCGTTTTTATATTGCTTCGGTGCTTACAACGGGTGGCTGGGGTTGCCGGGCAATATCGTTTGCCTGTTTGTGGTATTGGCCTGCACCGGGCTTACCTATCCCAATGCAGCCGCCATTGCCATGTCGCCGTTTTCGGTCAATGCCGGTGCGGCGGCCGCCATGCTGGGCTTTATACAGCTGGGTATTGGCGGTTTAATTTCTTCCGGTGCAGGCCTGCTGCATTTTAAGGGAAGCCTGGCCACTGCCACCACCATGGCTTTGTCTACAGCTACGGCCCTGCTTATTTTACTAACGGTAAGAGCCCCCGTAACAGCGCCTGTTACCCCGCAGGTGTCGGTTCATTAGTTGATGGGTTGATTTGTTAACGGGGTAGGCAATGCGATAAATGTGGAAGGCCGGATGGTTTTAATGTTGATTTTTGACTTTTTATTTTTGATGCTGCATTTGTCGCAATACCCCTCTGCAATGTCGCATCCACAACCCATCCGTACTAAAGCTTTGCTGTATCTTTATAATAGAAACAACCGGATTCATGTCTAATCAAAACACCGCTATATGACTATTTTATTTACAATTATCGGCGTCCTGGCCGGATTGGTCATTCTTTTTATGCTTATTGCATTGTTTATAAAGAAGGAATACACCGTAGAGCGCCAGGTAAGCATTGCCCGCCCCCGGCAACAGGTATTTGATTATATTAAGCGAATAAAGAACCAGGACGAATACAGTGTCTGGAACCGGATTGACCCGGCTATGAAAAAGACCTATACCGGTACAGATGGCACGGAAGGTTTTATGTATGCATGGGACAGCACCAATAAAAAAGCCGGCAAGGGGGAGCAGGAAATCACCAGCATCACAGACGGGGAGCGGGTGGATATGGCCCTGCATTTTATCAGGCCCTTTGAAGGACGGTCTACCGCCTATATGACCACCAGTGGAACCAATGCCAACCAGACCGACGTTAAATGGGGCATTAATGGTAAGATGAATTATCCCATGAATGCCATGTTGCTGTTCCTGAATATGGAGAAGATGATGGGCAATGATTTGTCAGGTGGACTCAGCAACCTCAAACAAATACTGGAAAAATAAATTATAAGCTGTCAGGTTGATGGTTTGAAGCTTACAGACTTTGCCATACAGTGCGACGCTGGTAACCAATCTTCGCTCAAACCCTGAATCGCTCACTCAAAAAAACAAAATGAATAAATCAACCACCGTCATTTATTGGACAACGACCATTCTTTTTGCCTTGTTTATGCTGATGGATGGCTTTGGCGGCGTTACAAGGCAGGCGCAGGGAGTAGAAGTGATGCAACACCTGGGCTACCCCATCTATGTAATGGTGCTTTTCGGCATTGCGAAACTGTTGGGCGTTGTTGCGCTGCTGGTGCCCGGCTTTCCGCGTATACGGGAATGGGCTTACGCGGGGTTCGCTTTTAATTTTATCGGTGCCCTGTACTCGCGCGCTGCCGTAGGTGACCCTGTTGGCTGGATCCTGTTTCCGCTGATTCCGCTGGCCATCCTATTTGCTTCTTATTTTTTTTGGAGAAAAATGCAAACCTTTACAACTGGCCGGTAATTTTTTTTGGAGATGATAAAACAACAATAATTTTCAAAACAATAATATGAAAAAGATAAATATTTTTTATTGGATAGTGACGGGGCTTTACGCCGCTGTTATCATCCTGACTTCTATTCCAAGCGTCATGAAATCGCCTGACTCGATTAAAATTATGGTGACCACCCTGGGTTATCCCATCTATTTTGTTCCCTTCCTGGGGGTGGCAAAAATACTGGGTGGCATCACTATCCTTGTTCCGGGTTTCCCAAGGTTAAAAGAATGGGCTTATGCGGGGCTTGCGTTCGACGTACTGGGGGCCATCTATTCATTCATCGCCATCGGGCTGGGCTTTGCAGCATGGGCGCCCGTGCTGATTTTTGTACTGGTGCTCGGTTGCTCCTATGTGTTATACCATAAAAGGATTAAAACCTCTTCTGCGCCCGTAATTAAATAGCGAACCGGAATGATAGAAGTTTTTAAGACAGATATACAGCAGGTATCGCAGGCAAAAAAGCTAATCGCCCTGTTACTAAAACATTTGCCGGACAGTAAAATAAATATAGATCTGCACGATTGCGACAAAATACTGCGGGTGGAAGCGGCTGATTTTGTGCCGGCCACGGTGATGCGGCTGGTAAAAGAAAACGGGTTTTCCTGCTGTGCGCTGGAATAAGGATTGAATAAGAGGTAAACAGGCAGTAGTCAGTAACATTTTTTTATAAAGCGATGGCAGCCTTTAAGGCTGCCCTCTAAATATAGAATGGATTGGCCGGCATCTACTGATAGACAGCCGTAGTCGGATGAAAATTTTTCCAGGAATGCCAGAACTCCTGGTAAGATTGTATGTTTTTTAGCTGCTCACCTTTTAAAGATCCTGCTATACATTGCCCGTTCATGTTCCAGGAAGACCCGGAACCTGTATCTGTAAGCGCATCCTGTAATTTGTTCTTTATAAAATGAAGTGTCTGGCCTTTCACCTCCCTGCTCCATACATGAAAAGAAACAGAATCATTTTCGAGCGCCAGTAGTACCGGTGTGCCGGGTAGCGAGTCTTCGATCATTTCCTTTTTTACAAGGGCATTCCAATCGTATGCCTTTGTGTGCTGTGCGGACACAATGCCCACTATCCATGATTTCGGTTGCCAGGAAGCCGAGTCTCTTTTCTCCAGCGACCCTTCGATAGTGCCTTTGTTGTACCCGGCCAGGTCGTTATACCGTTTTTTATAAGTACTGTCCGGCTCAAGTACAGTAGAATGGGGATACATGCGCAGCCAGGCTGCCAGCGATAACTGCCGGGAAGGAATTTCTGCCAGCGCCTGCCCTTTCAGCGGACCGGCAATGGCTACACCCGTGGCCTGCTGCCACCAGCTTTTAGTAGTGGCATCCTCAAACATGGCATTGAAATGATCCATGCCCACCAGCCGGAAGGTCTCCGGGTGCCCGTTTACCACCGGGCTGAATACCCTGCCCGTTCGGCATACCGTGCAATACGTAATAATGGCAGGGGTATGGCCAATAGTGTCCCTAACCTGGTGGTGATAACCGATGATCTGAATGGGAAATGCTTTGGCCGCTCCATCAACGGCTACGCCTATCACCAGCACGGTATCTGCGCCACTGCTGTTGGCAACAGCGAAGTTTTTATGTGTTGGCTGGTAAAACATTTTATCTGCTTCGAAGCGAAAATTAAAAAAGAAAAACACGATACCATACAACGCCACCAATAAAAAAAGCAATATGTTTTTCCAGGCTTTGTTGCGCAGGAAAGCCTGTACCAACGGCCATGCTACCAGTAAAACCAATACAATCCTGATCCAGTTAATATTTCTGCCCAGCCAATAAGCAAAACCAATGGTAGCGCCCCGCTGGCTGCCCGGAAAAGGCATGATATAATATACCCGTAAAATCTCCGCCGTCAATAACAATAACAGTCCGGTGAATAATAAGAAATTTTTCATGTCATAAGTTTAAAAAAGTTAACCCAATTGCTGTTCGGCCAATTTTGTTCCTTCCACCCTTGCCCTGATTTTTGCAAAGGCAATCTCTCTGGAGGTTGATATATCATCCGCAAAGGGAGAAAACCCGCAGTCGTCGGTAGTGCCCAGTTGGGGCAATGGAATAACAGCGGCTGCTTCCCGAATGGTTTCGGCAATCTCAGCCGGTGTTTCTACACGGGGATGTAATACATTGGTAACACCCAGGAAGATACGCTGGCCCGGCCGCAGGCTTTCTTTAATGGATGCCAGTACTGCTGCTTTATTTGGTTCGGCTGCGTATTCCAGGTAGAAGTTGCCCGCTTTCAGTTGCAGTAAAGAGGGTAAGAGGTCGGCATAAGGAATATCTGCACTATGGGTAGAATCATGGTCGCCTCCGGGGCAGGAATGCACACCTATTTTTTTTCTCTCTGCCTCGGTAAACCTTTCTATTACTTTATTATTAAGCTCGATAAAGCTTTTGAGCAAACCGCCGCTGGGGTCGAGCCGGAGCGATAACCTTGCCTCGGTAAAGTCTATCTGCACCATATAGGCGCCTGCCTGCAAACTTTTCCTGATATCGGCCTCGGCTTCGTTCAGCAGGTCAGCAATAAACTGTTCGTGAGAATAACCTTCAATACCGGCGGCGGGATAAAGCAGGCTGATGGCAGATACGGCAATCACCGCCTGTTTAACCGGTATATGCGTAAACTTTTTCGCCTGCTCCAGGTAAGTGCTGGCATAGGTATGGTATTGAAAAGGGCCTTTTGTAATCACCGGCAATTGCCTGGTATGGCCGTCTGCAAAGGGAATGACTACACCGTTTGGTGCCAGGTTTTGCAAACCGCTGATAGGATAGGTGGCAAAGCTGGGTTTTGTTTGTTCACCATCTGTTATAACGGGGGAACCGGTTGCTTCCAGTTGCTCAATTGTTTCTTTCAGCGCTTTTTCCGAGATTACCCCGAATTCTATTTCATCTATTTGCTGTTGTGCTAAAGCTTGCATGGCGTCAATTAAATAAACAGGCCGTGGTATGCTGCCAACGGGTTCGGTTGCTATTTTCATGATTGATTTTTTAATGTGTTAAGAACTTATATTTATTTAGAAAGGTGGCTCTTTGCATAGCCTTCGGCAGCCCGCAGCCTGGCGCGCTGCAGGTACACTTGGCGGTCTTGCGGTGCCCAGGTATTGAGCCCGTC
Source organism: uncultured Flavihumibacter sp. (assembly GCA_964245425.1). Taxonomy (GTDB): domain Bacteria; phylum Bacteroidota; class Bacteroidia; order Chitinophagales; family Chitinophagaceae; genus JACMLD01. Next base: position 5,486 of record CAXTMV010000103.1, on the reverse strand, counting down.
TACATATCGGTTAAACATGCAAAATGCGGCAGCTATCAATATGGTATCATGTATTTCCCTGTCTGTTGCTGTCAGGTGCCGGGCGGCTGCTATCTGCTCCGCGGTTACATATTTGCCGCCTTTTTGCACGCTGCCGGCAATTGCCAGCAATGCTTTCAGCTTTTCAGGTATATCTGCATCCATAAAGTTTTTCTTTATGTTATCTACAAAAGACCTATCGCATTGATAGTAATGTTGCGCCATGGCGCCGTGCACGTTTTGACAAAAGAAACAATCGTTCAGCGAAGAAACATAGGCGGCAATCATTTCCCGATCGCCCCGGCTAAGCGTATTATTTTCATCGTGCAATAATATTTCCGCCAACTCATTCAGTGGGGCGGCTGTTTCAGGGCGAAAAGCCATCGGCCCCCTGATGCCGGGAAGGTTATTCTGTAAATCAATGTAGGCCATCTGTTTTTATTTAGCGGGTGATGGTAATATGTATCCATTTTTCATGCGTTCGCCCATGGCCGCATACAGGGCAGGGTCGGTGGGTGTAAGACTGCGCAAGCCGTCTACATAACGGTTAAACATGCAGAAAGCAGCTGCAATCAGCACCGTGTCGTGTATTTCCCGGTCACTGGCACCCAGGGTTCTGGCAGCGGCAATGTCTTCAGGCAATACTTCTTTACCCAATACCTGTACTTTGCCGGCAATATGCAACAGTGATTTTAACTTTTCGGTTATGCCAGCCTGCTGCATATCCTGTAGTACTTCGTCTACTTTATTTTTTTGTTCGCCGTATAAGCACCTGGCAGCAGCGGCATGACTGCTGGCGCAGAAAACACAGTGGTTGCGGTCAGATACGTAGGTAGCAATCAGTTCGCGATCTGCTTCACTCAGGGGCGATTCACCCCTGAGCAATACCTGGGCCAGATCATATAAGGGCTTGCCGGTTTCCGGCCTGAATAAAACCAGGCTCCTGATGCCCGGCACGCCCTCCGGTACTTGTATAAATGCCATGTTTAATTTTTTTAAGGTGATGAAAAAGTGAATTCAGGTAAGCGCGGTGATGGTTGCCCGGAGCCAGTATGATCAGCGCGGGCCAGTTAATCAGCCACCTTATCTTTTGCAAAAAAAGTAAACAGTCCTCCCAATGGAAATACCATTGAAAAAACAAATAAAGCATTGCCATACCCGCCCAATTCCGTTACCAGCACCCCTACAAATAACACGGCAGAAGCGGTGAACAGCCTGCCGATATTAAAACAGAAACCGGTAGCAGTGCCCCGTATGGCAACAGGAAACAAAAGCGGAATATATACCGATAAAACACCCTGGCTGGCACCAAAAAATAAAGCGAGTACCAGCACTTCCGGATAAATGAGCCCCGAAAAAAAAGCATTTGTTTTGAATAACACAAATGCACAAACACTGCAAACGGTAAAACAAAGCAACATAGATCTGCGGGCGCCTGCGGCATTTGTTAGCCAGCCCGACGAAAAGCCACCGGCAAGGCCGCCGGCACCCAGCATCATCATACAAATGCCTCGTTCTTTCTGCGTGTTGCCAGTGGTAGGGAGGCTTTCTACCCAGGTTGGCAACCAGCTAAAGATGGCCCAAAGCCCAATAAGCATTGTTCCAAAAATGACAGACCCAAAAAAAAGATCGGCACGGTATTCAGCAAAAAAAACACCCTGGTTCTTTTGTGCTGAAGATGTTTCGGCGGTCCTTCTGCCCTGCCATTTTACCGATTCCCTCAATAAACGGCTGGTCAGCAGTGCAATAAAAACCGGCACAAGACCGATGCTGAATGCCTGTCGCCAGGCAGATACAAAAACATCGATGACACCTGCAGAGAATATACCTACAGGTATGGCAATGGATAATATCCCCATAAAAATAGACCTTGTTTTTTCAGGCCATTCTTCCATCATGAGCGTAGTAGTGGTTACCAGCACTGCACCCATCCCGAAACCCGTAAAGAAACGGCAGAGTACTACGCCTCCCCAATACGGCATATAACCTGTTAACAGCGTGAAAATGCTGTACACGGCAATTGATCCGGTAACGGATTTTTTTCGGCCTGCCTTATCGCAGGCAATGCCGGCGATGAAGCCGCCGAACGCACCCCCGAATATGAACACTGCATTTATATAAGCGCTAATGGTATTTACCTGACCCTGGTTTTTATCGCCCAGCAGATCCCTTACTGCTATCGGCAGGTAAACAGACATCAGTGTAGAGACAAGGCCGGCAAACACAACGCCCAAAAAGCACAGTACAAACAGCAGCCAGTGATAGCGGGTAATTTTTTCCTGCTGCATCATCCTGTTGTTTTCAAATGATCATATCCCTGGGATAACCTGTTATAGCCATGTCTGACCAACCTGTCACCCAGCCCTGCATAAAATGCCGGGTCTGTAGGGGTAACAGTAGCCAGCCCGTCTACATACCGGTTATACAAACAAAAAAGTGCTGCTATTAAAACAGTATCATGAATCTCTATATCAGTGGCGCCGGCTGCTTTGGCCTGTTCAATGGCGGCATTGGTTACGGCCAGGCCACTCTGCCGGGTTTGCGATGCAATGATGAGCAGGGCTTTCATCTTATTGCTTACCGGCGCCGTTAGAATATCGTCTTTCACTTTCTGCGCAGTACCTGATTCCTGCAGCAATCGATCTGCGGCCGCGGTATGAGCATTGACACAAAAATTGCATTCGTTGCCGTGCGATACAATAGTGGCGATCAGTTCCCGCTCGCCTTCTGTTAAAGAAGAAGAACCGCGCAACAGGATCTGCGTTAGTTCGCGGATCGGCGCAGCGCTGTCTTGCCGGTATTCGAGCAGGCCGGTAATGCCCGGCAAGTGTGCTTCTAATGGAATATATGGCATGGAATATATTTGGGGGATGCATCAAGGGCACCGATTTTTTAATCGGACAGGTCCCTGCATCCTGCATTCATAAAAAGCGGCAGCAGCATTGCTGCCCACATAATTTTACAGAAATGATAACGGTAACAGTAAACGATCAGGCAAAGGTTTGCGGAGGGTGCCCTTGCGGATCTATTGAAGCCATCAGAAGGCGTGGAACCTGGAAACTGTTTTTTCTCAATATGGACGACATAAGCAATCGTACAACATACAGACGGATATTATTGTGATAATCTGCGCTAAACCCGGCTTTTTTGGTGGCAGGCGCTTTTTCCTTTTTATTGGCTGAGAAATCATTTACCATGCCTGCATAACTGGATTTTGCTTTTGTGAGCTGTAGTTTTTGCTGGTTGGGAAGGCACATGATATAAAGGGTGTCCCTATAGATTCGGCGTTTTACATAATTGTATACAACGCCATTCATCTCAACAGTACCTTCCAACGGTTCATAGCTGCTGCTGTTTTGTGTATAAGGTAAATTGAATGGAATACTTATTTCTACCAGGTCGGTATCTTTGTACCGGTGCTCATCGAGCTGCTGCGCAAATTTCTGTTCCGACTGCGATATGAAATAATGAAATATGAGTGAATAGCCCGCCAGGTTAAACAGGTAAATAGCAAGCAGGAATATGGCGATACTTTTTTTCAACAGACTAAAAGTATGCAAAATTTAAATATTTAGATTCTTTTCTTCAGCCGCGAACAAATATCACCCGCCTTTCAACCAGGCTCTGATAATTCAGTCAAGAAAGCGGGGTTGGAAAACCTGACAGGCACCCGCCCGGGCATCATACAGAGGTCAATCAGCATCCGCTGTCATTTACCGACCGACACATGCCTGAGTTTACGCATGAACCAACCCGTTAGCTTCCCGTGATAAGGATGGTCTTTGTCAAGGTATATTTTTTCAAGCAAAGGAAGCGCCAGGACCGGCTGGTTATTGTGCAGGCAGGCAAGGGCCAGGTAATATTCGGTGTCTGCTTCAAAAAAATGGGTATTGTAGCGCTTGTTTTTTTCCTGTATGGCCAGGAAGGCAGCGATGGCCTTTTCTGGATGTATGTCCAGGCTGGCATTGCCTTCCAGGAAATAATCTTCCATCTGCGGATGGGGCAGCCCGTTAAAAAGGTTCATTACAGCTGCGGCATCCCCCTTTTTATAAGACGCTTCCAGCGGGGAGGCACCGGCGCCATGGCTTATTTCAGGCAGCCGGAAGGTTTCGTAATGACTTCGGTATAACTGGTTACTGGTTACCGAATAGTATTGAAACATCAAATCGATCCCCACACCCAGTACCAGCACCGCCACAATGGGCAGGCTATAACTCAATATTTTCCTGCCAACGGTTAATGGCGCAGCGGCAGGTCCGTTTAGCTCCGGCATCATTGCTGTGTGGATGGTGGCGATGTTTTTTTTCAGCTCATCGGCAGCACCGGATTCTTTTTTTAGCCGCAGGTTCTCCAGTTCAGCCACCAACTGCTGCCGGGCAGCACTGGGCTGTTCCATCGCCTCTTTTATATCCCTTTTTCGGGTGTGACCTCTTTTCTTCAACTCATTCAGCCAGGCATGGCGCGTTATGGCATGCACCAAAATGGCAATGCTGCTTTCTTCCCTGAAAGTATCCTTTTTTACCAGCCTGATAAAACTGCGAACCACTTCCTGAAAGATTTCTTCCGCATCTGCATTGTTGCCATTGTTTCGGTTGATATATGTTTTCGCCGCGGCAAATTGGGAACGGTACAATTGCCGGATTGCCTCATCCGGCGGGCCATCCGATCTCAGTACCTGTAAAAGCATGCTGTCTGAAAAAGGCTTGCCGGTATCCATCTGTTGCTGTTATTAGTAAACAATAAAAATGCAATTGTAACCAAATTTTGACTTTTTTCAGGAAAAAGCGCTTTGCTCTTTTGCTACACCTGCTCTTTTTCTCTTTGTTTTCCTGGCCGGATTTGCGCACAGGTTCACTTGATCTTTATCAAATAGGGCTTGGTTTTTTTTCGGGTCAGAATAAGCATTTCTGTGTAGGGCTCCAGCATTAGCACTTAAAACGACTGTTTCAGTTAAAAAATCTACAATATTATTTTCCTCCCTATCGTTTGCCAACCGTGTTAACTGCATATGCAATAAACCTGTACGTACATAATTATCATCCTGCGGCCAACCACCGCTCTGAAACCGAAACCCAATTATTTTTTAACACTTAAATTAAAATCCACACATGAAAAAAGGAACAAAACTGATCCTTGCCGCACTCGTTATGATGGTATCCGCCTCCGGCGCGTACGCACAGGCAACCGCAACTGCTACTGCCACCGCAACCATCGTAACACCCATCAGCATTACTAAAACTGTAGACATGAACTTCGGTAACGTGGCCGTTCAGGCTGCAACCGGTGGTACCGTGGTACTTACACCAGCCGGTGCCCGTTCTATTACCGGTGGTGTTACTTTACCCGCTGTTACAGGAACCGTAGCTGCTGCTTCTTTTACCGTTAACGGGCAGGGAACGTACACGTATGCCATTACGCTGCCGACTAAAAAACTGAATAATAACACCGTTAACAACAAAATAATCATA
>CAXTMV010000102.1:5490-18118 GCA_964245425.1 uncultured Flavihumibacter sp. | reverse complement strand
GATATACGTGGTGGTAAGTGTGATACTGATCATTTTTGCAGGCCTGGTTTTATACCTGATTCGCCTGGACCGGAAAATGACAAGACTGGAAAAAGGGAAGCTGTAAGATTGCAGCAACGAGATCATGCTCGCAGCTGGCCGCTCACGGCTTTTCGCCAACTAACAAACGATTGTAACTATATAAATTTAAAAAACACCATTATGGCAGGACAACATGAATACAGTTTTTTTGGAGCCGTAGAAAAAAGCTTCGACAAAGCTGCCAAGTTTACCAGCATTGACCCCGGTTTGCTGGAACAGATAAAACAATGCAATTCTGTTTACCGGATGCATTTCCCCGTAAAAATCGGCGATAAGATTGAAGTCATTAAAGCATACCGTGTTCAGCACTCTCACCATAAAACGCCTTGCAAAGGCGGTATCCGCTTTGCCACTTCGGTTAACCTGGATGAAGTAATGGCTTTGGCGGCATTGATGACCTACAAATGCGCCATCGTAAACGTTCCTTTCGGGGGCGCCAAAGGAGGTATCAGCATCGACCCCAAGAAATACACCGTTTATGAGCTGGAAAAAATTACCCGTCGTTATACCCATGAATTGATCAAGAAAAATTTTATCGGGCCTGGTACCGATGCACCGGCTCCTGATTACGGAACCGGCGAAAGAGAGATGGCCTGGATACTGGATACCTATACCAGCATGAAGCCCGGTGAAATAGATGCCCTTGGCTGTGTAACGGGCAAACCCGTTACCCAGGGTGGCGTGCGTGGCCGCAGGGAAGCAACGGGCCTGGGCGTCTTTTATGGCCTGCGCGAGGTATGCAATATGCCCGATACCATGAAAAAACTGGGTCTAACCACTGGCGTGCAGGACAAAAAAGTTATCGTACAGGGATTGGGAAATGTGGGTTACCATGCCGCCAAGTTCTTTCGTGAAGGCGGTGCAAAAGTAATTGCCCTGGCAGAATTTGAAGGCGCTATCATGAATGCTGATGGCCTGAACGAAGAAGCCGTTTTTCAGCACCGGAAAAAGACTGGTTCCATTTTAAATTTTCCTGGGGCCACCAATTTCCCCAAATCGAGCGATGCGCTTGAACTGGATTGTGATATCCTGATACCCGCAGCGCTGGAGAATGTGATCGACGGCAAAAATGCACCCAATATAAAAGCAAAAATTATAGGAGAAGCTGCCAACGGTCCTTTAACACCCGATGCAGATGAAGAGTTCATCAAAAGAGGCGTACTGGTAGTACCCGATATGTACCTGAATGCAGGCGGGGTAACTGTTAGTTATTTTGAATGGTTGAAAAACCTTAGCCATGTACGTTATGGCCGCATGGAAAAACGTTTCACCGAAAACATGAACAGCCATATACTGGGCCAGATGGAAGAACTCTCCGGTAAAAAAGTAAGTACCAAAGAAAGGGATTTTATTATGCACGGCGCCGATGAGGCCGACCTGGTATACAGCGGCCTGGAAGAAACCATGATTGCCGCTACCCGTGAGATCATGGATGTATGGAAGGCCAGCCCGGCCATACCGGATATGCGTACCGCGGCTTATGTTGTGGCCATCAATAAGGTGGGTACCAGCTATGCAGAGTTGGGTATTTTCCCATAAAAGATTGCAGGTGGTAAGTGGTAAGTTTTTTACAACTTACCACTTATTTTTTCTCCAGCGCTTTCCTTACCGCAGGTGCCACTTCCGTTCCGAATAATTCAATAGACTTCATGATGGAAGCATGCGGCATGGCACCCATACTCATCTGCGCCAGGAACCGATTATGCCCAAACAATTCATGTTCATATAAGATTTTATCGATCACCTGCTGCGGACTGCCCACCACCAGGGAACCCTTTTCAGACCGCAGGTGGTCAAACTGGTCGCGGTTCATCGGCGGCCAGCCACGTTCGCGCCCAATACGGCCCATTACATCTGCGTACGCAGGATAAAACTCATTGCCTGCCTGTTGCGAATTGGCGGCTATATATGCCTGTGAGTTAATTCCGATAACCGCTTTTTGCCCTGCTTTTTTTGCCGTATCGCGGTACAGGTTAACCAATGGTACAAAACGGTCTGGCATGCCGCCGATAATGGCCAGGGCCATCGGTAAACCCATGGTGCCAGCCCTTACCACCGATTCCGGTGTACCACCTACCGCCACCCAGATGGGTAACCGCTGTTGAAAAGGCCTTGGATAAACACCCAGGTTATTAATAGACGGGCGGAGCTTACCCTTCCAGGTTATTCTTTCCTGTTCATTCAGCTTTACCAGCAGCTGCAGTTTTTCTTCAAACAATGCATCGTAGTCTTTCAGATCAAAACCGAACAGCGGAAAGGATTCAATAAAAGACCCGCGGCCTGCCATTATCTCGGCCCGGCCGCCCGACAACAGGTCAACCGTGGCAAAATCCTGGAATACACGAACCGGGTCGTCGGAACTCAACACAGTAACGGCACTCGACAGCTTTATTTTTTTTGTTTTTACCGCTGCCGCCGCCAGTATCACCGCCGGCGATGAGACTACAAAATCCGGCCGGTGGTGCTCCCCTACCGCAAAAACATCCAGCCCTACCTGCTCCGCCAGCTCCGTTTCTTCCATCAGGTTGCGTACGCGCTCGGCTGCACTGATCAGCTTGCCGGAAGGGTCTGCCGTAATATCGGCAAATGTATAAACGCCTATTTCCATTGCTTTTACATTTATTTTTAACCTAGCAACGTGCTTTCTACGTTGCGGTTACACTTGTTGTTGGTTTCCATTTACAGATAAGCAATGTTAAAATAATAAACCCACTATTTGCCAATAAAAACAATACCCAGTATTGCACCAAACCCAGGTTGGCTGGATGGGCTGTGGTGGTAAATAACAGGGAACTGTCTGTACGGCCAATGGTAAACAAATTTGAATTGGCCAGGTTATTACCCCAATGAAGCCCGATGGCAAAATAGATGGTTCCGGATTGCAGCAGGGCCTTGCAAAACATCAGGTGCCCGATAAAAAGAAGCAGCGAATATCCCAAGGCCTGGTTTATATTACCGTTCCAGACATTGTGCATGGCTATAAATACCAGGCCGCAAATAATGATGGCATTTGCCTGGTTGCTCAACTGAATTATTTTTTTAAAGCAATAACCCCTTACCAGGAATTCCTGCACGGCCGCCGCCTGTAAGCCCCAGTACAATGAGCGAAGAATAGCTGTATAGACGATGTTGCTGTTGGCATTCCAGCGCTCGCCGGTAATAAAGGTTCTTACATAAAACCCCACTACAAATGCAGCGATACCCAGCAGGAGTCCCAACGGCAGCAATAATATATTCCTTCTTTTAAGATCAACTCCCAAAGCAGTCAGGTTTTTGTTTTCCGTACGGTACATTGTCCATGTTGCAAAAACCACCAGCAGGGCGCCTATATTGAAATAGGTACTTAGAAAGGGAACAGGGGGAAGAGCACCGCCCAGAATGAGGGCCAGTACAAGCAGCAAAGCACCTGCCACCAGCCGCAGAAAATCAGGATAGGCCTGGAAGATTTTTTTCATTTGGCATTGCTTAGGTAATTATGTCTTATGCTTAACAAGAGAATGATTAATTGTCCAGCAGCCGCCGGTGGTAATTAACCTGGCCCAGGTGATAGCCAAGATGACCACTCAAATGAATAAGAAAATAGCCGGTAGTCATTTTTTCTTTAAAAACAATTAATGGGTATTCAAGTGCCAGTTGCTCATCGTTCATGGCATCCAGGGTTTGCTCAATGGACAGTAAAGTAGCCTCGATCCTTTCCAGCAATACCTGCCGGGGAATGTCTTTCAATGAAAATTCCAGATCGCGGTTACGGACATAGCCGGTATTGCCAAACACGGCGCCGATATAGGCATTAAGGTTTCCGACCAGGTGCAGGCAAAGATTGCCGGCAGGGTTGGTTATTTCCTTATCTGTACGCCAGATATTAGCTTCATCTTTGTACAACGTAATTTCAATACGCAATTTGCTTAGATCGCGGACCAGCAGGGATTTCAGTATTTGTGTAAACATGGTAACAGGCATATGGCAACCGGCGAACCTGAACCGGCCGTATTAATTATTATTTCAAATTGGTTTCAAATAATTTGAAAATACGTTTGTACTCATCCGTCCAGCTGCTGGCTTCCACAAAGCCATGATCTTCCATCGGGTAACCGATGATATCCCAATTGTCTTTGCCCAGTTCTATCAGGCGCTGAGATAGTTTTATGGCATCCTGGAAATTTACATTGGTATCTATGATGCCATGACAGATCAGCAAGTGCCCCTTTAATCCGCTGGCATAATAATAAGGCGAACTCCGGTGGTAGGCAATGCTGTCATTAAAGGGTTCATTTAAAATAGCCGCTGTATAACCATGGTTGTATTGTGCCCAGTCGGTCACCGGCCGGAGGGCAGCGCCCGCGGCAAACACATCCGGCGTGGTAAACAATGCCATCAGTGTAATAAAACCACCATAAGAGCCCCCATACAGGCCAATATGTTTGGCATCTACCCCCAGCGAATCAACCATATATTTTGCGGCATCTACCTGGTCGGTCAGATCTTTTCCACCCATGAAACGGTAAATACCGGTGCGCCAGTCGCGGCCATATCCGGCACTGCCGCGGTAATCGATGTCCATTACGGTATATCCCCTGTCGGCCAGTAAATTATTAAACATATATTCCCGGAAATAACTGCTCCACCATTTGTGTGCGTTTTGCAGGTAGCCGGCACCATGCACAAAAATAACGGCCGGTTTGCCCGCAGCAGGGTGTGCCGGTTTATAAATGCGTGCATATACCTGCGCCCCATCACGTGCGGTAAAACTGGTTACCAGCGGGTCTCTCCAGGCATAGGCACTGAACTCTTCACTCATGGCTTTATTGGTTACCTGCACCGGTTTTGCACCGGCTTTATTTTCCTGGAGGTACAGCTCCCAGGGTTTATTGCTGTAGGAATATAAAAAGGCGATGTATTTTTCGTCTGGTGAAAGGCTGACCAGGCTGGCACCGGTAAGGCCCGTAATGCGTTCGGCCTTGCCACCGGTTACGGCTAACCGGTAGAACTGTTGCTCGCCGGGGTGTACTTCGTTGCTGGTAAGATAGAAATATTTTGTATCAAAAGACAGCTGTGCCTGCTGCACTTCAAAACGGCCGGCCGTCAGGGCCTTTTTCTCGCCGGTTACTACGTTAATGGTATACAGATGCGAGTAGCCGCTTGCTTCCGATTGGAACCAGTAGGTATTTTCGTCTATCCAGCCACCGGCGGAACCGCCAAAGCCGCCACTGATGCCAGGGCCGCCGATCCAGGCATCATCGTGCTGGCGGTCGAGTAGTGTTGTTTTGCCGGTAGCCGCATCCAGCAGCAACAGCCAGCGGTCTTTGTTATCCTGGGCATGCACGTCTACTACGGCATGACTGCCTTTGACAGACCATTCCGGATTGGAAACGCTGATATTCCTGTTCAGCGAATCCTTTTGTTTCTTTTTATACAGGTCGGGGTAGTCTTTGAAGTAAGCGGGAACGTCTTTGATGCCGGTGATATCGCCGGTAAAGACGGGTAGTACCGTGTCTCTCTCTGTGTCAAAAATATACAGCGATTGAGTTGCCTGCAGGGCGCCTACTTTGGTACGGCCGGGGATCTCTTCTGTAAAACCGCTTTCGGTAACATAACTGGGTACAATAGTTGTTTTTCCCTGGCCCGGTTTATACAGGCGGTAAGTAATATAATGCCCATCGGGGCTGATGCGTGGGCTAAGCAGGTTTCTATCGTCTGTATAAATGGTTTTGAGCGTTTTTCTTTTGGGTAGCATTTTTGCCATTGAATCGGTCAGGTCGTTTTTTTGCTTTCGGCTCCGCAATACATCAAAATTACGCAGCTGATCTTCTTTCAGCCATTTCTCCTGCGCAGTCAGGCTTTCTTTTCCGGGCATTTTGGGCGGTGGGTTGCCCCGCTGAAAATTAGTCAGCTGTATGGTGAGCCCGGTTGCTATCTCCCAGGCGTAGAGGTTCTGGGTTTGGGTATACACAATACGGGTTTCATTAAAAGCGAAAATGGGATCGCTTTCCACGGCTTCTGTTTGTGTGATCCGCCGTTCTTTACCGGTTTTTACCTCCGTTAGAAAAATATCGCCATCCTTTTCATACACAAAACTGCTGCGGTTGTTATTGTAGGTCACTTCCCTGCCACGCAGGATGGATTGCCGTTGCTGGTAGCTTGTTTTCCGGGGTACCGGATTATCCCGGCTTATCCAGTACAAGGAGTCCGTGATGGCCTTTTCCGGATTCCAGTTAAAGTAAACATCTTTGCTATCGTAGCTCCAGCTTATATTGGCAGGGGAAGTACCGATCCATTTGGGATCACGCATAATTTTTTCAACCGTTAAACCGGTTGTCTGCGACTGCCCAAAAGCTGTCATGGCGGTAAGTAGCGCCAGGCATGTGGTCAATTTTCTCATACTATATTTTTACAGTGCAATTCCGCCTAAAAAAAATACGGCTACCGTGAAATAAATGATCAGCCCGGTAACATCTACCAGGGTAGCTACAAAGGGCGCCGATGAAGAGGCAGGGTCGGCGCCCAGCTTCTTCAGCAAGATGGGCAGCATGCTACCCGTTAAAGTGCCCCACAGCACAACGCCCACCAGCGAGAAACTAACGGTGAGGCTCACCAGCAACCAGTGCTCGCCGTATATATCTTTAAAAATGCCTCTTTGCATCAACAGGTGCCAAACCCCAATTCGCAAAAAACCGATGAGGCCGAGTATGGAACCCAGTACAAAGCCCGAGAGTATTTCGCGGCGCATTACCCGCCACCAGTCTGCCAGGCTTACTTCTTTCAATGCCATGGCCTGAATAATAAGGGTGGAGGCCTGTGAGCCGCTGTTGCCGCCGCTCGACATGATAAGCGGTATAAAATTTACCAGGATCAGCCATTTACTCAGTTCATCGTTGTAATAGGCCATTGCCGTAGCGGTGAGCATTTCGCTCAGGAAAAGGATGATCAGCCAGCCCACTCTTTTTCGGATCAGCTTAAAAAAAGGCGTTTCTAGGTAAGGTTCGTCCAGCGCTTCCGTACCGCCTATCTTCTGTATGTCTTCGGTATATTCTTCACTGGCCACCCACAAAATATCATCGATGGTAACAATACCGAGCAGCAGGTTGTTATTGTCAACCACGGGCAGGGCCACCCGGTTATTCATTTTAAAAGTCTGGCTGGCTACTTCCTGGTCGTCGTTTACGTTAAGGGTAATATACCGGTAGTCGATCACCTCGCTCATTTTTTTATCGGGGCTGGCCAGTATGATTTCGCGTATGCGCACATCGTCAATAAAAATACCCTTTTCATCTACCACGTAAATTACATCAATGGTCTCGCTGTCTTTACCAACCTCCCGTATCTGTTGTAATACTTCCTGTACGGTCCACTCAAGCGGTACGGCTATATAATCTGGTGTCATGAGCCTGCCTACGCTGCTTTCGGGGTAGCCCAACAGAGCCAGTGTTACTTTTCGTTCTTCCGGATCAAGTGTTTTGATGAGTTCTTTTACGACCTCGTTGGGCAGCTCTTCCAGGAAAGCGGTCCTGTCATCGGCCGGTAATTCGTTCAGCAATTCTGCCGTTTTAAGCGGCGGCAGATCGTGTATGATATTTTTTTGTGCAGGCAGATCAAGAATCTTGAAAACCTTGGCGGCCCGGTGAACACTCATATTGGCAACGATCTTGCTCTCATAGTCCGGATACATGCCAATGAGCTCGGCCACATCGCTGATATTCTGCTGGTTCAGGAACTCTTTGACACGCAGTACATCATCACTTTGTACTACTTGCAGAAACTGCTCCTCCATGGTAGGTTCTTCCAGTTCTAAGCTCATACTTCAAAAGTACCGTTTCTTGTATTTAAACGGCCAATTGTTAATTGTAAAATGATGAAGTAATTTCAGCCAATATTCAGTTAACAGAAATGACGATCGCAATGATACTCCCTTTTCTTTTTATAAATATAACTGCCAGCATGGGGCGTGGCGTTTTTACCCGCGAATCCATTGAACCAGGTACAGTAATTGAAGTGGCGCCCGTTATTGTAATGACAGCAGCAGACCGGCAAAAACTGGATGAAACCCTGTTGCACGATTATATTTTTGAATGGGGTGAGCGGCAAACGGATTGTTGTATGGCCCTTGGTTATATACCCCTGTACAACCACGCCTATACTTCCAATTGTGAATATGAAATGGATTTTGCCGCGCAGACCATCACTGTCAAAACAATGCGGCGCATAACGGCAGGCGAAGAATTATTTTTTAACTACAATGGAAACTGGGACGATCCGAAACCGGTCTGGTTTGATAAAGGGTAACGTGTTAAGTAATGCGTATCACTCAGTCTGTGATGTGTTTCCCCGCGGCTATCCAGGCGGTGATTTTGGCGCGGTCGGATGGTGCCAGCGCTGCCCTGGGAGGTTGCGGCATTTGCGTGGCGGTGCCGGCCTGGTCTACCACCCGTTGTTTAATCAGGTCTGCATAATCAACAATGGTACAGTCTGCCGTATAATCAGGTGCCTGGGTTCCGTTGTGACAACCGGATATGGCACAGTTGGTACTGATAACAGTCGTTACAGCCGTAAAAGTTGGGCCTGGTGTTTTACCTGTGCAGGCATCGGCGGTTTTTACAGTGATGGTAGCAGACCCGCTGCAGCCGCTGGCATTTTTAGCGGTAACGGTATACACACCGGCAGACAATTTGCTAAAAGTACCGGAGCTCTGTGCCGGGCCATTATTTAAACTGAACGTAAGACCCGCACTACCGCTGGCGGTAGCGGTGATGCTTCCGTTGGCAGTGCCGGCATCTGCATTTGTTACCGTGCCGCTAACTGCTATCGCAACGCCGGTACAGGGATCGGTCATGGCAGTAGCGCTGCTCTTGCTGCAGGCATCCAACATAATAAAAGAAAAGATCAGGAGAGCCGCAACAGGCAGCAGGTGGTTTTTCTTCATACAAAAGCTTTAACAGGTATCGAATGATACGGGTGTACCCGTTCAGGTACCTTGTTAACGCTTAACCGGTTGGCGGTATTGCACGGTCAGGTTCAGGCCAAAACTACTGAGCCGGATATTACCAAAGCCAACACCCCCCAGTGGTATTTTAGCATAAGGCTCTGCCTGCAGACTGATGTGTTTGCCCATCTGCCTTTGAAAACCGGCAGACAGATCCAGTATGGAAAAAATATGATTTAAGTTGGCATCGTCTGACCAGGTAGAATTGGCTGCCCAGCCCCCGGTTTTGTACGTGTATTCGTATTCCTGCTTCTTCATAAAGTAAGAAGACAGTCCGCCGCCAACAAAGAAGGCCGTTTTGGCTGAAGGATTAAACGTGTACCTGGCTGTTACCGGCAATTCCCACATGCGGCAATAGCCTTCAACAGTTTGCAAAACTACCCCCGGCATATTGGTCCAGTAATCTTTGGGCGGATGATAGTCGCTGCCATTTAATTTGTAGTTCTTTTTCGTGTATACGATACCGGTATACGCAGACCAGTGTTTGCCGAACTGGTAGCCGCCTATCAGCCCAATATTGTACCCGATGTTTGACCCATAGGCAAATTTAACGGTACTGAGATCCATCCCGGCCGTGATGCCCAGTAAAATGGCCCTGTCTTTTTTAGCGGTGGGTGTTGTTTTTGCCACGGGTGCTTTTGCCGAATCTTTACCGGCCGTTACCGCTGCAACGGGTTTATTGGCAACCGTATCCGCCGCGGGCACCGGGTTGATGGCGACAGCTGTCTTTGCCGCGATGGTTGCCGGTGGTTCGCTGCTGTTTGTTGTGGCGGTTACTGCCTGTCCGGTGGCAGACTGATCACCCTCGTCCTTTTTATCGCCGGGCTGCTGGTTCCTGTCATTACCGGCCGCCAGGGCCTCTTTATGATTATTAGTATGGGAAGGCCTGTTCTTGATCAGGCGGTTGTTATTTGTTTTATTGCCCGTAGTTATCGCCAGATGGCCGGACGATGACGCGGTTGCTCTCGCAGGTGCATCAGGTTCTTTTGAAACGACCCTGCGTTGGTTGTTACCAGTGGCGGAATGTTTCGCAATATTTTTACTGTTGCCGGGCGCAGCAGGCAGGGCCTTACCTGTTACCGGAACGGACTTGGCTGTCGGGATCATTGATGGGCTGCTGGCTTTCTCTGCCGGCAGATGATTATCCGCTGCAGGCCTGGTGGGTCGTATATTTTTATCGGCCGTTGTTGCAACGGCTGTTCCAATGTTGTTCTCAGTCGTGTTTTTATCGGTAACAACCGTTGCCTGATCCGTTTTATTGGCAGCAAGGTTTTTGTCGGCCACAGGTGCAGGGCCAGGCATGGCATCCTGGTTTTTGTTTGCCGTACCGGCCGCAGCTGTTGTAAGCGGATGCTGGCTGTTCTGGTGACGGGTCGCCATCCATATACCGGTGCCGGCTACGGAAAGGCCCAGTAATCCAACCAAAAAGAAGAATAAAAACCCGCGGCGTTTCTTTTCTTTTTCCTGGGGCAGCTCCTTGTCAAGGGCCGCACGCATAGCGTCCCAGGAAGGTTTTCCCGGGGCATTGTAATGCTCCGCGGCCTCACGGCTCAGGTTGTCAATATCTTCTTCATCTGGTCTGTACATACGTATTGTACTGGGTTTGGTGCGAAATAATCTTCCGCAGGTTATGCCTGGCTTTTGACAGGTTGGATTTGGATGCGCCTACACTAATGTGTAACTGTGTGGCTATTTCTTCGTGCGACATACCTTCTATCGCAAATAAATTAAACACGGTTCTATATACGGGTGTCAATTGCTTAATGGCGTCAATAATCTCTTCATACGATAATTTGTCGATGGCGGATTCCTGCACATCTGCCACCGATTCACTATCTGCGTTGTACGCGTGCCCGTTCACCATTGAATGATGCTTGCGTAAATAATCGATACAGGTATTGATTATGATCCGCTTGAACCATGCTTTGAACAACGCTTCTGTGTTCAGTTGCCGGCCGGCATCAAAAAGATGCATGTTCTTGAATAACTTTACAAACGACTCGCTGGTAAGTTCTTCCGCTTCATGCTGGTGGTTAGTGTAGCGATAGCAGATTTTCATGGCATACCCGTACAGCCAATGGTATAGTTCACCCTGGCTGTGACGGTCATTGTTGCAACACCCGTCAACTAGCTTCAATATTTGAAAAGCTTCATCACCCAAAATTATCGCCCGTGTAAGTAGGTATGGTAAAAGTACTTTATTCCCCCTTAATACGAAATGTTTGCCCCTTCAGTTGCCTGCCGGTTGCCGGAAAATTTATTTAAATACCGTTCAATCGTTAATCTTTTAAATCAATCGCTAGAGGCTGGTTATTACGATGGATGCGCTGGCCCTGGCGCAGGTTTGGGCCTGCAGCACATCCTTGCCGACTACCAGGCTCAGCACCCTGATATCGGTGAGGGTGCCGGTTGAATAAACACCGTCCATTATTTTCTTATTGAGCTGGGTCTCAATACTCTTGCGGTTCTGTGTTACCAGGTCGGTAATGCTGATGGTGGCTTTGTCGCGCAGGGCATGCAGGATTTTATTACTAAAAAAGGTTTTGCCGAGGGTCAGGATCAGGTCTCTGCTTTTAAGGGAATAATCCAGGTCGGGAATCACGATCACCTGGCTGCCGGTATCCAGCTGGGGCGTGCCGGTCAGGAAAAGGCTGCCTTTCTTATCGCCATCGAAATCCACCAGTATCTCCACTTTGCCGTTTTCTGCGCCGTTCAGGGTCACCTTGCGAATGATCACTTTTCTTCCTTCTATTTCGAAAGAAGTATCTTTTATCAGCTGGTTAATGATGCTGTTGATAAACGGGTAATCGTACCGGGCATTGGTATACAGGTTAATACCCGGTGGCAGATCAGCGTTTTGCAGGGGGGGCAGAAAAGCAGCGGTGTAATTATTGGTGCTGTCGCTGTGCAGTTCAGGATAGCAGTAAATGCCCAAAGTAGCCTGCAGGGTGTCTTTATTGCTATTCATTTTGCCCATTTTTACTGCCGATGGGTTTATTTTGAGGTAGCCATATTTATCGAGGGGTATCTTCTTATTGATTCGTTCTGCCAGTTGCCGGGTGGTACTGCTGAAATCGAGCCCGTTTACAATGCTGTCCATAGAATAGCAAAAGGTATTGGTAGATGACTTGATGCTGTCCATCACCTGCTGTGTAATATCCAGGTTAAACATGGAAACGGTACATTTTTCCAGCGCGCTTGCTTTCTGGGCAATTGTTCTGGTGTGTACGGTATAATTGGGCTGAAACTGCAGAACTGAATTGATATAGATATCCGTTTTACGCATGGGTTCCTTGCCAAAACCACAATTGCCGCCGATCCAGGGGGAGGTTTGTTTTCCGAAGGCACAAACGCATTTTTCGCCTGAGACCTGGTAGCTGCCGCTTAATTTTACCTGCACCTGGTTATTTGTACAGGTAAATGTAAAGCCACCCGGTACAAAACGATACTTGTAATGAAAATCGCAGGAAGTCTGCATGAATTGGGGCCAGCCATCGCTGGTCACTTCCTTGGGTATGAGGATAACCGCTTTTTGCAGAAAGGGTGCCATGGCCACCTTAACAGGAATAT
>CAXTMV010000102.1:4770-5480 GCA_964245425.1 uncultured Flavihumibacter sp. | reverse complement strand
CAGTTGCTGGCCGATGGTGAAGGTGCGCGCCTCGGTCTGCTTCGGCAGCGGCGGCAGAACGGTGGCCGGAGGAAGGATATGGTAACCAGCGTTACGCGCCGAAACACAGGAAAGCAATAATAAAGGAAAAGCCAGGTAAAAAAGCCATCTACGCATTCAATACAGTTTTGCTGCAGGCTAAAATTAAGCTCCCAAAATGATAATAGGTCTTAAACGGATGGCTGATTTTCAGAATGTCAGCATTTTGGGATTTTTTTTACCGTAACAAATCCCGGAAGAACGCTGTTTCAAAAAATCTAACGGTGATGCATAGCTATAATACATTGAAAACAGCCGATCAGACCGTAAAAATACGGTTCATCGGCTAAAAATATTTTTTTTGTAATAATTTGCTAACTAGGTGTAAATCAATAAAATTGCGGAGGAAATTGTGTAGATTAAGTAGATTTTTGCGGCAATGGACTAAGAAATAAAAAAAATAATTTTAAATGTTACCTTTTAGTTATAATTTCACGCCCTCTACAAAAAAAAAGGGTCACTCCGTAGAAACGGACTGACCTCTAACGATTGCTTGCCATATGAAATTCTTCGAAATATTTTCAGCTGTTTAACAGCTTTCTTTTGCTTTTATACGACCTTTAACGAGTCATTGCTTTGCCACCTAAACATCTCCAACACTTCCTTTCTCTTTCAACACTGTAAAGATAGGG
>CAXTMV010000102.1:0-4760 GCA_964245425.1 uncultured Flavihumibacter sp. | reverse complement strand
GTGTTGGGATGTCCTTTTAATCAACTTATAAGTGTTTTTATTACGCTTAACACCGGCTCGGAGTATACAAAGCCTTTACCCTATTGGGTTCTATGAAAATTAAATTATTATGTCCAACCGTTTTTCAGATAGTTTATTTCAACTGGTCCAGTCATTGGAAAAGTCGGAAAAAAGGAATTTCAAGCTATATATCAAGAGAAGTTCGGGAAATGAGGATTTGAAAATCATCGAGCTTTTTGACGCTTTGGATAAATTAAAGGAGTACGACGAGGCGCTGTTACTCAAAAAGCTGCCCTCTATCAAAAAGCCCCAGTTATCTAATATAAAAGTGCATCTATACAAACAGTTGCTGGCCAGCCTGCGACTGCTAAAAAGCGCCGATAGCATTGATCTGCAGTTAAATGAGCAATTCGACTATGCCCATATCCTGTATAAAAAAGGATTGTTTGCGCAAAGCATTAAAATACTGGATAAGGCCAAGGAAACGGCCAAAGCCAACCAGAAATTCAATTTTCTGACCCTGGTGCTGGCACTTGAAAAAAGAATTGAGATGCTGCACATTACGCGCGGCATGCAAAGCCGGGCCGAACAACTGTCTTCAGAAACGCTGGAAATCACCAGCCGGATAGATATGGTAGCCAAATTGTCGAACCTGGCCCTGCAGCTCTATAGCTGGTTCATCAAAAACGGGCATGCCCGCAATGAAAAAGATGAGCTGGCGGTTAAGCAGTTCCTGGAAATGAATCTTCCTTCCAACGCAGAAGAACAAACCGGGTTCTACGAAAAATTATATCTTTTTCAAAGCTATTCCTGGTTTGCCTTTATCTGCCAGGATTTCCTGATGTATTACCGCTATTCACAAAAATGGGTTGACCTGTTCGACGAACAGCCATTGATGAAACGCGTAGAAACCAGCCACTATATAAAGGGACTGCACACCCTGCTGAACGCGCATTTTGACCTGCGCAATTACGAGAAATTCGAAATCACGCTCCGGCAGTTTGAAGCATTTGCCAATACGGAACGGGTGCTTGATCACGACAACTTCCGCATACAGGCATTTATTTATATTACCAATGCCAAAATAAACCAGCACTGCATGCTGGGTACCTTTAAAGCCGGGGTGCTGCTGGTGCCGGCTATAGAAGAAAAATTAGCCGAATACGATCTGTTCATCGATAATCATCGCATCATGGTCTTCAACTACAAGATCGCTACCCTGTATTTTGGCAGCGAAGATTATGGCACCTGTATCGATTACCTGCAAAAGATCATCAATGAACAGGTAGATATCCGCGATGATCTGCAATCTTATGCCCGACTGCTGCACCTGATGGCGCATTTTGAAATGGGCAATTATGAACTGATGGAGTACCTGACCAAATCGGTCTACCGCTTCATGGCAAAAAAGCAACACGTAACGGTACTGGAAGAAGAGATGTTCAAGTTTTTGCGCCATTCATTCCAGTTGCCCCGGCACAAACTGCGGTCTGAACTGGAAACCTTTCTGCACAAGATCAAACAGTTTGAAAAAAGCCGCTTTGAAACCAGGGCTTTTGCCTACCTGGATATCATATCATGGGTGGAAAGCAAAGTGTACCAGAAACCAATGGCTGCCATCATCCACGATAAATACATGCAAAACCGCAAAAGAGCGCACGCCGCGTAGAATTATTTTGAATGTTGAAGTCCTTTGCGCCGCTGCCGGGGCCATTCAACATTCAACAGGTAAAAATTCAAATAATTTAATACACATTGGTAATCGTCAGCAGCTGTTGATTAAAATTGAAACCGTCACCTGTTTTTTTATTTTGAAGGATGGCTGCAAGCGGCGCATGGGGAGACAGGAAAAGAATGGTTCTTTCGTCAACCATTTGTTTGCCCAGGCCCGCAGCAATAAAAAAAGACAGGTTGGCCGTTTCTATCAAAGCGCCCGCGGTAGCATATGCATACAGCTGGTCGGTGCGAACAGATTGTAAGCCGGCCATTTCTTTTGCATATTCAGCCAGCTGGCGCGTATACATATCCTTTTGCAGGTGCCCCATGGCGCGGCCGGTTTCATATTTATCGCCCGCAGAACTTTTCTCCTCGCTGTTGGCGGCTTCCTGGGCCTGCCGGATCATTTGTTGTGCGGCGGCTATCCGCTGTTCAATCGCCCGCTGGCAAAATTGCTTTAAATGGTTCTTGAATACAATCAGGTCCATAACTACTATTTTAAATATTGAATTGCGTGTCCCAGGCAATGCCGAATACATGTTTTTGTGCCGCCGCAGGCAATTCAACATTCAAAATGTATCATTTAAAATATTTTTTTAACACCTTCCGATGTCATCACAATTCTTTTAATGGTTCCATCGGTATTATAATACAGGTAATCGATGCATACAGACCGGTGGAAGCTGGCATAATCGGGCACCAATGCCCCGTTATGGTAAATAAAATAAGACTTTCCTTTAAAATCAATAATGGCCTGGTGGTTGGTATTGCAATTACCGGCTATCTCGTTTAAAATGCCCTTGTATTGCCAGGGGCCTTCAATATGACGGCTCATGGCATAGGCCGTTTTCTCCGGAAACTGGTACGCATAGGAAAGGTAATACCAGCCATTGTGTTTATGCACCCAGGGTGCTTCGGTATAATGCGGCAGATCGATGGCCTGGATGGGCCCGTCCAGCGCAATCATGTTCGACTTCAGTTTGGCATAATAGCACTTGGTATTGCCCCAGAACAACCAGGCTTGCCCGTTATCGTCTATAAAAACGGTAGGGTCTATATCGTCCCAGCTAATCTTAGTGGCGGTGGTCATATCGTTTGTTACCAGTGCTGATCCAATGGCATCTTTGAAAGGTCCGGTAGGTTTATCTGATACGGCCACCCCAATGGCTTTTCCTTTAATGCTGGCATGTTCTACTGCTACATACCAGTAAAATTTTCCGTTCCGTTCTATTACCTGCGATGCCCATGCATCGTCTTTTGCCCAGGTGAAATCTTTAACGCTTAATGGTACGGGGTGTTCTGTCCAGTTAGCCATATCCGGCGTGGAAAAGCACAACCATTCATGCATCTCATACCCATTACGGTTCAGTGGCGCCACATCATGCCCGGTATACAGGTATACTTTGTCTTTGTAAACCATGGCGGCCGGGTCGGCGGTGTATGTATGCGTAAAGAGGGGATTGCCTTTTGCTGTATATACCGAATCGGCAGGGGCCTGCGCGCTGCCTTGAACAACCATCGATACCAGTAAGAAAAGAAAAAGACAATGGCGGGATACTATCTGCATAAGAAATCTTTTGCCTAAGGTATCCATTTTACCGGTAAGGCATGTCTGCTGGTTGCACGCCCTTTTTCTCTTTGTTCTAGTAGCCGGATCCGGATCAGGGCAGTAAATTCTTTTTGATTTTCAGTTTTTCGTGCAGCAGGAATTTTAGTTCAGTGTATCCCACGGTTAGTATAGATGGCAGCCTGAAGTCTTCGTATTTCCGCAAAGCCCAGTAGCCGATGCCGATGCCAACGATAACCGGGAAAACGGTGGCGAGGGCCACGCCGTTGATATTGCCGAAAATAGCAATGCCCGCAAAATCGGTGATGATATTTACGGCCAGCATGATCAAGATCTTTATAAAATTGATATTGGGTTTGTGAATCACATCCAGGCCCAGTGCTATAAACCGATCGGTAGGGAACAGCAATGAAAAGGTCATGAACAACCGAAGCACGGTAGCGGCTTCGGTGCCAACATATTGCTTACCGCTGACCAGGTACACCGCCAGTTCTGCAAACAGCACCGAGCCAATGCAAACCGGTATCAATGCAAAAGTGAGCAGGCCCGCATACTTTTTCATGATATAAATCATTTCCGTTTTCATGCCGCGGTTGTAGGCGGCGGCCAGTGAAGGCATGGCCGTGGCAATGGAACTGCGCAGGGGGATTTCAATTACTTCCATCAGTTTCAGACCGATATTGTATTTGGCTACCGCTTCAGAGCCCAGCATTCCATTAATGATAAATATATCCGAACCCCGCAACAGGTAAGAACTGATATTACCCAGCACGCTGTATTTCCCAAAATGGTAGAGTTCCATGATACCATTTTTCGTTTTTCGTTTCCAGTCTTTGATATTGGTCCATCCTTTCAGTAAAACAAATACACTGGTCAACAATAAGGAAAGCAGGTTGGAATAAATAAGCGTTTCCAGGGTAAGGCGATGCATGGCAATCAGCACTACAATAAACAACAGCAACGATACCTGGTTTACCGCACGCATATACAACAAACGGTCGAACCGCGCTTCTGCCTGTAGTACGCAGTTGGCAATCAGGGTGGGCAGCGAAAAAAGATAACTGATCCCAAACCATTTTAAAAAGAAAAGCAACCCTTCCAGCTTATCGGCATTTACCAGGTGTACCAGCAAAAATGCAGGTATGTTCAGTACCAGTAATGTGAGGGTAATACCCGTGCCTACCACCCAGGCAGAGCCGATTATTTCAGCGGCCCGGTCTTTGTCTGCACCCGAATAAAACTTGATGGTAGCGGTGGTTAAAAATCCGCTTCTGAACATTTCGCCCAGCGCATACATGGTCTGAAAAAAAACCCAGCTGCCCATTTCGGCTTTGTTGGGAAGGCCGCGGTATAAAATACCCATAATAATAATCGATAGCCCCGACATGATGACGTTGCCCGCCAGCGAAAAAAAATGCTTATTATTAAATTGCGCAAAAAACTTTGGTAAGGCCATAATTAGAATACTATAACATAC